>JBNJGU010000100.1:0-10159 GCA_051747985.1 Pseudomonadota bacterium | reverse complement strand
GACTGTCAGTCTGCGCCCGGTATGGGCCGACCGGACCCTGCAGGGCTATTTCCATGACGTTCCGGAAAAGGACGCCCGCACGAACCGCCCCACCTTTCAGGCGGAATCGGGCTATTTCGGCACACACCTGGATTTCTATGCCACATGGCACTTATCAGAAAAACTCCGGTTTTTTGGCGGGCTGCGGACACTATGGCAGGATGGGAACATCAACCGGAAAAGTCCACTATCCAGGGATTCAACCGGAATCAGCGCAGGGGCGGGATTCATCTGGTCTGTACTGGAAAGTGAACGTCGCGTCCTCCGTCCGTGACTGAACATCCACCATCGGAAACACAAGGCAGGGAAATGAGTATACAACGTGAATGGGTCGATCTACGCAGTGACACGGTGACACGCCCCACTGAAGCCATGCGCCGGGCCATGCAGGAGGCCATCGTCGGCGATGATGTCTACGGCGAGGACCCGACGGTACGCCAACTGGAAACCACGCTGGCCCGCATGACCGGCAAGCAGGCCGCCCTGTTCATGCCATCGGGCACGCAGTCCAATCTGGTGGCGCTGCTGACCCACTGCGGACGTGGGGATGAATACATTGCCGCCCAGGACGCCCATACCTACCGCTATGAAGGCGGTGGCGCGGCGGTACTGGGAGGCATACAGCCCCAGCCGGTTCCGGCCCGCCCCGAAGGCGGCATGGACCTGGCCGCGGCGGCAGCCGCGATCAAGCCCGATGATTTCCATTTTGCCCGCACGCGGCTATTGTGCATCGAAAACACCACTCACGGTCAGGTGCTCCCCCTGGAATACATGCAGGCGGCCCGCTCACTGGCCCGGCAACACGACCTCGCACTGCATCTGGATGGCGCCCGCCTGTTCAATGCCGCCATCGCCCTGGACGTGCCCGTCAGGCAGCTGACGGCGCCGGTCGATACCGTGTCGATCTGCCTGTCCAAGGGGCTGGGAGCCCCGGTCGGGTCGGTGCTGCTGGGTTCAGCGCCGTTCATCGAACAGGCGCGGCGCTGGCGCAAGGTGACCGGCGGCGGACTGCGTCAATCGGGGTTATTGGCCGCCGCCGGACTGTATGCCCTGGAGCACCATGTGGAGCGCCTGGCCAAAGATCATCAGAGAGCCAGACAGCTGGCTGATGCACTGGAACAGCTCGGCTATCCCGTGCAGCGTACACCCACCAACATGGTCTTTCTGGACGGAAGCAGCGTCGATGCCGATCGCCTGCAATCGAAACTGGAGCAATCGAGTGTGAGGCTGGACGCGGACGAACCCGAACACCTGCGACTGGTCACTCACCTCGATGTCGACGATGACGACCTGGAGCGGGTCATCGCGGCGTTCCGGTCTGCCAGGCCGTGACGGTTGACCCCCGCACGGCCTTCGACATCAATGCGCGGGCCGATCATCCGGCTCGTGCAGCATCAACTTCACTTCGTCCTCGGAGAAACGGTAGACGGTGCCACAGAATTCACAGGTCATGGTCACTGAGTGTTGTTCGGCCAGAATGCTCTCGACTTCCTCACGGCCAATCGTGAGCAACGCCGTGGCCGTGCGGTCACGCGAACAGCTGCAGCGGTACCGCACCGGCGCCGGCGGAAAGACACGCAGCGCCTCTTCGTGGTAGAGGCGGTGCAGCATGGTCTCGTTATCCAGACTGCGCATTTCCGCGGATTCCAGTGTGTCGGCCAGCATGTGGATGCGGCGCCAGTCTTCCTCGCGCTGCTCCGGTTCCGCTCCGCCCCGATCAGGCAGCTGCTGTAGCAACAGCCCCACCACGCATTCGTCATCCACCGCAAACTGGAAACGGGTTCCCAGTTGCTCGGACTGTTCGAAGTAACGCATCAGGCACTCCGCCAGCGATGCGCCATCCAGGGACACGATCCCCTGGTACGGCTCGCCCTTGCGTGGCTCGATGGTGATGGCCAGATTGCCATCTCCAAGCAGTCCGCGAAACGTATCCGTCAATGGCTCTCCCTCGTACCGGGCGATACCACGGATATCGCCATCACTGGTACATTCCGCCATGATCAGGGACAGGGCGCCGCTGCCGCGCACCTGCAGCACGAGACGGCCGTCAAACTTGATGGTCGTGGACAACAACACGGCACCCGCAAGGAACTCGCCCAGTAAACGGCGAACCGCCGGTGGATACGGATGATTACCCACGGCGTCGCGATAGCTGTCGGTCAGACAGACCAGCTCGCCGCGGACATCGCTGTCATCGAAAAGAAACCGTTGAGAAGCATCGGTGGCAGACATGTGCTACGTCCTGTCAGATCGTGTGTAGGGAACCGGAACGCTCACGCGGATCTCCGGGGCGAGTATTGTACCTGATTGTCGCCAGCGACATCCCGCAACAGGCGGGACAGTGCATTGCGGATCAACCGGTGTCCCGTGCGGCTTTCCATCGTCATGATGGACTCTGGATGAAACTGCACGGCATCGAAAGGCAGGCTGCGATGCCTGATCGCCATCACCACGCCATCCTCTTCCGTCCGTGCAATCACCTCCAGACAATCGGGCAGATCCACGGCATGCAGGGAATGGTAACGCCCGACCGACATGCCCGACGGCAGGTCACGGAACAGTCCCTGCCCCCGGTGGATCACGCGTGAACTCCTGCCGTGAACCGGATGATCCAGTTGCGCCAGTCGGCCACCGCAATATTCGACAATGGCCTGCAATCCCAGGCAGACACCGAACACGGGAATGCCCGCCTGTTCACACAGGGACAATGTCGACCGTGTATCGAAATCCGCCGGAGAACCCGGACCGGGCGAGAGCACCACCAGATCGGGCGGCGTCGGCGCATCGGCCAGCATGCGCCGGGCCATCTCCGGTCGCATGGTCTGCAGTTGTACACCGCACTCCCGGAAGTGGCTGCCGAGGTTATGTACGAAGGAATCACGGTGATCGACCATCAACACCCGCAGGGACGCGGCACCGGGCAGCATCGGGTCAATCCCGCGCCGCGCCTGATTTTTCGCGGGGCCCATCGGCCCGCGCACAGCGGACAGCAACGCGGACGCTTTCAGCCGGGTCTCCGCCTCCTCTTCTTCCGGACGGGAATCGGCCAGCAGCGTGGCACCGGCACGGATTTCGGCGCGACCCTGGCGGATGCGAATGGTGCGCAGGGTGAGTCCGGTATTCATGTTGCCATCGAATCCGATCTGGCCGATGGCGCCACCGTACCAATGGCGCGGAGAGCGCTCTTGCTCTTCGATAAACTGCATGGCCGCCGCCTTCGGAGCGCCGGTGACCGTGACCGCCCAGGTATGCGCGAGAAAGGCATCAAAGGCATCATACCCCGGCGCCATGGTGCCCTTGACGTGGTCCACGGTATGGATCAGGCGTGAGTACATCTCGATCTGCCGCCGGCCGTGGACCCGGACGGAGCCCGGCACACAGACCCGGCTCTTGTCGTTGCGGTCGACATCGGTGCACATGGACAGCTCCGCCTCGTCCTTGCCGGAGTTGAGCAGGGCCCGGATCTGGCGTTCATCCGCCAGCGCATCCGCGCCCCGGGCAATGGTACCGGAAATCGGACAGGTCTCGACCTCGTCACCGCGCACGCGCACATACATCTCCGGAGAGGCGGCGACCAGGTACTCCTGTTGCCCGAGGTTGATCAGGGCGCCATACGGCGAGGGATTGGCCTGCTTCAGCCGTTGAAACACCCGGGCCGGGCTGTCGGGACAGGGTTCATGAAAAACCTGTCCGGGCACCACCTCGAACAGGCGCCCATCCGCAAAATGCTGCTGCGCCCGACGCACCGTCTCCGCGTACTCATCAGGCGCATGATCGGCCCCGGATACGGCAGCGCTGTCCGCCCGGTAGGGATCTTCCACGCCATCACGCCGCAGACCACCCGTGGTGGTCCGATCCGCGTGATGCTGTTGCCGTGCCCGGGGATCGTCACGGCAGACGAACTCATAACGCAGCCTGCGCGCCTGCCCACTGTGATGGTCCACAACGAGCAGTTCGTCCGGCAGGTACAACACCAGATCGCGATCGGTCACCGTGCGAAGCTGGTGAAGCGCCACCGGCTCGAACTGGAAGGCCAGGTCGTAGCCGAACGCACCGTAGAGTCCCAGGTGGGTATCCCGGTCACTGTGAAAATGTCGCGTGATGGCCCGAAGGATCGAAAACACACTCGGTTGCCGGCTACGCTGCTCTTCCGCGAAAGACTCATCGGGATCATTCACGGCAAGGTCCAGCGTGCCATCGCCGGGCTGTAGTGACCGCACCGCGTCATAACCCAGCAGACAGCGCTGAATCTCGGGCAGCAGCAGTCTGCCACGTCGGTTCAATGACTCGATGCGCATCCGTCGACCCAGTGCCGTGATCGCGATCGGCGGATTGACAAATCCGATATCCCAGCGTGTATAGCGCCCCGGATATTCGAAGGACGAGCTCAGCAGAACACCGCGATGCGAATCGAGACGGACCAGCAGGTCCTCCACAGCATCATCCACGGGAATACGTTGTTCGGAGCGCTGTATCGTTACACCGCCAGTGGTGTCATATCGGGTATGTTGAATCGGCATGATGATCAGTTCCCTTCAATTCAAGGGCCACCTCCGGGCGGAAGGCGAACTGATCAGGCTGGAAAGTCAGGAAAAACTGTCAGACACAACGCAGGCCGCCTTCCGGTCGGAGGGCAGCCAGTGGTTTCTCAGTGTGAAACGTTCTGGCGGCCCTGAGGAGCATACCACCAGAAAAACGTACGCAGGTTGATGTTCATGGGCGGGAATGATGCAAGTCGCGCCGGGTGATGTCAAGTCACCATCCTATGCTGGACCCATCGTAGTTGAGAAACTGTCCACTCTGTTCATCGGTGGCATTCTCGATGACCGACCACAGGCCGCTTGCACTGGTTTCAGTATCGATCAGTCCATTCGGTCCACCCATGTCTGTCCGTACCCAGCCCGGATGCAGCGCCAGAGCGATGAAGCCATCTGCCCGAAGATCCTCCGCCAGACTCCTGACCACCTGGTTCAACGCCGCCTTGGTGCTCCGGTACACATAACTGCCGCCGCTGGTATTGTCCGCAATGGAACCCATCTTCGAGCTCAGATAGGCCAGCCGTCGGTCCGCTCCCTTGCGGAGGTGAGGCAGCAGTTTCTGGGTCAGCATCAGCGGGGCGATCGTGTTGACATGGAAGGCCTCGTGCCATGCCTCGGCATCCACCTTGCCCAGAATGGCGTCGCGCTGACCGTAAATCCCGGCATTGTTGATGAACACATCGATTCCGCGGCCGTCCAGTTCATGGACGAAGCGATCAATCGAGTGCGCATCATTCAATTCCAGCGGCACCACATCCACTTCCGGCCGCGATTCACGCAGCGCCAGCAGGTGTTCCGCGGCATCGGGACGTCGGCAGGCCGCGGTTACCGCGTGGCCTTTGGCGGCAGCCTGGCGCGCCAGCTCCAGTCCGATGCCCCGATTGGCTCCGGTAATGACTACATGCTTCATGGGCAGGCTCCTGTGCCAGACTCAGTGGACTATATGGACTGACATGGTATCGGAACCGTTGACGGGATTGAACCACCAAAGTGGCCACCCGACCGGGTCATTCCACGGCGAACGCGCGCCGCAACCAGCCCGTCAACTGTCCGGGCCGCACCAGCTCCACATGGATCAGCGTCAGGCCGCGCTCCTCCGGACTCGCACCGACGGGCGGATCACTGTCCAACTGTCGGGTGGCAATCGACAGCAGCACCAACAGAAGCAGACCATAGCCAGTCATGGTCACCGATCGATGCAGGCAGCAACCGATCGCCCGCAACCAGCTGTCGGCAACGCCATGGGCCGCTGATGTCGCGTCCGGTTCCGACACCGGCATCAACAGTCGATACCCCTTCCTGGGCACCGTGGCGATATAGCTCCGTTGCCGGCTCACATCTCCCAACAGGGTGCGTAGCTCCGAAACCGCCCGGGTCAGGACTTCCTCGTTGACCACCACGCCGTCCCAGACCGTCCGCAACAACTCATCCCTGCTGACGACGTCCCCGTTGGCCCGGGCCAGGCACTCCAGCACGCCCATCACTTTCGGCTCCACGTGTAGGACGTGGTCGCCCTTGCGCAGTTGCCCCGCTGCGGGCCATACCGTCCACTCCCCCACCTGAAAAGCTTCCCGCACAGCTCCAGCGGATTCATCATACCTGTTCATTGTTCTCGTCATCCTTCGCTACATGGTTCTGCCGGGTCCATATCCCGTGCCAATGACAAAGCAGAACTCATGCCACCTTCAAAAGCCGGCAATATCAGACACCTGCACTCCCGCATGGTCACGCCAGTTGAGCATTTACACCAGATTCTGGCGTATTCCACACATTCTGATCCGCTTCGGACCTTCGGATTTCCTTCGGAAGCATTTTCCCGTTTCTGCAAAGGTCTTTGCCGGCCTTTCGGGGTGAATCTGTCCGCTCACCCGAAAACGGAGACAGACCATGATCAGAACAGGCCTTGCGTTGACTGTTTTCCTGTGTGCCCTGACACCCACCATCTCAGCGGCCGAGTCTCTCGAATTCCGGTCCGTCCAGGAGGCCGTCGTGGAAGCCACCCGACGTCATAATCCGGAATCGGTGCGCGAGGACCGGGAGTACCTCGGAGGAGTCTACGAGCAGTCCGTGGACGGCACCCCGCGGTATGGCTACACCGTGGCGGCGGGTCATGCACACCGGGATGAGATCACCGTCAGCATCCGGCTGCCACGCGGCGCCCGACTGGTGGCGATCTGGCATACCCATGGAGCCTACCACTGGAGCCGACAGTACTTTTCAGCGACTGACACATCCCTGGCCGCGGAGACGGACCTCCCTGTCTACCTGGCAACTCCTGAAGGGGAGCTGCGCGTGTTCCACCCCGGGGACCGGGTTCTTGGACGCGTCCAGGCACGAAGACTGGGGCTGGGCAACCATGGCGGGGCTGCCAGAGGGCAGCTGCTGAGCCGCTCGATTCCGACATCGAACAGCTGACACTGGCAAGCGATGCCGTTTGCTGGTTTACTGTCCCGGTCCGCCGTGCAGGATTCATGACCGGCGGTAACACGGGTGGGTCATGCGGATAATCGGGTAATACAGCAATGTGGCGGAATCTGGACAGTCGGACACAATGGTCCGCGGTAATGGTGCTGCTTGCGATGCTGACTGCCTGTGGACCGGGTACCGATGCCCGACTGCTGCCCTCCGGTCATGCCGTCAGCGCACCGGAAGCGGGTCAGACTTTCACCAGCCAACAGCAGATGGCCCGTGGGCGGATTCGCTCCGCACTGCGGCAGGCACACTTCGAACGGGAGGAAACACCTTTCGGCCCCGGCTACACCCTGGAAGACGTAGTGGACATGCGGGCTCCCCGCGAGCATGCCCCGTCACCGGCATGTGATCCGGGTCGGGACTCCACCGGCATACTGCTCGTTCATGGCCTGAGCGATTCTCCCTACACACTGCGAGGCGTTGCCGGATCACTGTCAGACGTGTATCCCTGTGCCCTCATCCGCAACATTCTGCTACCGGGTCACGGCACCGTTCCCGGTGACCTGCGCTCCGTGGACCGCAATGAATTACGGGCCGCGGTGGATCATGCCACCAACGACATGCTGCGGACGGTCGATACCCTGTATCTGATCGGCTACTCGACGGGGGCTGCCCTGGTGCTGGAACAGGCCGACCGACGTCGTGACGATGATCGACTGGCCGGACTGGTCCTTCTCTCTCCCGCGCTGGATCTGGGCAATCCGCTGGACTGGCTGACGCCATGGTTGAGACACGTGCGCCCATGGCTCAGCCTGGAGGAAGACCGGGACGCCGCCAAGTATGAATCTTTTCCGCTCAACGCGGTAGCGGAGGCCTATCTGATGCTGCGGGAACTGGGCCCATTCCGGATATCACCCTTACAGATCCCGGTATTCATGGTCAGCACAGCGGATGACATCACCGTGGATCCGCGGGCCGCACTGCATTTTTTCTGCGAACAGGTCGCGGCACCCCGCCGTACCATGATCTGGTATCGGGCCGAGGCCACCGCGGAAACGCCGCCGTTGCAATGCCGGGGACTGCGGATCAGGGAAAGTGCAACACCGGAATTGCGTGTTGTCACCCACTCTCACGTCGGCATCACCCTTCCACCCGATGACCCACATTATGGTGTGGATGGCCGGTACCGCCACTGCCTTCGATATCGCCCGGATCCGACGCTCTTCCGACAATGTCGGGAAGATGACGCGGCAACCGTCTACGGAGAGCCCGCCCGATTGCTCGAGGAGGGACAACATTTCCGCGGACAGCTGGTACGCCGCACCACTTTCAACCCCGATCACCGCGAAATGATGGAGGCATTACATTGCTTCCTGACAGAGGACTGCTCGCCATGAGACCGATCAAATACCGGCTGTGCCACGCAGCCTGGATTCTGATTGTCCTGACCCTCAACGGATGCGTGTCCGCCACCAATGCCGGAAATAACGAGTACGGCGCACCCGAACTCACATGGTTGTCGGCCGAGAATGCCCGGGCGGTGGTGGTGGTCACTCACGGATTCAATCTGGCACCGGACATCATGACCGGGCTGGGCCGATTGTTGCAGGAGGAGCAGATGGATGTACTGCAGCTGTCACTGGCCGGACACAGCCCCTCACTGACCGCGGAGCAGCGAATCGAGGAAATGGCGGTGATGACCGGTTTCGATACATGGCAATCGAACATGGACCAGGCCATCATGGAAGCCAGTGAGCGCGCCAATGCACTGAACGTGCCGCTCTATCTGCTGGGGTTCTCGATGGGCGGCCTGCTCAGCGTGGATCACCTCAACCGCCACCCGGACTCTGACGTGGAGGCCATGGTGCTCCTGGCGCCTGCATTATCATTGCGCTGGACCTCCTGGCTGCTGCGCCCCCTGGGCGCTTTGCCCGACTTCCTTCTTCCCAGCGTGGGGCCGGACGAATACAAGGCCAACGAATACATGCCGGTGTCTGCTTACGAAGCCCTGTACGAGGGTGTGGCACAGCTGGAGGAGCAGATCCGCCCCGAACGGCTCGACATCCCCGCGCTGCTGTTGATTTCACCCGAGGACGAACTGGTCTCCGGCGAAGGGCTGGAGGAATTCATCACCGAGAACGGCCTGGACCGATGGCAACTGCACCGCGTCGACAACGCCACTGGCGATGATGACGTACTGGAGCATGTGATCGTGGACAGGAATGCGCTGGGAGACAGCACCTGGGAATGGGTCACGTCCCGGATCATTGCCTTCCTGGACAACCCCGACTGATATCCCGTCAACGGCGCAGCACCATCAACCAGCGCCCGATATTGAAAATGTTGGCCAGCGCCGCCGCAAAATAGGTCAGAGCGGCCGCCCGCAGCACCTGCCGTACCGGGCCTTCCTGTCGACGGTCAATGTATTCGCCCTGCTTCAGTATGGGCAGCGCCTTGTTGAAACTGGCATCCCACTCCTCCGGCAGAATGATCAGATAGGCCAGGGCGCCCATGACCTGCAACAGGATGGCGGCGGCAATCACCACGCCAATGGCAACCGGTGAACGCAGAATCAGCCCCGCAACAGGGATCGACATCATCATGGCCACGCCGATCTTGTTGAACAGCACCGCTTTGGGAATGTATTTCTTGCGCAGCTCGAAAATGGGTTCATTGCGATGATACTGGATGGCGTGACCGACCTCGTGGGCCGCCACCGCCACCGCGGTGAGTGACCGACCCTTGTAATTGCCGGGACTCAACCGCACCATGCGATCGTTCGGATCGAAGTGATCACCGCCCTCCTGCGTCTGTTCCACGCCGATGCCTTCCAGTCCGAATCGATCGATCAGGTGCTGCGCCAGCTCACCACCGGTACCCGGGATGGACGGATCCTGACGATGATGACGGTGCATGACGAACTTCACCCAGAACTGGGGCAGGAACATCAGCGCCAGAAACAGGCCGCCGGCAATCAACAACAGCATTTACCCGACACTCCGACACGGTAGGAAAACAGTGTGATCATACCACCGAAGGCAATGGCCTGCTGCCCGACCCTGAACTACTTCCGGGATCAGGTCCGCCCCATGCCGGTCACCGGTTGCTGCCAGTACACGATATCGGGCCCGACATTTTCCGCCAGTCCGTCGACCACGGCGTCAACATCC
>JBNJGU010000099.1:0-10434 GCA_051747985.1 Pseudomonadota bacterium | reverse complement strand
TCCGCCATCAGCATGGCACGACTCTGGTCGACATCACCCTCCGCCAGACTGTCCAGCGCACCCGCCCGCACCAACGCTTCCATGGCACGCTTGTTCACCGTGCGGAGGTCGACCCGTTGACAGAATTCCAGCAGGGAATCGAACATGCCCCCGGAACGACGTGCCTCGGTGATGTTGTTGATGGGCCCCTCGCCAAGGCCCTTGATGGCTCCCAACCCGTATACGATCTCGCCGCGGTCATTCACCGTGAAATTATAGGCGCCCATGTTCACGTCCGGCGGTACGATGGGCAACCCCATCTGTCGGCATTCCTCGATCAGCGTGACCACCTTGTCGGTCTGCTGCATGTCCGCCGACAATACCGCCGCCATGTAATAGGCCGGGTAATGGGTTTTCAGCCAGGCCGTCTGATAGGAGACCAGTGCATAGGCCGCGGAATGCGATTTGTTGAAACCATAACCGGCAAATTTTTCCATCAGGTCAAAAATATACCCGGCCAGCTCCGGCTCCAGCCCCCGGTCCCTCGCTCCAGCCAGGAAAATCTCCCGCTGACGATCCATTTCCTCCTGCTTTTTCTTGCCCATCGCACGACGCAGCATGTCGGCGCCACCCAGACTGTAATTTGCCAGCACCTGGGCAATCTGCATGACCTGCTCCTGATAGAGGATCACGCCATAGGTATTCGATAACACCGGCTCGAGATCGGGATGAGGATAGTTGACCTGTGCCCGGCCATGCTTGCGATTGATGAAATCATCCACCATGCCGGACTGCAGAGGACCGGGACGGAACAGTGCCACCAGAGCGATGATATCCTCGAAGCTGTTCGGCAACAGTCGGCGTATCAGTTCTTTCATGCCACGGGATTCGAGTTGAAAAACAGCCGTGGTCTCGGCGCGCTGCAACAAACCATATACGGAGCTGTCCTGCAGATCAATGGCATTGATATCAAGCTCGTTGTCGGCATCGATCACATTGCGGGCGCGTGCGTCATTGATCATGTTGACCGCCCAGTCAATTATCGTCAGCGTACGCAGCCCCAGGAAATCGAATTTGACCAGCCCGGCGGTCTCCACATCATTTTTGTCAAACTGTGTGACCAGGCTTTCTCCATCATCATCACAGTAAAGCGGCGAAAAATCGGTCAGCTTTGTCGGCGCAATCACCACGCCACCGGCATGCTTACCCACGTTGCGTGTGATCCCCTCCAGCTTGCGCGCCATCTCCATGATTTCCTGCGCATCATCATCTCCACTGATGAATTCGCCCAGTTGTGGCTCCTGCTCCAACGCCTTTTCCAGCGTCATGCCCGGCTCGAACGGAATCAGTTTGGAAAGCTTGTCGGCCAGTCCGTACGATTTTCCCTGCACACGGGCCACATCGCGGACCACCGCCTTGGCCGCCATGGTGCCGAAGGTGATGATCTGCGATACCGCGTCCTTGCCATACAATTCGGCCACGTGCTGAATCACACGATCACGACCGTCCATACAGAAGTCCACGTCAAAGTCGGGCATCGACACCCGCTCCGGATTCAGAAAACGTTCGAACAGCAGATCGTATTTCAACGGATCCAGATCGGTGATGCGCAACGCCCAGGCCACAATGGAGCCGGCACCTGACCCCCGCCCGGGCCCCACCGGAATGCCGTTGTCCTTGGCCCACTGAATGAATTCCATCACGATCAGGAAGTACCCCGGGAATCCCATCTGATTGATCACATCCAGTTCGAACTCCAGCCGACGATAATAGGTATCGGTAAACTCGCCATCCAGCGACACCCCCTGCGCCTCGGCCTCGTTCCGCAGCCGGTCCTCCAGCCCATCACGCGAAATCCGGGCCAGAAACTCTTCCGTGCTCATGCCTTCCGGCACCGGATAATTTGGCAGACAGGGCTTCCCCAGGGACAACTCCAGCGTGCAGCGACGTGCGATCTCCACGGTATTGTCGAGCGCCTCGGGGAGGTCGCTGAACAGCGCCTCCATTTCTTCGGGAGATCGCAGATACTGTCCCGGCGTGTGATGCCTGGGGCGGCGCGGGTCATCCAGCGTACGCCGCTCATGGATGCAGACACGCACCTCGTGGGCCTCGAAGTCCTGCTCCTCAAGAAAGCGTACATCATTGGTCGCCACGACGGGACACTGATGATCGTTGGCCAACTGTACGGCGGATTGCAGATATTGTTCCTCGCCGGCTCGACCACAGCGCTGGACCTCGATGTAGAAGCGACCGGGGAAGCAGTCCATCCATCGCCGCAGACGGCGTCCCGCCTCGGTGGAGTCTCCCGCTGACAGGGCACGACCGATCTCGCCCTCGAGCGCGCCCGACAGAGCGATCAACCCATCGGTGGCCGCCGCGATCCACTCGGCACGCACCAGAGGCACCCCGTGACCGATCTTCTCGGTATAGGCTCTCGAGATCAATTCGGTGAGATTGCGATAACCATCACCGTTCTGCACCAGTAGCGTCATCGTCGTGTGCCGGCCCGGATTGTCCGGATCCTCCAACAGCACATCGCAACCACACAATGGCTTGATTCCAGCGTCCAGTGCCGCTGTATAGAATTTGATCAACCCGAACATATTGGTCTGATCGGTCAGTGCCACGGCCGCCATGCCCTTCTGCTGGACGGCATCGATCAACGGCCGGATTCTGACCAGGCCATCGACCACCGAGTACTCGCTGTGCAATCGCAGATGTACAAATGGTCGTGTCATGCGAGGGGCCTCCTGTGGCAATGGTCTGTTGTGATCAGTGGCCGGGACGTCTGCGGGCTACCGGAGCGAAACTCCGGCGGTGCACGGCACAGGGCCCCAGTCGATCAAGCGCTTCAAGGTGAGCACGGGTGGGATAGCCTTTGTGCCGGGCAAACCCATAGCCTGGATACTGCTCAGCCAGTGCGAGCATGTCCCGGTCACGCTCCACCTTCGCGATGATGGAGGCGGCCGCAACGGAAATGAGCCGTCCATCGCCCCGCGGTACGGCATCCATCGGTCCGTCAACCGCGGGACTGTGTATACCATCCACGTAAATCCGTTGCGGCTTCACCGTCAGGCCATCAAGTGCACGTTCCATGGCCAGCAGGCTGGCCCGGAGAATGTTCAGTCGATCGATTTCTTCCACGCTGGCCCGACCCACAGCATAACATTGTGCCTGTTCCGTGATCTGGTCATAAAGCTGTTCGCGGTGCGATGCAGTGAGTTTCTTGGAATCATCCAAGGTCAACGCGCTGAAACCGGCATCGAGAATGACCGCCGCCGCCACGACGCCTCCGGCCAGAGGCCCCCGCCCGGCTTCATCGACACCGGCAATGAGGGCCTCGGAATGACCAGGCAATCGCATGCAGAGCACGGTCAGTCGATTCCCAGCAGCCGGGTCACCGCATCGGCGGCGCGGGTGTCGGCATCGCGACGCAACATACGGTGCAGGTCATCGAATCGACCGCAGGCAATGCGGGATGCATCACGATCGCGCAGCCAACCCTGTATTTCCTGTGCCAATGCTTCCGGCGTCGCATCACCCTGCAGCAACTCCGGAACGATACACCGCCCGGCCAGCAGATTGGGCAGCGACACAAACGGTACACGGAGCAACCGCGACGCGAGCATCCAGGTCAAGGGCGCCAGCCTGTAGGCTACCACCATGGGGCGCCGCAGCAGAAGAGCTTCCAGCGTCGCCGTGCCCGAGGCCAGCAGCACGACATCCGAGGCCAGCATGACCTCCTGGGACTGACCATCGACCAGAACGCAACGTTCAGCCAGCGTGCCGTCATGTTTGGACAGAGCATCAACCACTTCCCGGATCTGTTGGCGTCGTGCCGGCGTGGCACAGGGAATGACCGCCACCAGGTCCGGTCGGGATACCAGACATCGTCGGAACGCCGTCAGGAATGGCATTGCCAGGCGCCCCACTTCCCCCTGTCTGCTGCCCGGCATAAGGGCCAGCACCGGAGCCCCGGTCGGAATGCCAAACCGTGCACGGTGTTCTTTACGGACTGCCTCGTCGTTGCCCAGATGTGGATCTATGCTGTCGGCCAGCGGGTGCCCCACGAACTCGACTGGAATACCATGCTGCCGATAGATATCGGTCTCGAAGGGCAACAGCGCCAGCACCAGGTCCACGCTATCGACCATCTTCAGAACCCGTTTGCGGCCCCAGGCCCAGACACTGGGGCTGACGTAGTGGACCGTGCGGAGTCCCGCATCATGGAGTCGTTTCTCAAGACGGAGGTTGAATCCGGGCGAATCGATACCGATGACCACGTCGGCGCGCCAGTCCACGAAATGATGTTGCAGACGCCGCATGATCCCGAGCAGTTCGGGCAACCGCCCCAATGGCTCGACAAACCCCATCACCGAGAGTCTGTCCATATCGGCGATACTGGTGAAACCAGCCTCCTGCATCCGTGCACCACCGATGCCGGAGAACTCCACATCCGGGTGGCGCTTCACCAGCGCATCCATCAGGCCACGCCCCAGCATGTCACCAGAAGACTCGCCGGCCACCAGCCCGATCCGTAAGGTCATTACACCATCTCCGCCACGCGCCTCAGCGCTGGATGCCGCGAGTGGACCGACGTATGGATTCGATGAAGAGCCTGAGAGAGGCCGCATCATCGGCCAGCGCTTCCAGTTCACGCAAGGCTTCTTCCACTGTCAGCCCCCTGCGATACACCAGCTTGTACGCTGAGCGGATTGCGCGGATGTCGTCGCCGGAAAAGCCACGACGCTCCAGACCCACCGTATTGACACTCCTGACGCAGGCCGGATTGCCATTGGCGATCACATACGCCGGTATGTCGTTGGTCACATGTGTCATGCCGCCGATCATGGCGTGCGCCCCGACTTTCAGGAACTGGTTGACCCCGGCGAATCCACCCAGAATCACCCAGTCATCCACCTGCACATGACCGGAAATGCCGGCATTGTTGGCAAACACCGTGTGATCCCCCACCACGCAGTCATGCGCTACATGGACATAGGCCATGAACAGGTTGTTGCTGCCGATACGGGTGTGACCACCTCCCGCACCGGTCCCGCGATGGAGCGTGCACCCTTCCCGGATGATGTTGTCATCACCGATCTCGAGCCAGGTGTTCTCACCCTCGAACTTCTTGTCGGCCGGATCTTCCCCGATGGACGCAAACTGATAGACCCGGTTGTTTGCACCCAGACGGGTATTGGCCTTGATGACCACATGTGAGCCGATCTCGGTTCCGGAACCGATCTCCACATTCGGCCCGATGACACTCCAGGGACCGACGGAAGCATCGTCCGCCACCCGGGCAGTGGGATCGATGATGGCACGCGAATCAATCACTTTCACTCTTCCTCTCGGCACACATGATGGTCGCGCTACCCACCAGAACACCGTCGACCGAAGCCCGGCAGGCAAACTTGTAGATGCCGCGCTTGCCGGTCACGATGGTTGCCTCCAGGCGCAGTTGATCCCCGGGCACCACCGGGCGCTTCAGGCGAACGTCATCGGCTCCGACAAAATAGTAAAGATAGCCGTCCTTGGGCTTCTTTTCCTGGCTCTTGAATCCCAGCACACCGGCGGCCTGGGCCAATGCCTCGATGATCAGAACGCCGGGCATGATCGGTTTCTCCGGGAAGTGCCCCTGGAAAAAATCTTCATTGACCGTCACGTTCTTGTAGGCAACGATCGACTTGCCCAGGTCAATCTCTTCCACCCGGTCCACCAGAAGAAACGGGTAACGCTGCGGCAGATACTCCTTTATTTCCTCGATATACATCATATTCTTGTCCTGATCACGGATTCAGGCGACGGCCCGTCGCCCGTTTGTTGTCTATCATTGCGGATCACTGTCGTCGCCGGCGAGTTGCGCCAGCTGGTGTTCCAGTTCTTTCACCCGTTTGCTCAATGAGTCCAGGTGCTGCAGCCGCAGCGAATTCTTCTTCCATTCCCGGGTTTCCTGTAACAGCGTTCCCGAGGAGTATACTCCCGGTGCGGTGATGGACCGGCTGACGAACGACATCGCACTGACCGTCACCCGATCTGCTATCTTCAGGTGTCCGATGATGCCGACACCACCACCAATCACACAATACTGTCCCAATTCCGTGCTGCCCGCCAGGGCACTGCACCCGCAGATCACCGAACCATCACCCACCCGGCAGTTGTGCGCAATCTGTACCTGATTGTCGATCTTCACACCATTACCGATCACTGTGTCTTCCAGTGCTCCCCGGTCGATGGTGGTGCCTGCGCCCACTTCCGCATCGTCGCCGATCCGGACGCCTCCAAGTTGCGCTATCTTTACTGATTTTCTTCCATCGAACGCGAAACCAAAGCCATCAGCACCGATCACCGCCCCGCCGTGCACAATGCCGCGCTGCCCGATGTGCACGTCATGGTATAGCGTTACCGCCGGATACAGACGAGTACCGGCACCGAGATGACAACCCGCACCGATGGTGCAACCAGCTCCTATCCGCACGCCCTGTTCGAGCCGCACATCGGGCCCGATCACGCAATTCGGTCCTATCTCAACGTCGTCAGCGAATTCGACCTGCCCGGAAAGGATGGCAGTCGGGTGGATGGCGGGCGCATCTGCTGCCGTGACATCAGGCCCACGAGCGAAAAGCTGCGATGCCCTGGCATAAGTCAGATAGGGATTGTCAACCACCAGACAGGCGCAGGGCGCTTCGCCGGCATGCCTGGCATCGATGATGACAGCGGACGCGCGGCAGGTCTTCAGCTGCTGAATATATCGGTGATTGCCCAGAAATGACAACTGCCCGTCCCCGGCCCCCTTCAGCGTGGCGAGGCCGGTCACGAGCAGGTCCGGATCACCCCGCAACTCGGCATCCAGCAACCGGGCCAGTTCCGCCAGTGTATAACCGCTGTCTGCTGTATTCACAGGCTCTGTACTGGCGTTACTGCGTCAGCTGGTTCAGTCTGGCCGTCACCTCGGCGGTGATGTCATACGCATTGTTGAAATAGGCTACCTGTTCCGCATTCAGCACCAGGTCGTAATCGCCTTCCTGCACCACTTCCTCGATGGCCTGGCCCAATGCCTGCCGCATACCATTGACGAACTGTTGCTGGCGTTCATCCCAGGCCTCCTGAAGGCGTTCAGCGACGACCCGGAGCTGCACCTGCTTGTCCTGGGCATCATTATTCAGGCGCCGCAACTCGGAATCGCTGAGGATCGACTCGTCACGCTGGGCGCGCTCCACGATTTCCTGCAGCTCGGCATTGAGCTGCTCCAGACGCTGCTCGTCCTCGGTAAACTCCTCTCTGGTGTCGGCTTCCAGTTGCCGGGCCGCCTCGGTGTTGAAAAGGGCCTGCTCGAGGTTCACAACACCGATCTTGTGGTTTTGCTGGGCAAGAAGCCCCTGTGAAAATGTCAATAGTACTGCAAGGATTGCGATTTTCTTCATCATCATGATCACGGTCTACTCCGCCTCTTACGTGAACGAGCGGGGCGTTGTCGCCCCTGAGTCAGTCATTCTACCATCGACCGTAGCCGGTCTCAGTATCCCGATGGAACTTTCTGTAACATCGCGGATTGCCGGCATCAGAAGCCGGCCCCGACAGTGAAGTCAAAGGTCTTGGTATCATCCCGCTCATCCGTGCTGAACGGCTTGGCAAGATAGAAAGTCAGTGGGCCGAACGGAGACAGGTAACTGACACTGACGCCGGCCGAATATCGCAGCTCTCCGGCATCGAAGTCGCTGCAATTGCCCAGAGTGGTCTGTCGCGCGGAACAGTTGGTGGAAAATACAGAACCGACATCCACAAAGAACGACGATCGTACCCGACTGCGATCTTCGACGAACGGCAGCGGGAAAAGCAGCTCCATGCTACCCGTCGTCATGAGGTTGCCACCAAAGGCATCGGTACGCCGGTTCAGGTTGACACTGTTGACAGCCAGTTCGACCACCTGATTCCCGTCTTCATCGTACACCGGCTCTCCATCCGGGCCGATGACCGGCACGGTCTGGAATGCCTGGGCGCCACGGGCGAACCCGGCGGGTTCCCCGGATTCGCTCAGGATGATCTCTCCATTCTCGTCCCGGGCGAATTCGGTGTTGTCCACGACATATTCTCTCGGATTGGTGCTGCGTGGGCCCAGGGTGTTCTCGTCGAACCCGCGCACCATGCCGGTCGCAAGACCGCCAGCGAAAAAGTTCTCGAAGAACGGCATGTCATCCGTTTCCCCGTAGCCATCACCGTAGCCGAGGTTGCCGCGCAGGTGAAACACCCAGTCATCACCATAGATGGGCTGGTAGTACTGGGCGAAGTAATTCGTCTTGAAATACTCCAGGTCACTGCCGGGTACCGTCGCTTCCAGTGACAGCTGCTGGTAGCTGCCACGGGTGGGGAACTGGCCGCGGTTCAGGGTACTGCGCGTCCAGTTGGTGGTCAGCGTGACATTGTCGAATTCGCTGCCGTACCGATCGATGAAACCCGGTTCCCCACCCTGTCCCAGCAGGTCTTCAGGCAACTCATTGACCGGAGCCGTGACCGGTTCCCGGATGGGGCCCTCGAACGGATTGGTATTACCCGGTTCCACAATATACTCATCGATCCCCGGGTAGCGGTCAAAGGAAGGGCTGGACTCGATCTCCTGCACACTGAACCCGCCGGAACTCAACTCTGTGTGAGCGTAACCCATGTTAAAGCCGATCTGCTGTACCTCGTTGATCGGGTAGCTGAAGTTCAGACTGCCTCCGAATGACTCCGTGGAAAAGCTGGCGATATTGAAGGGAGAATCCTGCTTCTGCCAGTAGACACTGAAGCCACGACTGACCCCGTCCGGCGTGTAATAGGGATCGACGAAGGAGAACTGGACGCTGCTCTGGAAGTAACTACGATTCACGCCGATATTGACCTGTCGACCGGTGCCCAGGAAGTTCTGCGCCTCCAGATTGGTGGACACGAACCAGTTGCCGCCCCCGCCCGATCCCAGACTGAACGAGACACTGCCAAAGTTCTGCTCCTCAACATCGAAATTCACATCCACCTGGTCGGTGGTGCCGGGCACCTCCACCGTGTCCACTTCCACGGTGCTGAAGTATCCCAACCGCTCCAGGCGGACCCGGGACAGCTCGATCTGCTGGCTGGATGCCGGCGCGCTCTCCAGTTGTCGCATTTCGCGGCGCAGCACATCGTCCGCCGTGGAAACATTGCCACGGAAGTTGACTCGATTGACGTAAGTGCGACTGCCCGGCTCCACATAGAAAATCACATCGACCGTCTCGTCTTCCTCATTGATTTCGGGCACACCCTCGACCTCGGCAAAGGCATACCCCAGGTTACCGAGAATCTGGGTCATGTACTCTTCACTGGCTGTCACGAGAGCCTGGGAAAACGTCTGCCCGGATCCCACCAGCATGTAGGCCCGCAGCAGGGATTCGGCATTGACCAGATCTCCCACCAGGTCGACTTCATTGACCGTGTAGGGCTCCCCTTCCGACAGGTTGACGGTGATGTAGATCTCTTCATTATCCGGAGTGATGGAGATCGGCGTGGAATCCACACTGAACTGGACGTAGCCATTATCCAGGTAGTGCGACTCGAGGCGCTCCAGGTCACCGGTAAGCTGTTCTCTCGAGTACCGGTCACGCCCACTGAAGGGGTTGTACCAGGGCTTCAATCCGAGTTCGAACAGATCCAGCAGCTCTTCCTCCTCGAAAGCCTCATTGCCGATCACGTTGATGTCACTGATCCGGCTTTCACTGCCTTCATTGATCTGCAGGTCGATGGCGACACGATTTCTCGGCTGCTCGGTGACATCAATCTCCACGGTCGTGCCGTAACGCCCCCGCGACGAGTAGACCTCCTGAATGCCCTGCCGGATCGCCTCCATGGTGGCACGGGTGAATATGCCACCCTCGACGATTTCGGCCGAAGCCATGTTTTCACGGATGTCTTCGGACTGCAGCACGCTGTTGCCGGATATGTTGATCTCACTGACAGAAGGTCTCTCCTGCACCGAGATGATCAACACATCACCCTCGCGTGCCACCTCGACCTCCTCGAAGTACTGAGACTCCGTCACCGAGCGGATGATCTGTGCCGCGACACCGGAAGACACCTCATCCCCGATGCCTACCGGCAGCAGATTGAAGACCACGCCGGGCGAAACCCGCTGCAGGCCGTCAATGCGAATGTCTGAAATGGTGAAACTGCTCTGTGCCTGTACTGCCGATGCCAGGCATAGCAGCAGGCAGGTCGTGACTAGAATTCTGGTCATGTAATTCCTGAAGCCCCGCCCGTCTGGCGGGGAACTGCGCTGCATGAAAATTTCGTGTAGCCGGGCTAGAATAGCCTGTTAAGGTCATTGTAAATGGCCAACACCATGATGCCCGTGATGACGACCAGTCCGAATTGCATCCCCATGGCCTGCACCCGCTCCGGAACCGGACGGCGTATGATAGCTTCTATGGTGTAATACAACAAATG
>JBNJGU010000098.1:0-10447 GCA_051747985.1 Pseudomonadota bacterium | reverse complement strand
GAATTCCGTCGCGAGAAGCACCGGGACAAGCAGCACGCCATGCAGCAGAGCAACAAGCTGGAAGCCATGTTCTCCGGCATCGGCGAGGGCAAGAGCGTCATGAACGTCGTCATCAAGGCTGATGTGCGTGGCTCCATGGAGGCGATCAACTCCGCCCTGCAGCAGCTGGGCACCGATGAGGTCGAGGTCAACGTGGTCGCTTCCGGTGTCGGTGGCATCTCGGAAACCGATGCGCATCTGGCCGCCACCTCCAACGCCATGCTGATCGGTTTCAACGTCCGTGCCGACAAGATGGCCCGGGAGATCGTCGAGAACGAAGGTCTGGAGATGCGCTATTACAGCGTCATCTACGATGTGATCGAGGATGCACGCCAGATCCTGGGCGGCATGCTGTCGCCGGAACTGCGCGAGGAGATTCTCGGCGTGGCCGAGGTGCGGGATGTGTTCAATTCACCGAAGTTCGGTCAGGTGGCCGGCTGCATGGTGGTGGAAGGCACGGTCTATCGCAGCCGTCCGATCCGGGTATTGCGGGACAACGTGGTCATCTATGAAGGGGAGCTCGAATCCCTGCGCCGCTACAAGGATGATGCCAGCGAAGTCCGCAGTGGCATGGAGTGTGGCATCGGCGTCAAGAACTACAATGACGTCAAGGCCGGTGACAAGATCGAGGTCTACAAGACGACCGAAGTGGCACGCACCCTTTGATCGGGGGCGTGCCCGACCCGGCGTCGGAGTAACAGTATATGGGTAGTCAATCTCCCCGTCTGGAACGGGTGGCGGATCAGCTGCAGCGCGAGCTGGCCGTACTGATCCAGCAGGAACTGAAGGATCCAAGGCTGGGCATGATTTCGGTCACCGGAGTGACCGTCAGTCGTGACCTGGGTTACGCGGATGTCTATATCACCGCGCTGGACAACGCCATCACCGGGCGTGACCATCGGCCGGCCGCCGATACGGAAGAAGCGTCTGGACCCCCGGTGCCCCCGGTGGACGGGTCGATCGAGGCAGAGGGCGCTGAACAGCACCGCCAGGCGCTGGAGATACTGACCGGTGCCGCCGGCTTCCTGCGCTCCCAGCTGGGCAAGCGCCTCACGTTGCGGACCACCCCCAGGCTGCGTTTTCACTATGACGAGAGTATCGCCCGGGGACGTCATCTTTCCTCATTGATTGACAGCGCCGTGGCGGCGGACAGAAATCGAACCCAGGAGTAGCCGGTTTTGGCGGGAAAACGAAAGCGCGGCAGGGATGTCAATGGCATCCTGTTGCTGGACAAGGAGCAGGGACCGACTTCCAATGGCTGCCTGCAGCAGGCCAAGCGGATGTTCGCCGCTTCCAAGGCCGGCCATACCGGGAGTCTGGATCCTCTGGCCACCGGCGTATTGCCGCTGTGTTTCGGGGAAGCCACCAAGATTTCCCAGTTCCTGCTGGATGCCGACAAGCGCTACCAGGTGACCGCGCAGCTTGGACAGCGCACGGATACCGCCGACCGTGAAGGCGATGTGATCGCTGAAGGCGACGTGCCGGCTCTCGATCGTGACCGGATCGAGGCCCTGCTGGTCGGGTTCCGGGGCGTCCAGGAGCAACTGCCGCCGATGTATTCGGCCGTCAAGCAGAACGGCGTACCCCTTTACAAACTGGCCAGGGCGGGTGAGGAAGTCGAGCGCAAACGCCGCCGGATCACCATTCACGAGCTGACCCTGCTGGAAATCGACGGTGATCGCCTGATACTGGATGTGGCCTGCACCAAGGGTACCTACGTCCGCACGCTGGTCGATGACATCGGTCAGGTCCTGGGTTGCGGCGCCCATGTGGCGGAACTGCGGCGGACCATGGCCGGAGCGTTCCGGGTGGAGGACTGTGTTACCATGGAGCGGCTGGGCGCGTTGAAGGAAGAAGGCGGATTCGAGGCCATCGACGCATGCCTGGTGCCAGTGGACGCTGCCGTGTCCACATTGCCCGAAGTGGTGCTGCCTGAAGCCACCGCCCGGTTTCTGAAACAGGGCCAGCCAGTGATTGTCCGTCATCTTCCCACGGACGGTCTGGTACGCCTGTATGAGGAAGAACAGTTTATCGGTATCGGCGCCATACTCGACGACGGTCGGGTGGCGCCGCGCCGTATGATTTCCGGCAGCTGAGAAAGCCGCCGGCAGAAGGAGCGCACCTCACCGCCACTCGGTGAATGTTACAGGAGTGGCGGTGGGGTGCGCCACCAGGTGACTGCAGATATGCGCGGTCATGCTGGATGGACAGGAATGTCACATTATTGATGCATATTCCACAATGAGGAGTGAAGAAACATGGCTTTGACAGTCACCGAGAAAGAAGCAATCGTAAAGGAAAACGCACGTGCTGAGGGCGATACCGGTTCTCCCGAGGTGCAGGTGGCCCTGCTGACCGCCAACATCAACCGCCTGCAGGGACACTTCAAGGAGCACGCCCAGGACCACCATTCGCGTCGTGGTCTGATCCGCATGGTGAACAGCCGCCGCAAGCTGCTGGATTACCTGAAGCGCAAGGATGTTTCACGCTACGCTGCCCTGATCAAGAAGCTGGGTCTGCGTCGCTGATCGACCGGTCCGCGTGACAGGGAGGTCGCCCGGATTGTCGTTGGTTCACGTGAACCAGCGACTGTAAACAGAAGAGACAGTAGAGAAGAGAAAAGAGAAAGCAAGCAAGTACAAGAGGCCGCTGGTCGACAGGATGTCCTCCGCAATGAGGCCCGGGCCTCACAGACAGGATGAGACTATGTTCAATACAGTAACGAAAACCTTCCAGTTCGGTGACCACACTGTCACGCTGGAAACCGGTAAAGTGGCCCGACAGGCCACCGGTTCCGTCATGGTCAGTATGGGCGACACCCGGGTGCTGGCCACGGTGGTGGGCAAAAGACAGGCCCAGCCGGGCGCGCCGTTCTTCCCGCTGACCGTCAATTATCAGGAAAAGACCTACGCCGCCGGCAAGATTCCCGGCGGTTTTTTCAAGCGTGAAGGGCGCCCGACGGAGAAAGAGACCCTGGTCTCCCGTCTGATCGATCGTCCCATCCGCCCTCTGTTCCCCAAGGGCTTCATGAACGAGGTTCAGGTGATCCTGACCGTCATCTCCGCCGACAAGGAAAACGATCCGGACATCGCCGCCATGCTGGGCGCCTCCGCGGCACTGGCCATTTCCGGCATTCCGTTCGCCGGTCCCATCGGTGCGGCCCGTGTCGGTTTCGATGCCGAGAAGGGTTACATGCTGAACCCGACCGCCACACAACTCGACACGTCCCTGCTGGATATGGTCGTGGCGGGCACGAAATCCGCCGTGCTGATGGTGGAGTCGGAAGCGCAGCAGCTCACCGAGGACCAGATGCTGGGTGCGGTGCTGTTCGCGCACGACGCCATGCAGGTGGCCATCGACACCATCGAGGAACTGAAGGCGGAAGCCGGCAAGGAGCCCTGGGAATGGGAGCCGGAACCGGTCAACGAGACCCTGCAGGGTGCCATCGCGGAGGCGTTCGCTGGACGCATCGCCGAGTCCTACCAGATTTCCGACAAGATGGCCCGCTACGAAGCACTGGGTCAGCTGAAGGATGAAGCCATCGAGCAGTTTGTCAGCGAAGAGTCTGAAGTCTCCGAGGGCGACGTGAAGTCCCTGTTCGGCGCACTGGAGAAAAAGGTGGTGCGCGAACGTATTCTGGACGGCGAGCCCCGCATCGACGGACGGGACACGAAGACCGTGCGGCCCATCGAGGTCGAGACCGGTATCCTGCCCAAGGTCCACGGTTCCGCGCTGTTCACGCGCGGCGAGACTCAGGCCCTGGTGGTCACCACGCTGGGCCCGGTGCGCGACGCTCAGTTCATCGAGGCATTGGAGGGCTCACGCAAAGAGCACTTCATGCTGCACTACAATTTCCCGCCCTACTGTGTCGGGGAGACCGGGTTCATGTCGGGACCCAAGCGCCGCGAGATCGGACACGGAAAGCTGGCAAAGCGTGGTATCCAGGCCGTGATGCCGAACGAGGACGATTTCCCGTATGCGATCCGTCTGGTATCGGAGATCACCGAGTCCAACGGTTCCAGTTCCATGGCCACGGTCTGTGGCAGCTCGCTGGCCCTGATGGATGCCGGTGTACCGTTGACCGCGCCGGTGGCGGGTATCGCCATGGGGCTGATCAAGGAAGGCGATCGCTTCTCCGTGATCACCGACATCCTGGGTGATGAAGACCACCTGGGCGATATGGACTTCAAGGTGGCCGGTACCGCCGATGGCGTCACCGCGCTGCAGATGGACATCAAGATCCAGGGCATCAACGAAGAGATCATGGAAATCGCGCTGGAGCAGGCCAATGCGGCGCGCATGCATATTCTTGAGAAAATGAATGCCGTACTGCCGAAATCCCGGGACAACGTATCCGAGAACGCGCCATCAATGGCGATGATCAAGGTCGATGCGGACAAGATCCGAGATGTTATCGGCAAGGGTGGCGCCACCATCCGCGGTATCACCGAGGAAAGCGGCGCGTCCGTGGACATCGATGATGACGGTAATGTGCGGATTTACGGTGAAGATGCCGAGTCACGTGACAAGGCCATCGAGATGATCCAGGAGATCACCGCCGAGGCCGAGATCGGCAAGCTGTACAAGGGGAAAGTGGCCCGCATCGTCGATTTCGGTGCATTCATCACCATTCTGCCCGGCAAGGACGGCCTGGTACATATTTCCCAGATCTCACAGGAACGCGTCGAGGATATCAGCGAGTACCTGCAGGAAGGCGAGGAAGTGCTGGTGAAGGTGCTGGACCTGGATGCGCGTGGCCGCATCAAGCTCAGCATCAAGGAGATCACCGACGATGAAAGGCAGGAGTTCGCCGAGCAGAACGTGTAAACCGCTGTTCTGATCGGCTCCGCCGGGGCGGTGCCCTCATGAAAGCCCGTGACGTGTATGCGTTGCGGGCTTTTCTGTTTTGTGGGTGGACAGTTGCTCTCGCAGCGCCTCCAGTGCTCCGCCGATGGAGGTTTCCAGCTTCAGTGATGCCAGTCCGTCGGCGCGGGTCACTCCCCTGGTGAGCAGAGTGATCGGCTTGCCCTGTTCGTGCGCCCGCAGGCACAGGCGGTAACCCGAATAGACCATCAGCGAGGAGCCGATGACCAGTAACCCGTTACTGGTATCCAGCATGCGATTGACTGCCTCTTTCCGGAGCGTTGGCACATTGTCACCGAAAAAGACCACATCCGGTTTCATCACTCCCGCGCAGCGAGGGCAGTCCGGGACCTCGAACGAGGAAAAATCCAGCTCCAGGTCCGCGTCTCCGTCCGGCGCCGTGGTGGCCCGGAATCCCGTGAACGTCGGGTTCAGTTCGGCACACCAGTGATGGAAATCATCCCGCTGACAGCGATGACTGCATTGCAGGCAGAGCACCTCGTCGGCTCTGCCATGGAGATCGATGGCGCGAAGGCTTCCGGCCTTCTGGTGTAGACGATCGACGTTCTGGGTCACGATACCGGTAATCATTCCTGTCTGCTCCAGCTCGACCAGCCGTTGATGCGCTGCGTTGGGCCGGGCATCGCGGATGGTGGGCCAGCCGGCCAGGCTGCGTGCCCAGTACCGTTGTCTGGCTGACGGATCCGTGAGGAAGGTCCGGTGCTGCACGGGCTGCCGGTGTACCCATTGTCCCGCCCGGTCGCGGTAGGCGGGTATGCCGGAATCGGTGCTGATGCCGGCCCCGGTGAGTACCATCAGTGGGGCATGCGCCCGGACGAAGCGGGCGAAATTCTGCTTATCCTCTGCCATGGTGATCCAGAAATCTATCGGAAGTGTGTCATGGTAACCTGAAAAAGTGCACTAACGATAAATGTTGTTGCCTGAACTAAAGAGGTCGAGTCGCCCTGAAAATCTCCAGAAAACTGTTCATAAAATGACCACCATCGTCGTGGATGGGAAGTTTTTGGGTAAAAAACGGACGAAAGTGGAAGCAAGAGGGTGGGATTCTGTTGACCGGCTTACAAACACGGCCATAGAGTATCGCCACTGACGCAGAGCGCCCTGCCGCGGGGCAGGCGGGGCGTGTCTGAATAAAAACAGCATTCCACAACGGTGCGCACGTGAGCAGCAGGGAAGTCACATCCAGATCGCGACAGGCCGGTTTCAGCCTGGTCGAGTTGTCCGTGGTCCTGGTCATCATTGGCCTGATCATGGGTATGGCGACCGTGTCCGCCAATCTCCAGCGTACCGCGTCCTACAACGCGGTGCTCTCCGACTTCGTGCTGTCCTGGCGCGAGTCGTATAACACGTATTTTGACTTCAATGGTTATGTCGTCGGTGACGCCGCGCCCACGACCGGACAGGTCAATGGTGCCGCCAACGACCCGGTATGTCGCGAAGATCTGCTGTCCGAAATGGCGGATTCCGGCGTTTCCGTGCCACCCGGTCGTGCCAGAGACCGTGAATACCTTGACCTGTATACACCACCGGATAACATCCAGCGACAGGTCGAGATCTGCTTTGAGCACCTTGATGACGCCAACGACGCCAACGACTGGTTCGTTGGCCCGGACTCCGGTGACACCCAGGAAGTCAACGTGATGGTCATCCGGGGCTTGAGTACGGATCTGGCCCGGAAGCTGGATACAGCCATCGATGGCTATGCCGACGCGGCCTGGGGAGAATTCCGCTGGACCGACGAATACAGCTCGGAGACGAGCCAGGACTGGCCGGAGCTCTACGATATCAACGGCGACATCGTGCTGGTGGATGCCTATTTCAGGATGTCCCAGTGATCAGGCGAACGGAACCCACAATGAAACCGGACAGGCGTATATCAGGCGTATTGAGGCGACCGCGTTCGACGAGGGAGCATGGTTTTACGCTGGTGGAGATGTCTTTGGTGCTGGTGGTGATCGGTCTGATCCTGGGTGCTGTTTCGGCGGGTCGGGACCTGCAGCGTAACGCCGAATACCGCCGCATCGAACAGCGATTCGTGGGTGCCTGGGAGCAGGCCTATAATCAGTACTATGACCGATTGGGGGTGGTCGTCGGAGACGATCCGGCCTACCCGACCGACGTCGTGAATTTCCTGGGCATCACTGACACGGGCACACAGGACGAATTCCGGGATTTGGGTGCGGACTCCGAACCAGACGTGAGTCAGGCAAATGTGCCTCAACTGTGCGGCGTGGCGCCGGGTGCCGATGCCTCGACCAATACCCTGCGTCTGTATTTCGAGGATGCCGGCGTTGATCTTCCGGAGGGGCGGGCATTCAATCAGGAAGACAAGTTCCTGTACGTGGACGGCAATGGTAACCAGCGCCAGGTCAGTGTCTGTTTCCAGTGGCTGCTGCCCGTAGCCGATGGACCGGGCGCCGGCAACACCATGCTGCTGCGGGGCCTTACGCCGGATCTGGCAAGAACCCTGGACAGTGCGATTGACGGAAGGGTCGAGTCTGATCAGGGCCGTTTCCGCTGCGTGGATGGGGACGATGTCACTCAGGCAGCCTGCACGGACTGGGGCACGAACAGCGCCGACGACACGGATCTCAACGCCAGTGTGACGGCGGCCTACAGGATGACGCTGTGATGACGATGAGACTGGAGAACAGAAGACGATCAAAGGCTCCCGGCTGGGCCGCCAGCGATGGCTACTCGCTGGTGGAACTGTCCGTTGTTCTGGTGATCGTCGGCATGATCATGGGGGCCGTCTCCATTTCGTCCGGTCTGCAGCGTACTGCCGAGTACCAGACCATCCGGCAGAAATTCGTGGATCCCTGGGTCAGCGCGTACAACGAGCATTATGCGATAACCGGTACGGTGCCGGGTGACAGTAATGCCACGCCAACCGGAATAGTGAATGCAGCCTCCGATCCGGTCATCCTGGCGGCATTGCTGGATGCGGTCGATGATGATTATGCGACCCTGGATCCGGCGAATGTGCCCGATCGGTTGTGCGAAGGGGCATCCAATGATGCCTACCCCGGCAACCGGGACAGCGATGATACGTCGATGCATGCCATTTTCGATGGCCTGGGTATCCGCATGCCGGCAGGCCGTGCCGAAGGCCAGGAGGATCGATATCTGTACCTGGACAGCAATGGCAATCCGCAGGAACTGCAGATCTGTTTCCAGTGGAATCCGCCAGAGACCGCGTCCGGTTCCGGTAACGTCATGGTGCTGAAAGGGTTGACGCCGGATCTGGCACGCATGATGGATCAGACTCTGGATGGTCAGATCAGCGCGGTCGCCGGTGCATTTCGGGAACAACGTGATACTGGTACCGGGGACAACTGGGGCCGTGACAATCGCGACAGTCTGACCACTCTGGCCAGCAACAGAAACGAAGACCAGATTGCATATGTGACGGCGCATTACAGGATGAACCAATGAACTGGTGTCGAACAGAAACCGGTTTGATCAGGATAAAAGGCAAGGATCTGGCACGGGACGGCCCCGGATGATCCGCCATTGGTATTCGGGTACAGGAAAGACCCTGATCCGATTTTTGTGAGCGGGGTGGCTGTGTCACCCATTGAATGACTGGATACCCATCAACTGAGGAAATGAGAAATGAGTATGACAAGCAAGCGATCGGCCGCGGGTTTTACCCTGGTCGAGATGTCGATTGTACTGGTCATCATCGGGATGATCGTGGGTGGCGTGAGCATCGGGATGAACCTCCAGCGCAGCGCCGAAAGCATGACCATCAAGCAGAAGTTCATTGATGGCTGGGTAGTGGCCTACAATGAGTACTTCAATCGCACTGGCACCGTCATCGGTGACGATCAGACGCAGCCGACCTACATGGTGGCCGGTCTGGATTATGGCTATGTGTACTCGGACGGAGAGGACACCGGTCTGCCGGACTCCAATGATCCGGTCAATGGCAATATTTCCGTTGATCGCAGCAATCTCTATATGATCTGTGAAGGGTACGCTTCAGAGTTCAACCCGGTGGAAAGCGCGGTATTCGCCCCGTCAGCTACTGGATTGCGGTTGCACGAACTGATGGACCGTCATGGTGTCCGCATGCCCGCGGGGCGCGCCGAGGGTCAGGAGGATCGATACGTGTACCTGGACAACAACGGCAATCCTCAAGAGTTGCAGGTCTGTTTCTCATGGTTCCCGGCAGAGTCGGCTCACGGGTCTGGTAATGCTATGATCATACGGGGACTGACTCCGCAACTGGCGCGTCAGCTCGATAGTATGGTCGATGGTGCGACCGATGCGATGGAGGGTCGCTTCCGTCAGCTGTATTCCACTGCGGCCGGCCACGCTGGTGAAAGTGGCACAACAGACCACCAGCAGCCGAATCGCGAATGGACTGGTGTGAATTCAATCAATATGGATGACGGTGACGGGCTGACCTCCAGCGACATCGGCAATACCTCGACCTACAGCGCCATCAACGGTGGTGAGTTCAATGCGCAAGGCTATGGTACTGTGGGGTCCACTGATGGAACGATCCGCGACGAAGACCAGGTCATGCGCGTTACAGCCGTTTACCTGATGGACATGTAAGTACCAATCAGGGGAACTGACTATGCGTGTAAGCAAACTGGTTCCATTGGTATGGGTGGTGGCGTTTGCCATCGCCCTGCCGGTCATAGCGTGGTATGGTGCGCAGGCATTGGCCGCCCAGGAAGCGCGCGAGCGACAGGTGGCGATGCTGAAGCGCGAGAAAACCCAGCAGGCCCGCGTCATCCAGCAGATGGAACAGGATGCCCGGTTTGTGGACGAGGTCGAGTCGTTCGTCATGCTGGCGCGCGAGAATGGTCTTAGAGAAAGCGGTCTGACCCGATACCCGGTGCAATACCGCAAGGCTGTCCGACCCGATGAAATCCAGTCTGAACTGGGCCGACTGCGTGGGGAAGCAGACCGTTTCTATCAACCACACAGCCTGTTCCTCGGACGGGTCGGCTTGTCCAACGGTAACAGCCTTGATTTCAATCGGGTGGACAACCTTTCGGAGCATCGTCGGGATGAATACGTCCTGTCCTATCAGGGTCAGGCACTGGTGATCAATGATGAAATCTGAACTCTGTATGCTGGACCTGGATGGCCAGGTCTATCTGCTGCGCCCCGGACAACAGCAGATAGAGCAGATTGACGAGCAGGCCATGCGTGATATGCCCCGTACCGGACTGGGTGATGTGATCACGGATTATGGCAGTGTGCCGCAGATTCGCGAGGTCTGTGGCCGGCCCCGTTATATCGACAGCCTGCTGGCCAAGGAATTGCGCGATTCCGGTGAGGCATTGCCGGGCAGTGCCCTCATCGTTGACAACCAGCACCGGCTTGATGATCGTTGCAGTATGGTGTTGTACCAGGTCATGGAGCGGCCGGTCTACAAGCGCTATTCGAACTTAGTTGAGCAGTCGGCGGAGCCCTGTCTGTTGCACTCTCTCGGACGCCTGTATGTCGCCGCCGCCAGAAAGCACAAGCGTGGCATGACATTGGGTCTGTTCGTCCATCATGG
>JBNJGU010000097.1:0-10620 GCA_051747985.1 Pseudomonadota bacterium | reverse complement strand
CACGCCGAGCCCTACATGGACGTATTCACGGGCGTCTCCCGAGGGGCCCTGTCACCACCCTCGGGATCGGGCTACGGAGTACATACCCAACACAGTGGTCAACCCAGTTTGAACTGCCCCACGAGTTGATCCAGCGAACTCAACAGCCGGTTGATCTCTTCATGGTACTCCTGACACTTCTGATAGTCCTCAACGTTCAGTCGCCCGTCACCCGCGATCTTGACGCTACTCTTGGCAATTTCATCGGTGACCTCGGACTGCTGCTTCACTGAAGAGGCGATTTCCTCACTGCGATCGGTGATCAGGGCGACTGATTCGAGCACGGAGGCCAGCAGACTGTTGGCGGAACTGGCTGTTTCCTGACAGTCGCCCGACATGCGTACACCGTCGTCCATGGACTTGACGATCAGAGACGTGTTGTCTTCCAGCTCCTGGATGATGGTGTTGATTTCCTGCGTGGAATCCTGTGTTTTCTGCGCCAGACTGCGAACCTCATCCGCCACCACGGCAAAGCCGCGACCCTGCTCTCCGGCACGGGCCGCCTCGATGGCGGCATTGAGCGCCAGCAGGTTGGTCTGCTCGGCGATACCGCGAATCACATCGAGTACCGTATTGACCTTTTCGTTATGATTGCTCATGTCGTGCACTTTCTGCTGAATCGACTTCAACGATTCCGCCAGCTGCTCTACCGAGCGGTTGGTGCGGGATACGGCATCAGTGGCCTTTTCGGTGGCGGTCTTGGCCTCACTGGCCGCACCCACACTGGTCTGCGCGCCATTGGCCACATCCGACAGCGAGGAAGACAGTTCTGTCGTGGAGGAAGCCAGCATTTCTGTCTCATCGAGTTGTGATGAAGAACGCTGTGAGGTCCGTTCAATCATTTCCGAGAACTGTGCCGACTTCCTGGTCACTTCGCTGTTCGTGTTCAGCACCTGACGGATGATGTCGGACAGTTTGCCGACAAATGTGTTGAACCCGGCGCCGAGCTGGGAGAGTTCGTCGTTACCGCTGTCATTCAGGCGTCGCGACAGATCACCTGAACCCTGGGCAATGTCATCCATGTAATCTCGTGTCCTGACCAGCGGACCGGTGATCGAACGGGACAGATAGACCGCACCCGCGCAGAGAAGAATCAGGATCACCAGTACAACCATGGCCGCACTCAACGTCCATTCCATGAAAGCGGCATTGACGTCATCCGTGAACAGACCGTGAATCACGACCCACCCCCAGGGCTCGAACAGTTCAGAATAGACACGGCGGACATCGGAATCCGGGTGACGCAGCGGATCATCGGTGTACGTCAGAATCCTGTAGCCGAACTCCTGTTCCGGGTGATACGCGTATTCGGAGAACCCGGTGAAATCCGCCCCCGCCTGACTGGAAATGATATCCGTCATGGTCGGTCCCGGGTCGCGATAGCCCTGCTCTTCCAGGCGCTGCTGCTCCGTGGTGGCGGCGTCCTCGATGGCCTGCCTGACCTGGGCGTCGGTATCCAGCGCCGAGTCCACACCCCGGAACGGGTGAGCCAGGATCTGTCCCAGCTCGTGGTATAAAAGCAGATAATTGCGATCATCAACCACAGTGTTGTTGATGATCCAGCGCCCCCTGGCCTTGGCCTCCGAGTCGGTCAACTCACCGGACCGGACCTGCTCATGCAGTCCCTCCAGCTGGTCGACCACCATCTGGACCTGGTTGACACTGCCCTGCTCCAGCTGCGCCATGAAACGATCCCGGGCCTGCGACAGCAGGGTCACACTCAGACCGACCACTGCGATGACACTGAACGCCACCAGTAACCAGACCTTTTTCCGAATGGATAAGCTGCTGAACATGGATCTCCCACCCTGTGCTGATTGTGACGGACGGCTGTAGACCGCCTTCTGTATGTCCGGGGTAGCGGCACCCGTTGAAAAATCCTTAGCACGGAATGACGAATCCGGTTGCCGTCACCAGGCGGGCCTTCTACCATGCAGACATTCACCGGATGGAGGCACCATGAAGAAACTGTTCCTGTCCCTGCTCATCGTCACTGCGGCCCTGCTCAGCTATGCGTCTCTACAGGGCTATACCCCGACCTACCTGTACCACGCCCCCGGCGTGGCATCCGGCATCGGCGCCAAGTTGCTGTGCAGCGCCCGCTTTGTTTCGGGACAGTCACGCGAACAGGCCTTCGACGACCTGCTGCAGTATTCCCCCATACTGGAGCAACTGGACGTTTCCTATGACGAAGAGGCCCGCACAGTGACCGCGTCCCTGTTCGGGATCAGTGAACGCACCGCCTCCTTCCAGCCAGGCATCGGCTGCGCCATCGACTTCGAAGGCTACACGCAACGCGAACAGTTCACGCCTCGCGAGCTGCCCGTCCTGAACAGTCGCTGGCCTCACGGCAATCGGGTCGACCGCATCGATTCCCGGATCCAGACCCTTACCGATGACATGCTGGCCCGGGACAATCGGGAAGGTCTCAATACGCGAGCCCTGCTGGTTGTGCAGGATAACCGGATCATTGCCGAGAGCTATGGCCAGGGGGCCGGGCCGGAGACGCAACAACTGGGCTGGTCGATGGCCAAGAGCCTGACATCGGTCATGCTGGGAAATCTGGCCCATCGTGGACTGATCGACCTGCAGGATGCGCCCGGCTTCGACGCCTGGCAAGACAGCGACCGGGCACGGATCCGTATCCCGCATCTGTTGACGATGACGGACGGACTGGCGTTCTCAGAGGAATACAACCCGGGCGATGATGCCACGGCCATGCTGTTCACAGAGCCATCAGCGTCGGCCTATGCTCTGCGACGGCCACTGGTACGGGAGCCGGGCACGCACTTCAACTACAGCTCCGGTACGGCCGTACTGTTGGCACGACTGCATCATGAACAGACAGGTGGCACGCTGCAGGCGGCCTACGATGACTACATCGAGCATATTGCCGCTCCCATGGGCTTCCAGCACAGCACCTTCGAGGTCGACACTGCCGGTGTGTTCGGTGGCAGCTCCTATCTTTATGCATCCGCACGGGACTGGGCCCGACTGGGCCTGCTGATGCTGAACGAGGGTGTGATCAACGGGCACCGGCTGGTCGACCGCGACTGGGTGGACCGGGCACTGCAACCCAATCCCTCCGACAATGACCCGGCCTACGGCTATCAGTGGTGGTTGAACAGCGGCGGCGACTCGCTCCGATGGCCTGATCTGCCCCCGGATACGTTCGCCGCTCAGGGAAACCGCGAGCAACGGATCATGGTGATCCCGTCCCGCGATGTCGTCATTGTGCGTCTGGGCTGGACGTCGGGCTCCTACCCGGACAACGGACGCTTCCCCGAACTGCTGGACAACCTGTAACCACACAGCCCGCCGTCAGTCACCGCGGGCATACACAAGGCGGCCGTTGACCCAGGTTTCCAGGACTTCTGTCCGCCAGATCTCTTCGGGATCCACCGCGAAGATATCGCGATCAATCACGATGAAATCGGCGGCCTTGCCCGGCTCCAGGGTGCCGAGCCGGTTCTCCTGATGCCCGGCCCAGGCCGCATCCAGCGTGAAACTGGTGAAAGCCTCTTCCGCTGTCATGCGCTCTTCCGGATACCAGCCCGTTGGTGGCTCGTTCTGGTGGTCCTGCCGGGTGATGGCGGCATGCAGGCCGTAAAACGGATTCGGTGACTCCACCGGAAAATCCGAGCCGTTGGCGATGACGGCCCCGGCTTCCAGCAGGGAGCGCCAGGCATAGGCGCCCAGTATGCGGACCGGACCCAGGCGATCCTCGGCCATGTTCTTGTCGCTGGTGGCGTGAGTGGTCTGCATCGAGGCGATGACACCCAGCTCACTGAATCGCATGATGTCCTCGTACTGCAACACCTGTGCGTGCTCCACCCGATGTCGACGATCGCGTGTGCCGGTGACCGGAATGAGCTGCTCGAAACCGTCCAGCACCAGTTCATTGGCGCGGTCACCGATGGCATGCACATTGACCTGGAAATCGGCACGCATGGCCTGTTCCATCAATCCGGTGAGCGTGGTCGGCTCATGCAACAGCAGTCCTCGATTGCCCGGATCATCACTGTAATCCTCGATCAACGCCGCCCCGCGACTGCCCAGTGCGCCGTCGGCCGAGATCTTCACACTGTCGATCTTGAGCATGCCGTCATCACTGACGAAGTGTCCATCGGCGAGCAGACGCGGTAGCTCGGGATCAGTACCCGCCAGCATGGCGTTGACCCGCACGGACATGTCTCCGTCGGCCTGCATCTCCCGGTAGGCCTGCTCGGTCAGCGCCGAAATGCTGGCGTCATGGACACTCGTCAATCCCTGTGCGGCCAATGAGTCCAGCGCCAGCCCCAGCGCGTACTTTCGTTCCTCCAGCGAGGTTTCCGGAATATTGCGGCTGATCAGTGCCATCGCATTATCCACGAACACGCCGGTCGGGCGACCCTCTTCATCACGCAGGATCTGACCGCCTTCGGGATCCGCGGTGGTGGCATCCACTCCCGCCAGCTCCATCGCCGCGCTGTTGGCCCAGCCCGCATGACCGTCCACCCGGGTCAGCCAGACCGGTGTATCACCAGCCACCTCATCCAGACTCCGCGCCTCGGGGAATGCATTGCTGTCCCACAACACCTGGTTCCAGCCGCGCCCCTGCACCCATTCCAGACCATCGTTGGCGGCCAGAAAATCGGCCACACGCCGAGCCGCGTCAGCTTCAGTCGACGTCCCGGTCAGATCGACCCGAAGCAGGCTCAATCCGTAATTGAGGATGTGGCCATGGGCATCGATCAGACCCGGCAACACGGTCCGGCCGTCGCCGTCGATACGCCGCATACCATCGTCGTCCGGCAGCGGCTCTCCCTCCCGGAAAATCCGCAAGACGGTATCATCAACAAACTGCAGTGCATGGAAGGCATGCAGCTCACGGTCGCTGTCCAGCGTGTAACCATTGACGTTGTACAGCAGTGTGGCGTCATCGTCGGACTGCGCAGCCGCCTGGCCCGCGATCAGCGCCACTGAAAACAGCAGGAAAGAGAAATATCGGATCAGAGTCATGCAATCGTTTCCACTTCAACAGGATGGATGGAGCGGCCGTGGTCATGGCCGTCGCAATTATAGCCGCAAAGCGACAGGTTCAGGTACCCGGACCACGGGCTCTCACCTGACTGCGTCCGGGGCGGCCAGGGATCGACGGCGGGCTTCCAGTGCCGGATAGGCAAAGACAGCCAGCAGGATCAGGCCGGCACCGGCATAGAATGTCCACGCGAGATCCTGTTGTTCACCCAGGAACACCATCGCCATCAGAATGGCATATACCGGCTCCAGGTTTACGGCCAGCGCCGTGGCGTACGCCGACAACTGCCGCAGGGCCACCAGTGACAGAGCAAAAGGCAGCAGCGTGCAGCCAAAGGCGAGCAACAACAGCCAGCCGCTATCGGATAATGACGGAACCGCAAACAACATCCCCTGCTCGGTGACAAACAGCCTGGTCAGTGGCCCCGTTCCGAGCCAGGTCACCCATAGCCCGATCAGCGCCAGAAACAGCGCACCGGCCCCCATCTCCAGTCCGGTCACTGTCAGCGAGTCGGCGCGGAACACCAGCCGCTTGTTCAGCGAGGAAAACAGTGAGACAAAAAATGCCGAGATGATCCCGACCACGATGCCGGTGTTCATGGCGGGCGGCGTACCTCCGACCAGCAGCACCACACCGGGAACGACCAGCAGCGCAAGCAACAGTTCACGCAACAGAAAGCGGCGACCGGTCAGCACGGGCTCGACAATGGACAGAAACACCGGCACGGTAGCGATGCAGGTGACCGCCACAGACGCATTGGCCAGCTTGATCGCCCCATAGAACGTCAGCCAGTGTAGTGACACCAGCACCCCGATGGCCAGATAACCCGCCAGCAATCGACCCGGCATATCCCGCAGGGCGCGCCAGACGCGCGGCAGCAGCAACAGGACCATGGCCACCAGCCCCATGCGCCACAACACCAGAGGCAATGCGTCGATGGAAATCAGCCGTCCCAGGATGGCAGTGAATCCCCACAACAGCACACAGAAATGAATCTGAAGCCAGGCAGTGCGATACTCGGTCATGGTCTGTCCGGAGAAGTGCAGAAAGTGACTGGAGGCACCCTTACAGTTTTTCGTAGACGTGCTGTGCCAGGCCGGCACCCGCTTCCGACATGGTCAGGTAGGTCCGGTCGGCGCCCGCCCGGATGATCTTCGCGGCCTCGTCGTGATGCATACTGTGAGAGACGATCTGCCCCCGGAAGCCGGCGTCACGCAGCTTGCGCGTGGCAATGATCTTGGCCTCGGCATCATTGACAGTGAGTATCACCGCACGCGCCTGTCCCAGATCCAGACTCTGCCAGAACACCTGATCCTCGGCATCGGCGAAGAACACATTGTGCCCCAGCTGCTTATGCATCTCCACCCGGGCGGGATCCGAGTCCAGCGCCACCAATCGACAACGGTCCTTGAGATGCTCATAGGCCGCCGAGCCCGTGCGCCCGAGCCCCATGATCAGGACTTCAGCATCCCCCAGCGAGACGGGCTGTTCATCCGGATGGCGGGTGTCGCGTTCCAGCGGGATCAACCGGTGACAGATCCGCTCGTACAGCGGATGTGCAAACCGGTTCAGTGGGGCACTGATCATGAAGGATAGCGCTGCCGTCAATGCCAGTGGCACCAGCCACTCGGGCAGCACCACACTGGCGACGATCAGCCCGAATTCACTGTAGTTGGCCAGACTGAGACTGGACAGGAAGGCGCTACGGGCCCGCAGGCGGAATCCGATCAGCAGAATGAAAAAAAGCAACCACTTCAAGGGTAACAGCGCCAGCATGACCAGCGCGAACACCCAGGCCTGGGTATCCGGCAGCCCCCCTATCCCGATCTGCAGAAAGAAGCCGACCAGGAAAAATTCCTTGATGCTCCACAGGGATTTGCCCAACTCCCCGGCCCGGCGATGATTGGCGAGCAGCGCGCCGGCCACCAACGCACCCAGTTCCGGACTGAGCCCCACCAGCTCGAAGCCGTAGCCGCCGATCACCAGCGCCGTCAGCAGACCAAACAGCACCAGCAATTCATCATGCCCACTGGCATCCAGCAGGCGGAACAGCAGCGGGCGCAGCAGTGGCAATGCGAATACGCCCAGCGCCCAGATCGACGGCGTCGTGCCGCCGGCCAGGCTCATGACCAGCAGTGCCAGCAGGTCCTGCACCACCAGGATGCCAATGGCGACCCGCCCGTGAAAAGCGCGCAGTTCGCGCTTGGTCTCCAGCACCCGGGCCGCCAGCACGGTGCTGGAAAACGCCAGCGCGATGGCCAGCATCATTGCCGTATAGAGATCCAGCGACAGAGACAGATACAGGGCCGGAGTCAGGATCAGAATCGACAGACCGAAATGCAGCAATCCGCTGCCGATCACTTCCGGCCGGACCAGATTGCGGGGATTGAGCTTCAGCCCGACGGTGAACAGCAGCAGCAGGACACCAAGATGGGCGACATGCTCCAACACTTCGCCCGACTCGACGGGCAGGCCGAGATCCCCGGCGAAGGTGGAAATGGCGAAACCCGCGGCCAGGTACCCCACCAGCGGCGGCAGACCGACCACCCGGACCAACAGGCCGGTACTGAAGGCGAAACCGATCCAGACGGCTTCAAGTAACATGAACTGGTCCCCTGTGGTTTCCGGTGTCGTCCACTATCCGACTGAGCTCACCAGGCATCAGTATAACGGATCAACCGGTCCGTGATACCCGGCTCGGACAGCGAATGACCGGCATCGGGAATGATGTGCAATTCGGATCCGGGCAACGCGCGATGCAGGTCCCAGGCATTCTCCACCGGACAGATCACATCATACCGGCCGTGGACGATGACGGTCGGTATGTGCCGGATACGATCGATGCGATTCAGCAGGTAGTTGTCCTCATCGAAGAAACCGCCATGGGTGAAATAGTGACACTCGATACGGGCGAAAGCCTCGGCGAAGCGGTCCCGTCCAAAGCTGGCGGCCGCATCGGCGTCGTAGTGCAATCGTGACGTGGAACCTTCCCAGATCGACCATGCTTTCGCCGCCCGCTTCCGCACCGTCTCGTCGGGTGAAGTCAGGAGGCGATGATAGGCGGCCACAAGATCATCGCGTTCGTCTTCGGGAATGGGCTCGAGGTAGGCTTCCCACAGGTCCGGAAACAGCCGTGAACACCCTTCCTGATAGAACCACTCGATCTCCCTGCGACGCAACAGGAAGATGCCGCGCAGGAACAGGGCCCGACAGGCATCCGGATGCGTCACCGCATAGGTCAGCGCCAGCGTGGATCCCCACGACCCTCCGAATACCGCCCATTGCCGGATGCCCAGGTGCTCGCGCAATCGCTCGATGTCCGCCACCAGATCCCAGGTGGTGTTTTCTTCGAGTTCGGCGAAAGGTGTACTGCGTCCACAGCCACGCTGATCGAACAGGATCACACGCCATTTTTCCGGATTGAAGTAGCGCCGGTATCCGGGATTGATCCCGCCGCCCGGTCCGCCATGCAGGAACACCACAGGCTGTCCGTCCGGGTTGCCCACTTCTTCATAATACAGGGTGTGCAGCGACGACACCGGCAGTGTGCCAGTGGCATACGGCTCGATGGGAGGATAAAGCTGGCTCATGCGGACACTCCGACCACGACACGGATCTCCGAGCATAACACGTCAGGCACTGACAATGATCCGGTCCCGCCCGGACGACTTGGCCCGGTACAGCGCCTGGTCCGCTCTCTTGATGGTGGCGTCCAGGGTATCGCCCCGGACATGCAATGCCACCCCCTGGGAAATGGTCACCCCGACACCTTCCGGCAGGCCGGCAAAACGCGCGGCGGCCACGGCGGCCCGCACCCGGTCAGTGGCCACGCGCGCCGCGTCGAGCGTCGTTTCCGGCAACAGGAGCACGAATTCCTCGCCTCCGAAACGACCCACGAAATCTCCCTCCCGGATCGACTCCCCGAGGATCTCGCTGAACTGCGTCAGTACCGCGTCACCGACATCGTGGCCATACTCATCATTGATGTCCTTGAAGTGATCGATGTCGATCATGCTGATACACAACTCGGTACTGTCCGGGGAGCGACGCTCGGAACGACGGATTTCGCGTGACATCTGACCAAGCAGGGCGCGGCGATTGGGGAGCTGGGTCAGGGGATCACGGGTGGCCAGCACCTCCAGCTGCCGGTTCTGCTCCCGCAACCGGTTGCGGATATCGGCGATATAGCTGCCGATATAGGTCACCATCACCAGCACCACCGCATAGGCAAAAACGATGACGGATTCTGCGCGCCAGTCGATGCGTTGTGGAGCCCAGAGCTGCAGAGCAATCAGCAACAGCAGGTAGGAACAGACAATGGTGACAGTGACCGCCATCATCTCCCGCCGGCGCAGAGCGAACAGGCCGAACAACAGCGCTCCGGTGGCCACGAACAGAAACGCGGTACGCGCCTGTGGGTCGGAGACAAAAAACATCATGAAGATCGCCGGCCACAGCGAGGTGATGATCTGGGCGGCCGTCATACTGGGATCGGTAAACCGCAGGTTCACACCAGTGCGGATCAACAACAGGAATGCCGATACACTGAGGGCCACCGCCACCGCGAACAGCCCCAGCAGCATCGCGGGCAGCAATCCATACAGCACCAGCACGAAAGCGATGAACAGACTGGCTCCCTGTCCGGTAAGGCCCCACAGCGTACGTCGTGTCCGCAGACGTTGCGCCTCTGTCACTGACATGTCCATGGCTCGGGTGGCGCCTTTCATCAATTCGATTTATATTTTTATCAGAGTATATTCACCTTGTTGATAGAAAACAAATTGGTGAATGCGTTCATTTTTGTTGTTCCGGGAACGGGTCGGTCACGCGATAGCGTTCCAGAAACACCGGCGGCATACGCCGGGCGCGACCGCTGGACAGTGCGATGCAGACATAGGTGCTGCGGGCCCGCAGCAATGTCAGTCCGTCAGAGATCCGGGTGATGATGAATTCCCGTACCAGCCGCAATCGTTCATCGGACTCCGTGATGCGGGTGACGATCCGCAGAAGGTCCCCCTCGAATGCGGCGGCCAGATAATCGATTTCGTGGCGCAGCACCACCATGGCCCGATCCAGCCTCCGGTAGTCTTCCAGCGACAATCCCAGGGCTTCCGAATGGTGCCAGGCACAATACTCCAGCCAGCGCACATAGACGACATTGTTGACATGCCCCAGGGCATCGACGTCATCCGACGTGACGGCGAGATCAATGGCATGGGGAGCGGCTGGCCGCGGATGGAAATCTTTGTGCCGGTTCATGAAGCGGACCTCACCCGGTCAGGCAGAACACCGCCAGTTTGTTTCCCTCCGGATCGCGAAAATACGCGCCATAGAACTGATCGCTTCGCGGGCCCGGTTCGCCCTCGTCCCTGGCCCCCTGCTCCAGTGCGGTCTGGTAGACCTTGTGCACCATGTCCTGATCACGGGCCGCCAGCGCCACCATGGTGCCGTTTCCGGCCGTGGCCGGCTTGCCATCAAAGGGTCTGCAGACCGCCAGCATCGGTTTTTTCGGATCATTGCCCCAGATGATGGTGCGTTCCATTTCCATCACCCGCCTGGCG
>JBNJGU010000096.1:0-10731 GCA_051747985.1 Pseudomonadota bacterium | reverse complement strand
TGAAGGTGACGATTTTGAGGTGCTTGTTGTGGACGAACGCGTGTTTGCAGTGAGTCGCAAACCGGACAGAAAGGAGTGGCTGAAACGATTACGCAGGTATCGGGGGCGATTGCCGGACGATTTCCATTTTGACAGGGACGAGGCCAATGAACGGGGAACGGAGATTCCTGGACAGTAATATCATTCTGTACCTGCTGTCCTCCGACCACCGGAAGGCAGCAACGGCCGAGACATTGATGGACCGGGGCGGTGTCATCAGTGTCCAGGTATTGAACGAGGTGGCCAGCGTGATGCGCCGCAAGTCGGATTGTGACTGGCCCGAGATTGTCGATGTACTGCAAGCGTGTGAAGCGCTATTGGAGGTGGTCCCGCTGGACCTGGCCTCGCACCGCACGGCCCGCCGTGTGGCCATGCGGTACGGCTTTTCGGTGTATGACGCCATGATCGTGGCCAGTGCGCTGGAGTCCGGTTGTCACTACCTGATCACCGAAGACCTGCAGGGTGGTCAGGTCATCGCTGATCAGCTTACGATCACGGATCCCTTCTGACAGTTCATCCCACCTGCATCGCCTGTCCCGCCACAATATACCAGCTCACGAACAACGCGCAGATCAGTGCTCCCGGCAGATGGCTGCCGCTGTGGCGGTAGGTGAAGGTGCTGAGTACCGAGACCATGAACAGCAGTGGCGCGAACTGGATCATGACGATGGTGTTCAGCGGCTCGGCCGGCGTGAGCAGCACGCCGCGGGCGAACAGGCTGCCGTACTGCAGTAACAGGAAGGCGGTGAAGCCCCCGGCCAGGATCAGCGCATTACTGGCGTATTGCTGCCATGGACGGTCCCCCGCGACGCTCAGGCCGCCGTGCAGGCCGCGCAGAATGAGCACGAAGAACACGGTGAACGGTACCAGGTACACCAGCATGCTCTGGAACTGGGGCAGCGTCAGTCGTCGCAGTCCGACGAACCAGAAGCGGAAGTCCACCTTGAACAGGAAGTCGGCCGCCAGCACGGCCAGGTAGCCGATGCCCACCGTGGCCAGCGCGATCTGCAGGCAGGGCAGTATGCGGTGATGGCGCAATGGATTGGTGGTGGCCGGCAGGAGACGGCCGAGGCCGGTCAGCAATACCGCGTTGACCACGGCCCAGAAAGCGATCTGGTTGGTGATCGCCTGGGGCAGCAGCGTCGAGGCCGGCAGCAGCTGACCACCCCAGCGGAAAGACAGGTAGAAAGTGGCCACGGGAATGATGGCGCTGAGCACGGCCAGGGCCCACCAGCGTGGTGTCCGGCTCAGCCATGCCGTTTCCACCGGCGGACTCTGCAGGGGCTGGAACGGGGCGGCGCGCAGCAGGACGCGGTAGCTGCCGGTCAACAGGACGATGAACCCGGCCAGTGCGGTCAACGTGCCGATTTCTTTCAGGAACCAGATCTGGCCCGTGCGCGGGGCCGGTGTGCCCGCTTCCAGGGTCCGGTCGAACCAGTCGATGGTGTGGCGCACGGCGGCGTGCGAGAGGTGGGTGCCGGGATGGGTTACCGGGGGGCTGTGCAGGATCCGGGCGGTGCCGGCCTCCACACTGCCATAAAGGCGGTCCTCGACCACGGTGGTGTCCGTGCCGAACAGGGCCTGCAGCTTTTCGCTGTCCGCCACGTCCAGGCCGCGGGGCACTTCCCACATCAGTGGCGCGAATTCATCATATCGTGAGAACACCACCGCCACATTGCGGGGATGGGTCGCGGTGCCGGGCGCGGCATAGCCGCTGCCGGTGCTGGAGCCCTGCAGTACCATGGCCCGGTAGCCGTCGGGCAGGGCGGCGGCCGCCGCCTGGATGGTCCAGCCGCCCATGGAGTGACCGGACAGACCGATGTTGTCGGCGTCGACGAATTCGAGTGCGCGCAGATAGCGCAGCGCGGCCGGTCCGCCGAAGCCCTGTGCGAAGGCCGGCGGCTCGGAGGCGCCGTGGCCCCCCTGGTCCAGGGCCAGCACCACGTAGCCACGGCGGGCCATCTCGATGGCGAAGCTGGACTGCACCTCGCGCGAGTTGATGTAGCCATGCACGGCCAGCACGCCGGGTGCCGGTGTTTCGGCCGAGGCGCCGGGAGGCAGGTAGAGCAGGGCGCTGAGCGTGCGGCCATTGCTGTCACTGAAGCGCGGGTCCTTGATCTCGATGCCATTGGAGGTCTGGATGAGGTGGGCCAGCAGGGAGCCGGCCAGAATCAACGCGCAGCCGATGCTGAAAAGTCGCCAGTGTGGTCTCATTGTTATTGTCCCGCTGTCGGTTTCTTGGGTCCGGTGGTCGGACAGGATTGTTCCCCGCAAGTGCCCTTTATATAGAAGTCGCTGCCGGATTTCCATGTCGCGCGGGATGCGTTGTCCTGTCTGATTCAAATCGGCTGCCGTCCGTGGGACAATGAGGTTTTCCGGCATGCTGCTGAGTGAAGGACGTAATGGACACGCTGACATTGACACATCTGCAACGCCTGGAGGCCGAGTCGATTCACATCATGCACGAGGTGGTGGCTCAGGCGGAGAAACCGGTGATGCTGTATTCGGTGGGCAAGGACAGTGCGGTGATGCTGCACCTGGCCCGCAAGGCTTTCCACCCGGCTCCGCCCCCGTTCCCGCTGCTGCATGTGGACACCACCTGGAAGTTCCGCGACATGTACGCGCTGCGCCAGAGGGCGGCGGACGAGGCGGGCATGGAACTGCTGGTGTGGCAGAACCCGGAGGCGCTGGAGAAGGGCATCAACCCGTTCGAGCACGGCTCCTCGCTGCATACCGACATGTGGAAGACGCAGGGCCTGAAGCAGGCGCTGGACCACCATGGCTTTGACGCGGCGTTCGGTGGTGCGCGGCGCGACGAGGAGAAGAGCCGCGCCAAGGAGCGGGTGTTCAGTTTCCGCAACGCACAGCATCGCTGGGATCCGAAGAACCAGCGTCCGGAGCTGTGGCATCAGTACAACGGCCTGACCTCGCCCGGCGAGTCCATGCGGGTGTTCCCGCTGTCGAACTGGACCGAGCTGGATGTGTGGCAGTACATTCTGCTGGAAGGCATCGAGGTGGTGCCGCTGTATTTCGCCGCCGAGCGTCCGGTGGTCTCCCGTGGCGGCACCTGGATCATGGTCGACGACGATCGCATGCGACTCAATCCCGGCGAGGAGCCCGAGCAGCGCAGGGTCCGCTTCCGCACACTGGGCTGCTACCCGCTGTCCGGCGCCATCGAGTCCGAGGCCGACACGCTGGAGGACATCATCGGGGAAATGCTGCTGGCCCGCAGCTCGGAGCGCGAGGGCCGGATGATCGACCACGACCAGAGCGCATCCATGGAAAAGAAAAAGCAGGAGGGCTATTTCTGATGGCTGACCAGAAAAGAGGGACAGTCCCGGATTTCTCGGTTTCCGAATATCTGCAGCGCCATCAGCACAAATCCCTGCTGCGCTTCATCACCTGTGGCTCGGTGGATGATGGCAAGTCCACGTTGATCGGGCGGCTGCTGTATGAGTCCAGCCTGGTGCTGGATGATCAGCTGGCCGCGTTCGAGGCAGATTCGAAGAAATGGGGCACGCAGGCCGGCGAGCCGGATTTCGCGTTGCTGGTCGATGGGCTGGCGGCCGAGCGGGAGCAGGGCATCACCATTGATGTGGCCTACCGCTACTTCACCACCGGGAAGCGCAAGTTCATTGTCGCCGACACGCCGGGCCACGAGCAATACACGCGCAATATGGTGACCGGGGCCTCGACCGCGGAACTGGCGGTGATACTGATCGATGCGCGCAAGGGGATTCTGACCCAGACGCGGCGCCACAGTTTCCTGGTCCGCCTGATCGGCATCCGCAAGGTGGTGCTGGCGGTGAACAAGATGGACCTGGTGGATTTCTCCGCCGAGCGATTCCGTCAGATCGTCTCCGAATACCGTGAGTTTGCGCGGCAGATCGGTCTGGAGGACATCACCGCCGTACCGCTGTCGGCACTGCGGGGTGACAACATCCTCGCCACCGGCGAGCGTATGCCCTGGTACACCGGTCCCACGTTGATGGGCGTGCTGGAAACCGTGCCGTTGGCCGATGACGTCGTGCAGCATCAGCCGCTGCGCATACCGGTGCAGTGGGTGAACCGGCCAAACCTGGATTTCCGCGGGTTCTGTGGTCTGGTGGAGGCCGGCCAGATCCGCCCGGGTGACCGCATCCGCGTGCAACCCTCCGGCCAGGAATCCACGGTGGCGCGGCTGGTCCACTTCGACGGTGACCGCGATGTGGTGCCGGCCGGGCAGAGCGCCACGGTGACGTTGGCGGATGAGATCGACATCTCCCGGGGTGACGTGATCTCCTCGGCCGAGGCGCCGGCGGAAATCGCCGATCAGTTTGAATGCACGGTGGTATGGATGAGTCCCGAGATGATGTACCCGGGGCGACCCTACCGGTTGCAGATCGGTGCCAACCGCGTCAACGCCACGGTGACGTCACTGAAATACCGGATTGATGTGAACACGCTGGGGCACGAGGCGGCCAATGCCCTGGAGCTGAACGAGATCGCGGTCTGTAACATCAGTCTGGACAAGGCCGTGCCCTTCGAGCCGTACGAGGTCAACCGGGCCCTGGGCGGATTCATCCTGATCGACCGGGTCAGCAATCAGACGGTGGCGGCCGGTATGTTGCATTTCGCGCTGCGCCGGGCGCACAACATCCACCAGCAGCATTTCGATGTGGACATGGTGGCCCGTGCCGCGCAGAAGGGGCAGAAACCGGCGGTACTGTGGTTCACCGGACTGTCCGGGGCTGGCAAGTCGACCATCGCCAATGAGGTGGAGCGTCAGCTGTTTGCGCTGGGGCGTCACTCGTACCTGCTCGATGGGGATAATGTGCGACACGGCCTGAACCGGGACCTGGGTTTCACCGACGCCGACCGCGTGGAAAACATCCGGCGGGTGGCCGAAGTGGCACGGCTGATGGTTGACGCCGGTCTGATCGTGCTTACTGCGTTCATTTCCCCGTTCCGTGCCGAGCGCATCCAGGCCCGGCAGACCATCGGTGATGAGCGTTTCTTCGAGATTTTCGTCGACACGCCGCTGGCCATTGCCGAGCAGCGGGACGTGAAGGGACTCTACAAGAAGGCCCGGGCGGGAGAGCTGAAGAATTTCACCGGCATCGACTCGCCGTACGAGGTGCCCGCGGACCCGGCGCTGACGGTGAGTACCGCCGAGGAAACCGCGGAGGCGTCGGCCACCCGGGTGGTGGAGTTTCTCCGGAACCGGGGACTGGTCTGAAAAAAAGAGGGACAGTCCCGGTTTTTCTGTCTCGCGACTCTTCCACAGCAGGATATTGAACACCATGTCTGGATCCGCATTCCGCGAACTTGATCTCCACCCGGCGTTGCTGAAGAACCTTGACGCATTGGGCTACACCGCCATGACCGCCATCCAGTCGCGCAGTCTGCCACCGATGCTGGCCGGCAGCGACCTCATCGGTCAGGCCAGGACCGGCTCGGGGAAAACCGCGGCCTTCGGGCTGGCGCTGCTGCAGAAGCTGGATGTCCGTCGATTCCGGATCCAGTCGCTGGTGCTGTGCCCCACGCGGGAGCTGGCCGACCAGGTGGCGGCGGAGATCCGGCGGTTGGGTCAGCAGCTGCACAACATCAAGGTGTTGACGCTGTGCGGAGGCGCTCCCATCGGGCCGCAGATCGGCTCACTGGAGCACGGCGCGCATATCATCGTCGGCACACCGGGCCGGGTCGAGGATCACCTGCGCAGGCGCACGCTGGCGCTGGACGACGTGAACATGCTGGTGTTGGACGAGGCGGACCGGATGCTGGAGATGGGATTCCAAGAATCGCTGGAAGCGATCTTCGCGCAGCTTCCGCCGAAACGTCAGACACTGATGTTCAGCGCCACGTTTGGCGGCGACGTGAAAGTGACCGCTGAACGCATCATGCAGGACCCGGTGCACGTTGAAGTGGAGGAGGTGCATGCCGACAGCCGTATCGAAGAGCATTTCTACCGCGTTGCCGACGATGGGGAACGACTGACCGTACTGCGACTGTTGCTGCAGCAGATCCGGCCGACCTCGGCGCTGGTGTTCTGTGCTACCCGGCGTGATGTGGATGAGGTGGCCGCGACGCTGAGCCGGCATGATTTCAGTGCGTTGCCCCTGCACGGCGATATGGAGCAGAAGGATCGGGACCGGACGCTGGTGCGTTTTGCCAACAACAGTGTGTCCGTGCTGGTGGCCAGCGATGTGGCGGCCAGGGGGCTGGATATTGGCGGGCTGGATCTGGTGGTGAATTATCATGTGGCTCGGGACCCGGACACGCATCTGCACCGCGTGGGCCGCACCGGTCGTGCGGGTGCCAGCGGGATGGCGTGTACGTTGTTCGATGCTCGGGAGGCGCATCGGGTCCGGCGGCTGGCTCCGGATTTCAGCGATGCGCCCTGGCCGCCGAAATCGTTGCTGAAGGCGAAGACTCCCTGGCCGGAAATGGTGACGCTGCAGATCGATGGGGGCAAGAAGCAGAAGCTCAGGCCGGGGGATATCGTCGGCGCGTTGACGGGCGACGGGGGTATTGCCGGGGATGCCATAGGCAAGATCCAGGTCACGGACACGAGAGCCTATGTGGCGGTTCGTCATGATGTGGTCGGGGCGGCGTTGAAGCAACTGGGCGAGGGGCGCATGAAGGGCCGTTCGTTTCGGGTTCGGAAACTGGTATGAATGACAGTTTGCATTGAGGGATCGTAATAGTATTGGAACTGGATTATTTCTCCACGGACTGCTGTGTCGTGAGTTCCTGCAAGTAGCGGGATGAATCAGTGCCATTGAGTGCGGGAAAACGGATGGTCGGATGCAGTTCCCGCATACGGGTATTGAGAAGGCCGTGCGCGGAATACAGCAGGGAATCCAGTATGATGTTGTCCCGGTCACAGCCTTTCGCCAGATTGATCAGCCGGTCGAATCCGACAAGGAAGTTGTCGGTATGGCTTCGGCGAATTTCGGTGCCGTAGAATAGCTCATCAAGATCAACTTCGCTACGGGCCGCCAGCGTCAGAAACAGCCGGGAGAACACCTCGAAATCTCCGCTGGCGAATTGACGCCAGAGTTCAGCCAGATCCTCATTGCTGCAGGACTGATTACCAGCGGGCCCCTGGCTGGAAATAAACAGCAGTCCACTGATGGCACCCAGCTGACGTCGCGTGGCTTCGGAGATCTTGAAAAATGTTTCTTGTCGGGCATTGAGTTCGGTGGCCGCAATCGCCTGGGTCTGCTTTTCGGAATTCAGGTTGTTGCGGCGCAGTTCCTCGTTGTTTTCTGCCAGCACTGATTGCTGAATGAACAGGCCGATTACCAGCCAGAGAAATGCCAGGAATGCGAAAGCGCCTTCCAGGAAAGAGCCCATCTGGTCGATGGGCAGAGCAAGGAAGTGCGACCAGCCTACGTTTCTCTGTACGTACAGGGTGAGAAAGAGAAACCATACCAGCGTCAGTATCAGACCCAGCTGGATGCGCCAGTCCCTGGGAAACCAGGCCAGAGAGCGTTCGGATTCAGTGCTTTCCGTCATTACGTGATGCCGTCAGTTGTCATAGAAAGCATGGTACGGGGGCGTGGCCGATGGCACAACTCGGAATTTCGGCAGTGTGACTGCGTTACATAGGAATATATTGACTGCTGTCATGATGAAAAACGAAGAGTGATGCGAGGTCGAACCCCTGGCCTGCCTCCACGCATCTCATCGTTTTAGAGAAAAAAGTGCCACCCGAAGGTGGCACTTGTTTTTCGCTGTTGCCAGGTTCTGGTTTTCAGAACCGCCACAGCGCCCGTCCGTAGATCCGACGGCCGCGGCCATCGTGTACTACACCGTCATACCCCAGGCCACCGGTCTCACGGTAGGGCACCGGCTCGTCGAACAGGTCCAGCACGCCCAGTGTGAACTGTGTGCTGCCCAGTGACGAGTTGCCCCACTGGTGGTTGTAGCGATACTGGATATCCCAGGTCTGGTGGCTGTCCACTGTTTCGCTCAGCAGGCTGCGCACCAGATCATTGGCATTGGTCAGAGACTGTTCATAGGCCAGATCGCGGTACGAACCGATGTAACGGGTGATGGCGGTAAAGCCATGCGCGCCGTTCTGCCAGTTGAAGGTGATGTTGCCCTTGTGATCGGGTAGCGAACGCACCAGGTTGCCGTCACCGGTAGTGCCGGCGGCGTCGGTGACACCGGTATCCAGCAGACCGAACTCCAGACCCGGTACATTGATCAGCTTATAGCTGTTGACGTACGTGTAGTCTGCGCCAATGCTGAACCGACCCAGGTTGGTATCCCAGTTGTAGTCCACCTTCAGATCCACACCGTCTGACTCGATCATGCCGGCATTGATGGCGGACAGGGTCAGGGTGATGAGGTTGGCGGTGGTGCTGGTCAATGAGCGCTGAATACCTGGCGTCAGGTAGGCGCGCGGATCGACAACACACTCCAGACGCTCCTGGGAATCGCGTCCGTACTGTGCCTCGAGCGCCTGCGGGTCGCAGCTCTCGTAGGGGATCGCTGCATCGGACTCGATACTGTCATTCAGGATGTAGTTATCCGGGTTCTCTCGGGCCGCCAGGAAGTTGGCGATTTCCGGCTGCTGTGCGGTAACCGGCGGCTCGGGAAGAACGCGGTCCTCGACCTCGAAACGCCATACGTCGGCCTGCACCCGCAGCCCGTCGAGGTGATCGAACGGCGTCCACTGGAAGCCGGCACTGAAGGTATCAGCTGACTCGTTGCCGACATTGGGAGCCGGTCCGCCCAGGGTATAGGTGGATTCGGCCTCGCCGTTCTCCGGGGTCGGCTCCAGGAGACCTGCGCGCACCGCTTGGTTGGCAAACGGGTCACGGAAGGTGACCGAGCTGGATTCCAGGCCTTCCTGGATGATCGCAATATTCGGTGCCCGGAAAGACTGTGACCAGGAGCCGCGGAAGAGAATGCTTTCCATTGGTCGCCAACTCATTGCCACCTTGGGGGACACCTGGCCACCGATCTGGCCGCCATAATCTTCCCATCGCAGGGCAAACTGGGATTCCACGTTTTCCAGGAACGGCAGCGACAGCTCCAGGAAGGTGGCCTTGGTGGTGCGGTCATAGTCGAAATTGAAGTTACACAGGGAGCATTCAAAGTTGTTGCTCACGTAATGGAACTCATTGGGCACGCCGTTCTCGTCGTAATCGAGAATCGCGTTTGGCAGACCGGGCTGATTGAGCGTGGGCGCGATGGAGCTGGCGTTCCGCTCGCGATACTGCAGGCCAGCCGCGAATTGCGCGGTTCCGCCGGCCATTTCGAACATTTCACCACCCACGATCGCATCGATCACCGCCAGCGAGTTGCGCTTGTCGGCGCGCTTGACGGTAGGGTTCATCCAGTCCATTAACTCTTCACTGTTGGCAACGTTGCCATCGGTCAGCCGGGTCAAGAACGGGTTGTAGAACTGACAGCCACCCTGGCCCTGGTTGTTGCTGGTCAGGGCGTAGGACAGCGATTCACGCGTGGTGAACACGAAACCCGGGAAGAAGGTCTGGAGCAGGCTGTCGCCGTAGAAATCCCAGCCCTGCGGAACGGCACCACCAAAGGGGCCGGGCTGTCCGACGAAGTCGAAATCCGGCACACCATTCGGTGTACAGTTCGGCCCACCCAGGCCGTTGGCGGCCAGCTCAGCGTGCTGACGATTGAACGTCTGGTAATCCTGTTCCATGCTGGAGTTACTCCAGCTCACGCCCACATCGTAGTTCATCGCGCGGTCGGCAAGGTAGAAGTCGCCCCGCAAACCGGCCTGTATGGTGTTGCTCTGTATGTCACTCGTGTTGACGCTGGAAGGCGAGCGCGGCACACCGGCCCGTACACTGGTCCAGAGCGGGACATTGATGCCACCATTACGGATATCCACGGGGGCGTTGGTAATGTCATCGGCCGTGGGGCGCTCCAGGCCGATTTCCGGGGCGAAAAAGCCCAGCTCCATGGTCTGGCCGATGGCATTGCCGCCGAACTGCGGATTACGGGTAAAGGCACCGGGCTGGGCGAGGAATACGGTCGGGCCGCGCGACTGGTTGTAGCCGTCATCAGCGCGAACGGTCTCGTTCGATGAGTGATTGAAGAATGAGTAGAACTCGGCGCGGTCGCTGAATGTGTGATTGAAAGAGCCGGCAATACTGGTGCGCGTGGATTCGCGGGAGATGAAATTGTACTGGGTAGTGTCTTCTCGGCAGGCGCCGCCGCGCTCGCCGCGATCTTCCCGCAAGGTACCCTCAAAGAACGGTGTGCCGTCTAGCGAGGTGGCCTGAGTGCTGCCACACAGCGGGTCGCGGTAGACGGGAGAGCCATCGCCACCTTCGGCGACATTCTGTTGCATGATATCCGTTGCCAGATAGCCAGGATTGAGATTGGCGCCGAATGACGGAATCGCAACAGCGCCAAAGCCGCCGCTGACGGTTCCGGTAAATTCGGAGTACTGGTTGTAGAAACTGGCCTTGTCGACGCTCACGGGATCGCGTTCAAAACGCTCTCCGGAGATCACGAAATTGGTGCGGCCGTCGGCACTTTCCCAGCCGTAGATTCCGCTGAGCGTGGTGTCGTATTTGCCGTCGGATGCCTCCATGGTCTGGACGTCACCGTAGATTTCGGCGCCGACGAAGTCGTTCCGCATGATCACGTTGACCACGCCGGCCACCGCGTCGGCGCCGTACAGGGCTGAACCGCCGTCGGTGAGAATTTCTACCCGGCTGG
>JBNJGU010000095.1:0-10789 GCA_051747985.1 Pseudomonadota bacterium | reverse complement strand
GGAGGATTTTCTGAACCTGTACAGCGTCAATACCGTCGGCGCCTTCCAGATGGTGCGGGCCGCGGAGGCAGCGCTACGCCAGCGCGAGATCGCCCACGTCATCAACATGGCCTCCATCGCCGGCATCACCGGCGTGGGCAGCTCCATCGCCTACGCCGCTTCCAAGGGCGCGCTGGTGACGTTGACGATGTCACTGGCCCGGGTGATGGGCCCGCAGGTGCGCGTGAATGCCATCTGTCCCGGTTTCGTGCAGGGCGAATGGCTGGCGAAGGGCCTGGGCCAGGACACCTATGACAGGACCCTGGCCGGTATCCGCAAGATCGCCCCGCTGTCCGACACCGCGACACCGGAGCGTATCGCCGAGATGACCGTGGGCGTCATCACCGGCATGGACTGGACCACCGGCGAGACCTTCATCATCGACGGCGGCACGCACCTGCACACGGCACCATTACGCCGTTAGGGAGCCTCTGAAAAAGTATGGCATGCCTTTGCGAGAGTCTGGCGCACCACTTGGCAAGGCGCTGTGCGCTGGCAATGGCCGTAGCCCTTGGCGAGCACAGCAACGCGGCCAAGGGGTGCGCCAGGCCGCGCCCGGAGGGGCCTTCAGCCGATCCGCCTGGACTGCGTTGCTGCTTCTTGACGGGCCACCAGCACGTCGGCGAAGCAGCGCCTTGCCAGCCGAATCGGCTGAAGGCCAAAGGCATGCCATACTTTTTTCAGAGGCTCCTTAGGGAACCGGACTCACATGCCACAGTCATCGCCGAACTCGCCACCCCCGCCACAGTAGCTGCGATGCTGCAGCTGCAGGTGGATGCCATCCGGATCGGAGAAGTAGACCTCCGGCGTGCCGCCGGGAGCGCCGCCACGTTCAGGCATGCGCATACTCACCCAATGCTGCAGCGGATCGGCATCTTCGCCATCCGGGCGCTCCGTGAGACCGTAGTCGGTCAGGCGCTGCAGGACCGAATCCACGCTGAAGCCCTCCATGTTGAGGCTGGCGTGGTCGATGCGGCCGGGCTGTGTGGGCTCGCCCGATTCGGTGCCACCCACGAACATCAGGAACTGGGGGCCATCGCCCACGCCCAGTAGCGGGAAATCACCCTGGAAGGCCTGGTTCTCCAGACCGAACAGACTGCGGTAAAACTCGTTGCTGCGTTGATAGTTGGATACGTAGGACGTGAAGTGGTTGATGTCATGCAGACGGATCAGGCCTTCACCCGGCGCCGGTTCGGGGTCGCAGGTGGCGCCGCGATTGCCACTGCCACCGCAGGAATCGGGACTGGACAGCTGGACCAGGATGCCGTCGCGATCCGCCAGGAACAACTGGAGATTGTCGGTGGTCATGTCCTGGCTGATGCCGGGACGACGCGCGGTCCAGCTCAATCCGGCCCGTTCCAGCGGAGAGGCGCCGTCATAGAGAGTTTCAACCGTCCGGGTGATGCCGTGATCCGACAACTGGTTCTGCAGCCCGAAAATATTGAAACCCGGGACACGCAGACTGAAATGGCTTATGTGGGGGGCCTCGTCACGCCGCGTCGGCGCCAGCACAAAGTGCTGGGGCCCCTCTCCAATCTGCAGAGAAACCGTATCGCCCAGACGGGCCAGCACGGGGGCGCCGAACAGTCCCTGGTAGAACTCCAGGGAACGCTCCACATCGCTGACTCGCAGGGTGAAGCTGTGCAGACCATCCACTGCAATGGGCTCGACACCGGACTGCTGGGCCACGGCGCGCATCGCAAACGGCATCATCGGCAGGCCGATGAGCAGGCCACGACGGGAAATGCGTAATGCGTCCTGGGAGTTCCGGTTATTCCGTGATGCGTTCATTGTACCTCTCCGCCTTGAATGGGAATCATATTTTCAACATACCCCATAAGAACGCCACGAAACAACTCCACGGACCAGCGACTTTGACCTATCGCAACCACGGCGGACAATGGGTCCGGTCAAGCGCTCCCACCAGCCGCCTGGCACGCCAGTCTCCCAGATTCCATGTATGCCACCCACCAGGTCTCTCGCCACCCCACCGCTGCTCCAGCATGCAGCCGATGCGGCGGCGTTCCGGCTCCGGCATGCCGTCCAGTCGCCTGACCAGCACCGGCACGGCATCCGCGCTCAGCGTCCGCAGGTAGCTTCCATCATACTCGGCACCGGCCGCGGCACGCTCCAGATTGACCTTTGCAATCAACGCGTGCGGATTCAGGAGATGCAGTACGGCAATGCAGACGATCCCGCTCATGATGGCGCCGAAGGCAAATCGTTCATGCCGGCCGCGCAGCACCGTAAAAACCAGCCAGCCTGATACCGCGGTCAGCCAGACAATGAACACACTGACATACAGGCGCAGCTCCGTCAGTCCGTACGCATTCTGGTACAGCCACATGCGATAAACCGCGGAGGCAATGACACCCAACAACAGCACGACAAGGACCAGCGCTGTCCTCCGCAATACCTTGCGGGCCCGCCGGTTTCCCGGAGCAGCAGACCAGTCCGCCAGCAGCAGGATCGGCAGAACCAGAGCCGCTGTCGCGACAAGTTCGAAGAATCCCCGCCTGGCGTACTCGGCATAGCTCAAACCCGCCGTCACCTCCACCAGATCCGAGCCACCGAACAGATAGCGCAACTGCACCGCCATGAAAACGAGGAACAGCAGATTGAGAGTCCATAGCGCGACCGCCACCTCGGCCACCGCCAGATCGGGACGAGGAAGTCTCAGCCCATGCATGAAGGTATCATCGGACACCAGGAACGCACGCAGAAAACCGGCGGCAAGCCAGGCCATGAACGCAATGAATACGGCATGTTCAATGAATGCTTCGATTTCGAACCGGAACAGCCCTTCGACCATGTCCGCGAACACCGGGTCCGCCGACATCAACAGGATGGTCAGCACCAGCAAGGCAGGCAATGCCATCGCCGTTCCACGCATCACCGTACGTGCATGCGCTGACCAGTGTCCGGAGAATCCGTCCGCCCCAACCGGCTCGCGTCTCCAGCCCAGCGGACCGACCAGACTCAGTACCGCCACCCGTCCCGTCACGAACACCACCTCACTGACCCGGGCGCGGGATGCCCAGGAAGCGGCCGCGTGGCCGGCGGCCAGGGTCAACAGCACGATGACGGCAAAGAGGCTGAACACGGTCAACGCCTCGGCATCGCGCCCTGTCAATGCCGCCGCGAAACCCAGTGCACCCACCATCAGCCACCGCACTTCCACGGCGACGGAGCTGTCTCTCCGCCATTGGAGCACCGCAAGTACCAACACCACCACGGCCACCCACACTGCAACACTCAGACCCGCACGCCCTGGTGCCCGTAACAGTACGTCGGCCAACACACCCAGCACCAGGGCACACCCCAGCGATAGCGGCTTGATTCCGATTTGTGAATAGCAAGTACTTTGCACCATAAAGTCCAATCCCCTGACTTTTCTCCGGCCAACAATGCAGGGGCTCAGCGCTTCCGCACCTGCCGGATCAATGACTCCATATGTCCCAGATAATCGTCCAGTGCTTTCCGTCCGGACTCTGAAAGCTGGTACTCAGTGCGCGGCACACGGTCCACAAATGATTTCTCACAGACGATGAAACCGGCCTCCTCCAGTCGACGGGCGTGCACACTCAGGTTACCGTCGGTGATTCCGAGCAGGTCTCTCAATTCACTGAACGTCAACGACTGTGCGCTGGCCAGCGCGCTGACGATGGCCAGCCGTACGCGTTCATGAATGACGCGATCCAGCTCGACCGGCGTGGTCCGGCGAGCGCGTCCGCGGCGGCGCGCAGGTGTTCCGGTCGTGCCGCTTTCATCCACCATGCCGGCCGTCGTACCTTGAGAGGCGTCACTTCTACCCACCGTGCCACCTCGTGATCCACAGCCCCGTCACGATATGCAGGCCACCGAAGCCGGCCGCCATCCAGGCGTCCGACCATGATGCCGGTGTCACCAGTGCCAGTGTCCCCATGATCATGAATCCGATCCCCATGAGCGGTATCACGCGAACCGAAAACGTGCCGGCAGCAATCACCGCGGCGCCGTAGGACAACATCCACAGTCCGGGTAGCAGTGCGACCACGCCCTGTGCGTACATTGCAGCGGTCAATGCCACCGCCGCACCCACGGGTGGCAGAAAACTCAGCAGGAACTTGCGCCCCGGCCCGGAGCTGAGGGATACCCCGGCGTGGCGTGCCTTCCGTACCATGGTACCCGTCCCGATCAGTACGGCGACCACCGCCGTCACCAGCCATGTCAGCAACCACCGGTCGGACGTAGGCTGCCACCAGGCCAGCAACGCCGAGACCAGAGCCAGCATGCCGATGGCGACGCCGCCCCAACCTGGTACCGCGGTGAAGGAACCGGCCCGCTCCATGGTCTGGCGGATGAAACGCAAGTCCTTCATGGCACGATCGTGCAAGGCGACGGGCGGTTCTGTGGGCTTCTGATGCAAAGACAGGGTCATGGACAATATGATGCCGCAGCGCCAATGTATGTCAAGTACTTTGCTCTACAAAGTCTATCCATCTTGTGTTTGGCGCCCATCCGGTCAATCATGCACGTTCCACCCAAGCCCGAGTGACTCGCAGCAATGGACCCATTCAGCGCCCGATCAGCTGCCTCCACAACCCACACCGGCCCACAGCGCCATCAGGCACGGCTGGTGAATGCCATTCTGCTGCTGATGGCGGCGTATCTTGCCGTCATCGGTTCACTCAATCTGTTTCTGTTCGCTGATTACGGGCTGGCCGCCCTGGATTACATCGGAATGGTCTGTGTCCTCGCCACACTGGCCTATTTCCGTCGCAGCCGGCAGCTGCTGATCACCTCCTGGATCGTGGTGGCCGTGGTGGTGGCCGTGATGCTGGTTTTCATCCACATGGCCGACGGACGCTCCTATTCCCTGATGTGGATCACTCTGCTGCCACCAGTCACCTTTTTCCTGCTCGGCCGCCGGGCCGGTGCCTGGATCTGCGCCGGCGTTTTCCTGTATATCGCCCTTTTCGTCTATCTGCGCCTGCCTCACTGGACGCCCGCTGAACCGGGCCTGGGAACCTGGCTGAACACCGTCGAGATCCTGACGGCACACTGGTTTCTGTTCCGTCTGTACGAGAAATCCCGGGCCGAAGCCTTTGCGGAGCTCGAACATCTGTCCGAGACCGACAAGCTGACGGGTCTGCTCAATCGCAGCCGCCTGGATGCCGTGCTGCAACAGGAACTGGAGCGCCACCATCGCAGCGGTCAGCCATTGACGGTTGTATTATGCGACGTGGATCACTTCAAGCAGTTCAACGATGAATTCGGCCACCTCACCGGTGACCGCATCCTCGGGGACATTGCCGGATTTCTGCGTACGCACATGAGAGCGATCGACATCTGCGGCCGCTGGGGTGGTGAGGAGTTTCTGATCATCTGCCCGGACACACCGGCGCCCGCGGCGCACAGGATAGTGGACCGATTGCGGGCGGCCGCACGTGAACAGGGCATGTCGGGTGACATCCCGGTGACGCTCAGCTTCGGTATCGCCACGCTGGAGCGGGAGGAGTCCGCCGAGCAGCTACTGCGACGCTCGGACCGCGCCATGTATGAAGCCAAACGCGGCGGCCGCGATCAGGTGGTGTTGGCCGAGTGACCCGACCGGTACCGGCAAGATAACCACGCGTTCCCGGTGAAGAATCAGTGTATGAATGCACCGATTCCTCCCCGCATTTGCTCCGCCTTTGCCATTCCGACACAATGGTGAAAAAAATGATGTCTGACCATCACCCCTCCCCTTCAGAGCAATAGAAAAGGAGATCAGGATGATCTTTCCAACCCAGCCCGGCAATCTGAGACGGCGATGCGTTCGCGCCGGTTGCGCCACACTGGCTTCACTTGCCACACTCCTGACCCAGACTACCCTGGCCGATTCTGCCCAATTGCTGTCGGCACAGCCCTCAGTCTGGTCACCGGCAGAGGCTGTCGACCGTGACCGTTTCGGATCATCGGTGGATCTGAACGCGGACCGCATTGCCGTTGGCGCCACGGCTGCCGACGGTCCTGCGGACGATGCCGGGGCTGTATACCTTATGAAGCGCAATGGCAACGACTGGCAGCAGACCTCCGTATTGCGCCTGGAAGATGTCGGAGCCGCCGCGCACTTCGGCTCCGACGTGGCGTTTGACGGTGAATGGCTCGCTGCCGGCAGTCCCGGAGTCTACGCCGGCGCAGGTGCCATCTATCTGTTTCACCACAACGATAACGACTGGCAACAGCAGCAGCGTTTCCTGTTGCCGGAATCCCAGGATTTCACGTTCTTCGGCAGTACGCTGGATATGGAAGCAGGACTGTTGATCGCCGGCGCACCCGGTTATGACGCCAGCGCCAATGACAGTGGAATCGTCATGGTGTACGAGCTCGGGGACAACGGTAACTGGATTGAATCCGGTCAGATGCAAACGGAGAATCCACAAGAAGGTGAACGCCTGGGCAGCGCGGTTGCGCTGCACGGAAACCGGGCCCTGGTGGGCGCCGACGGAGCTGGCGTGGCCTACCTTTTCGAGCGCCGCAGTAGTGAATGGGTGCAGATCGCGCGATTCTCCGAGGAAGTGGGTGAACGTGGTGGCCTGGGAGCCAGCGTGGCACTGGCGGATGGTGTCGCAATCGTCGGTGCTCCGTTCGCGGAAGATACATCCGGGGAAGCCCGGGGCGCTGCATTTCTTTACACGGAAAAGGATGGCAGCTGGGAACTCCAGACCAGACTCCAGTCGGACACTCCGAATCGCTCGGATGAGTTTGGCGCCGCGGTCGCCGTTTCCAATGGAATGGCAATGGTCTCGTCACCCCGGGACGACACGGCGGCCAGAGACGCCGGGGCTGTCTTCGTGTACGCCCCGGGCGATGGGGAATGGAACCTTGATGGCAGACTGTCCCTTCCCGACTCCAGCGAATATGATGAATTCGGACGATCACTGGCCCTTGATGTCGAAGCCGGCGCCGCCGCGGTAGGCACACCGGCTGACGCCCCTCCGGACACCGACGACGGCTACCCCGGCACAGTGACCACATACCGGTGGTGATACCGATCCCGGCAACCACTGATATGGTCGCCATCCTCCAAAATCATTTTGTGTACAGGGAAACGGAAGATGTACAGAATCTACGGCTACAACACGTTCAATCCACTCAAGGTGGTCGCCACCGCCGAGGAAATCGGCGTCGATTACGATTATGTATTCGTCGATCTTGGCAGACAGGAGAATCACGAACCGGAACACCTGGCGCGCCACCCACTGGGAAAGGTGCCGGTGCTGGAAGTGGACGGAACCTTTATCGGCGAGAGTGGAGCCATCTGCCGCTATCTGGCCCGAAACCACGACAACCGGCTCTACAGTCCAGACTTGCTGCAGGCCGCCCGGATCGATCAGATGATGGACACCCTGTCGATCCACACCGGGCGCTGGCTCTCGGTCTATTTCTGGGAAGAAGTCATCAAGCCGAAGTTCTTTGAGAAAAAACCCGATCCCGAAAAAATCGGCGAGGCCAGGAGCTGGCTGGATAAACAGCTGCCCTATCTGGACAATATGACGGCAGCCCACGAATTTCTTTGTGGTGATGAAATCAGCATCGCCGACACCTTCGCCTTTGCGTATCTGGCCATCAGCGACAATACCAGCATTGACCTGGCGCCCCACCCTCATCTGGAGCGCTGGTACCGGGCCATGCAGGAACGCCCCGCCATCGGCAAGGCCATGGGCACCGTGTTCGGTCAGTAGCCATCGTACTGAGGGTCGGGTTATACAGCGGAATGCATTCCGGGGCTATGGTGCGCCCTCTTGCGCCTCTTCGGCTTCCTGCAGGCGGGCGCCCGCCAGCACGCCGGGCATGGAATAATTGCCCTCGTGGCAGGCATATTCGTACATCTGCCCATCCGTGGCGTGGTAACTCAGTTCGGCCGTCCAGGGTTGTGTATACAGGTTGTCGTCCTCCACCGTGAAGCGGTAGACCATCTCACTGTCCGAGTAACGGCTGAAGCGCTCGGTGATCCTGCCCTCCGGCGTGATCGGAACCGAGCTCTGCTGCATCTGCAGCGGCTTGATATTGACCGTCTCCACGACCAGTTCACCGTCCTCGTACCAGCCCCGGGAATCACCGAACCATTGGTTCCAGACCGCGGGACGCTCATTGGCCCTCGCCTCTTCGGCGTTGGCGTATACCGGAATGATCCGGGCGTCGTGCACCATCTCCACTTCGATCACGACATAGTCGTCGGTCTGAACAAAACGATAGGTGCTGTTATAGAGCGTGCCCATCATGCCGGGCCCGGCCGTGTTGCCGAAGCCGATCAGGCAGCGCTCGGACAGCGGCATCGCTTCCGGGCCCGACATGTCACCGACACCGGTGGCATAGCGTGCACCGAAGTTGCGCTGCTGAAAACCGCCACGGGGATTCTCACGGCGCGGCACCTGCCCGTCTTCAGGATCGATGACATAGGAACTGCGGAACTCCCCTTTCACGCGCGCCAGCGTGGAGCCAGGGTCGATCCAGAAGTCATTGTAGGCACGGAGACCGAAATCCTCGCTGCCCGCCAGTGGAGCGGAGTCTCCACCCGGCGCCGCGGAAGCATCAAATTCACCGGCCGGCAGACCGGCGACGGAGGTACCGGCGGCAATGCGCCGGGCCTCCCTGGCGGTGACGACCAGGGGCTCAACGTCTGCCGGCCGGTTCAACCGTGTCAATGACGCATTGGTCCAGACCCCGCTCAATTCCGGTCGCTCGGCCTCCTGGGCCAGACTGACCGCCGAGAAACCCGCAAACAACAAACCGGGGAGGGTGATGGTGATGATCGACGGCTTGCGGCTCCACATGGCAGACCTCCTGACAGATTGATTTCATGACCCGATGTGACAGAACAGACAGCGTCAATACTGAAACTATCCCTGTTCCACCACAATGTAAAGGGCACCCGCAGCGAAGATCACCTGCTCATCATGGACCGCTACTGACCCGGCTACTCGATCTCGACCAGCACATCCCCCGGAGTCACCCGGTCTCCCTTCTTGATGTGGACGGCGGTCACCTTGCCCGAGGCGGGTGCCTTGATTTCGGTTTCCATTTTCATGGCCTCGATGACCAGCACCGGGTCGCCGGCGGAGACCTGGGCCCCCTCCTCGACCAGCACATCAACAATATTGCCCGGCATGGTCGTGGAGACCTGTCCCTCCTTTGTCACCTTGTCGCGTCTGCCGGCGCCCTCGTCCTTGTGGAACTCGCCCAGCGATTCCAGGGCGATCTCCTCGGGCACGCCATCGACAGTCATGTAGAAGCGCCGCCTGGTATCGCCGACCGGGCTGGCACCGGTGACATGAACATCGTAGCTCTCGCCGTGGACGGTGATCTTGAATTCGGTGGAAATGTTTCCCGCGCTCCCTTCACTGGGCAGAGGCTCCAGCGGCTCGGGCTGAAGAGTACCGGCCTGCCGCTGTTCCAGATAGGTCCGTGCCTGGTCCGGGAACATGGCGTAGGTCAGCACGTCCTCTTCACTCTCGGCCAGCTCGCCAATCTGCTCGCGAAGCTTGTGAAACTCATTGGTCAGCAGGTTGGCCGGGCGCTCCTCGATCAGCTCCTCCTTGCCGACGGCACGGCGCTGGAGGTCCACGTTGATCTTGCCGGGCGCCTTGCCGTACCAGCCCTGCAGGTACTTCTTCACCTCGTTGGTGATGTTCTCGTAGCGCTTGCCGCCCAGTACATTGGCCACCGCCTGCGTGCCGACAATCTGCGACGTGGGTGTGACCAGCGGCGGGTAACCCAGGTCCTTCCGCACCCTGGGGATCTCGACAAACACCTCGCGAATCTTCTCCAGCGCACCCTGCTCCTTCAGCTGGTTCGCCAGGTTGGACATCATCCCGCCGGGTACCTGGGACAACAGCACGCCGGTATCGACGCCGTTATACTCACTCTCGAACTGGTGGTACTTCTTGCGCACCTCACGGAAATGGCGGTTGGCGTGCTCCAGCAGCTCCAGATCCAGTCCGGTCTCGTATCCCGCATCATGCAATGCAGCAACCACTGACTCCGTGGGCGGATGGCTGGTGCCGCCAGCGAAGGCCGACAATGCGGTATCGAGGTGATCGACACCGGCCTCCAGCGCGGCCCACTGGCACATCGTCGCCATACCCGACGTGTAGTGGCTGTGCAGGAACACCGGCAGGTCCAGGTGCTTTTTCAGTGCCGTCACCAGATCCGCGGTGGCGCCGGGGGTCAACAGCCCGGCCATGTCCTTGATGGCAATGCTGTCCACGCCCATATCCGCCATGGCTTTGGCCTGATCCAGAAACGCCTGCGTGCCGTGCACCGGGCTGACCGTATAGCACAACGTGCCCTGCGCGTGCTTGCCGGCTTCTTTCACGGCCCGGATGCTGGTTTCCAGATTACGCACGTCGTTCATGGCATCGAAGATGCGGAAGACGTCGATGCCATTCTCGGCCGCCTTGTGACAGAAGGCCTCCACGACATCATCGGCATAATGGCGGTAGCCGAGCAGGTTCTGCCCCCGCAGCAGCATCTGCAGGCGGGTGTTGGGCAGCGCCTTTTTCAGTTGCCGCAGCCGGGCCCAAGGGTCTTCCTTGAGGAAGCGCACACAGGCATCGAAGGTCGCCCCGCCCCAGCACTCCAGTGACCAGTAACCGGCCTGGTCCAGCCACTCACAGGCCGGCAGCATGTCCTCGGTGCGCATCCGGGTGGCGATCAGGGACTGATGGGCATCCCGCAGGATGACGTCGGTGATATGGATCTTGCGTTGACTCATGATGATCTC
>JBNJGU010000094.1:0-11009 GCA_051747985.1 Pseudomonadota bacterium | reverse complement strand
AGCGCGGTGATCACGTCCTCGTAGCTGCCGGGCCAGCCTCCGCCCGGATCGCCGGTGCGCCGGTACTCCAGCGCCCAGACCGCAAACCCGGCATCCGCCAGGGCGGTACTGAAGGCCCGTACATGACCCATCCCATAGGCATTCTCCCAGCATCCTCCGTGAATCATCGCCACCAACGGTGCCCCACCCGGTTCCGATTCCTCTGGCAGCCACAACGACCCGTACTGCAGCGGATCATTGCCATAGACGATCTCCAGGTCCGGCGCCCGGAACGTCAACGCCTCCACGTCCCCGAACGACACCCCATCATCCACCGCCTCATAACGCCCGTCCTGAACGTCCCCACAGGCACCGATCCCCAGCACCAGACAACCCGCAATGATCACTTGATTCATCTTCATCCAGCGAAAGTATCAGAACCACCTTCCGGGAGCCAGGCTGAGCAGCTGGAATCACCGCTGGAAGAGCACTGAATGCCCGGTACACCGCCGACGGAGCGTCGGCTGCCATGGATGGCGGGCGCCGAGCCCTCCAGGGAATGGATTCACGGGCGTCTCCGTCGGCGGTGTACCGGGTATTCAGTGCGGGCTACAAAGTGCTTGTTTGTCCTGTCACTTCATGGCGCCCCAACCGCCCTGTATACTCCCGACTGATCATCAGCCGACAGAAAAGGGGGACCACCGTGCCGCAACCCGATGCATTCCGCCAGGAAGTACGCAGCTGGCTGGAACAGAACTGCCCGCAGTCCATGTGCACTCCCATGCCGGAAGACGAAGTGGTATGGGGTGGCCGCAATGCCACATTCAACAATCCCGACAGCCGGATCTGGCTTGAACGCATGGCCGCAAAAGGCTGGACCTGCCCTGAATGGCCTGCCGAGTATGGTGGGGGAGGACTGAACAGGGAACAGGCCCTGATTCTCCAGGAAGAGATGCAACGCATCAACGCCCGTCCGCCGCTGGTCAGCTTCGGTATTTCCATGCTCGGGCCGGTTCTGCTGGAATTTGGAACGCACGAACAGAAGTTGCAGCATATATCGCCCATCGTTCGCGGCGAGATCCGCTGGTGTCAGGGCTACAGTGAGCCGGGTGCCGGTTCCGATCTGGCCGGCCTGGGCATGAAGGCCATCCGGGAAGGGGATCGCTATCGCGTCAATGGTCAGAAGATCTGGACTTCCTATGCCGACCGGGCCGACTGGATCTTCTGCCTGGTGCGGACGGATACCGAGGTGCCCAAGCACAGCGGTATCAGCTTTCTGCTGATCGATATGGCCACCAGCGGGGTCAGCACGCGGCCCATTGACCTGATCAGTGGTGCTTCCGTGTTCTGCGAGACGTTCTTTGACGACGTGCTGGTGCCGGTGGACAACCTGGTGGGCGAACTCAACGGTGGCTGGACCATCGCCAAGCGCCTGCTGCAGCACGAACGCACGATGATCTCCGGCTTCGGCCTGAGTTCGGGGCGCAACAACCGGGGCGGGCTGTCGGCCAACCTGTCGCTGACTGCAAAAGAGTATCGTGGCGACAATGAGCAGCTGTCGGATGCTTCATTGCGTGACCGCATCGCACAGTTCGATATCGATGCGCAGGCGTTTGCACTGACCTCGCAGCGTTCCCGCGAAGAAGCCAAAGTCAGTGAGGGGCCGAATGCCACGTCTTCCATGCTCAAGAACTATGGCTGCGAACTGAACAAGCGCCGCTACGAACTGCTGCTTGAGGCAGTGGGCAGTCAGGCACTGGGTTGGGAGTCGCTGCAGGAAGGTGACTTCACACGGGAAGAACTGGACCTGACCCGTCAGTGGCTGCGCTCCAAGGGCAACTCCATCGAAGGGGGCACCTATGAGATTCAGCTCAACGTGATCGCCAAACGCGTGCTGGGTCTGCCCGATATGACCAGCATGCTGGCGAAGAAGGGAGGCTGATCATGCAACTGGTACTGAATGAAGATCAACAGATGCTGCAGGATGCGGCGCGCGGATTCTGCCGCGATCACGCACCGGTCAGTGTATTGCGCAGTGTGCGTGACAGCCGCGACCCGAAGGGATACCCGGAAGCGCTGTGGCAACAGATGGTGGAGCTGGGCTGGGCTGGCATGGCGATCCCGGAGGAGTACGAGGGGTTTGGCTTCGGATATGGAGGCCTTGGTATCGTGCTGGAAGAGACCGGCCGCACGCTGGTTCCCTCTCCCCTGGTGGCTTCGGTGCTCCTGGGGGCGACGGCGGTGAATCTGGCGGGCAGCGACGGGCAGAAGCGTGAGATCCTGCCGCGGCTGGTGTCCGGACAGATGACCCTGGCGTTGGCGGTGGAGGAGACCCCATTCCACAGGCCGACCCGGATCGCTTGCCGGGCGGAGCGGGAGGGTGATGGTTTCCGCCTCAACGGTCGCAAGCAGTTTGTGCTGGATGGCCACAGTGCTGACCGGCTTATTGTCGTGGCCCGGACCAGTGGCGGGAGAGAGGATAAGTCGGGTATCACTCTTTTTATCGTGGACGGCAATGCTGAAGGCGTCACCAGAAAACCTGCTTCCATGGTGGACAGCCGTAGTGCCGCCAGCATCGAGCTGGATGATGTTGTCATCCCCGGCGATGCCGTGCTGGGCCGAGTGGATGCCGGCCATGGCGTGCTGGAACAGGTGCTGGATATCGGTCGTATCGGCCTGGCCGCCGAGATGCTGGGAAGCATCCAGGAAGTGTTTGATCGGATCATTGCGTACCTGAAGGAACGTCACCAGTTCGGTGTGCCGATCGGGGCCTTCCAGGCCCTGCAGCACCGCGCGGCAATCATGTACAGCGAGATCGAGCTGTGTCGTTCGCTGGTACGCAAGGCGTTGGCCGAACTGGATGGTGAGCAGCGCGCGATCCCCGTGCTTGCCAGTGCCGCAAAGGCGAAACTGGGAGAGGTGTTCACCCTGGTCAGTAACGAGGGCATACAGATGCACGGAGGCATCGGCATGACCGATGAGTTTGATATCGGCTTCTATCTGAAGCGGGCCCGGGTGGTCAGCCAGACTCTGGGGGATGCGGCATTCCACCGGGACCGCTACGCCTCGCTGAATGGTTACTGAGCGGATGAATCCGTGCAGGGAATGGCGGTGGCGCTGAAATCCAGCGTGACCGTCGTTCCCTTCCCCGGAGTGCTCTCCAGATCAATGGTCCAACCAAAGCGTTCGCAGAGGCGGCGCACCAGGTTCAGCCCCATTCCGGTGCCATCGGAGCGCGTGGTGAAGTCACGATCAAAAACACGGGGCAGGTGTTCTGTCGGGATACCCGCGCCGGTGTCACTGATGGACAGACAGTTTCCCTGTTGTCTGATCGACAGGGTGCCCCCGCCTCCGTGTTCGATGGCATTGCTCACCAGATTGCCGATGATGATGGTGATGACGCCCGCGGCCTGCGGCACACAGATGTCCTGCTCGAAGTGACAGTGCAGGCCCATCCCGCGCATGACCAGCTCCTGTCGTCGGTCGTCGAGCACCCGTCCTGTCACCGAGTGTATTGACGTATAGTGCTCATCCGGGATCGCTTGCTGCTCTTCGCGTGCCAGAAGCAGGGCCACCTCAACAAAACCACGCATATCCGTGCATGCGCGCTGGATACGTTCGACCGCGCGTTGACGCCGGGGATCCTGGTCCGGTAACGCCTCGAGGATATCGGTGGCGCCGATGATGATGGACAGCGGTGTGCGAAGCTCATGGCTGGCCGCTGCCGTGAAAAAGGTTTCGCGTTCTACAAACCGGTCTATGCGTTCCTGGTACAGATCGAAAGCGCTGGCAATCTGGTGCACTTCCTCACCGGTGAAATCCTGGCTTATCCGGACCCGGCGCTGATCGGGCTGCACGTGATGCAGGCGGGCCGTCAATCGCTCCAGCGGGGCCAGTACGGCACGGGCAACGCCCAGACCCAGCAGAATCGCGAGACCCAACACAAACAGCGACCCGTACAGTGTCATGACGAGCAGTGCGTGTTCCTGGCTTTCCCATTCGGTGATGTCATATAGCAACCAGGCCGTTTCGCCGTCAGGGGTCGGCCGCACTTCAACCTGGTAGAAGTGATCGTCGACGCGGACACTGTGATGAGATCCTCTCGACAGGGACCGGATGGTGTCCGGCACAGGCTGGCGGTCCGACGAGCGAAAGAGTTGCCAGTTTGGCAGCTGCTCCTGGTCAAATGCGATTCCCTGTGCTGACTGGTTCAGTATCACATCCATCTGGTCAGAGACCAGTTCCCCGAAAGTGACCGCTTCCAGACGGTTTTTGATCAGAACCACTCCCGTCGAGAACAGGGCCGTTGACGCAGTGACCATGATGACCATGGCCAGGATCAGGCGCCAGCGCAGACTCAGCTTGCCGGTCAGTTTTCGCATCTCAACCGTGGTCCCCGTCATGGTCTGACAGGCGGTATCCGATGCCGTGCACCGTATGCAGCAGAGGCCGGTCGAAAGGCCTGTCGATGATCCGCCTCAGTGCGTAAATGTGTGTTCTCAGGATATCGGTATCAGGAGGCGAGTCGCCCCAGATCAGCTGTTCCAGTTCAGCGCGATTCACCACTCGGTGAGATTGCTTCATCAGGTGAGTGAGCAGTTTCCGTTGAACGGGATTGATGTCCAGGCGATGCCCCTGGCGCTCTGCCTGTAATGTGTCGGTATCCAGAATGAGATCCCCCACCGTCAACCGGTGGTCGGTCACGTCCTCACGGCGACGCGCCAGCGCCAGCAATCTCGCCTCCAGCTCCCTTATGGAAAACGGCTTGACCAGATAGTCGTCGGTGCCCGCGTTGAATCCGGACAGTTTGTCATCCAGCTGATCACGGGCCGTGAGCATCAGAACAGGCGTGGTCAGTTGCAGCTCCTGCCGCAAGCGTCGGCAGACTTCAATACCATCCATTCCGCCCGGCAGCATCAGATCCAGCACGATGACATCAAACGTGTGCTCGGCGGCCAGCTTCAGTCCTCCCTTGCCATCAATGGCAAAGTCCAGCTCATGCCCGGCCGGTTCCAGGTAGTCGGCCAGGTTGGCGGCAATATCGCGGTTGTCCTCGATGATCAGAATGTTCACGGTATTCGCCTGTTTGCGCCTGCAGAGAACCCGATGATATCGGAAGTCTGTCAAAAAAGTGTGAGTGGTGTGCGATCCGGGCTGGATCATCGCATTGATCCATCGCAAGAATATGGCCGTTTGTCTGGTGGAAGCGTGGTCAGTTCCGGATTGTCGACATTTTTTCCACACACAAGGCCTTATGATCCAGTCTGCGCACGACCCCTGAACGGAGTGACAGTTATGGATTTTTTGCGTAAAGGCAATGCCGCCATCATGATTCCGGGCCTTTTGTTCGGGTTGCTGGGGCTGATCAGCAGTACATGGGCGCAGCCGGATCTTTCCGGTCACGAACCGCTGCCGCGGAGTGACAGTCTGACGACTGAAACTGTCTACCGTGCCGCACTGGAGCACGCTCCGGAACAATTACTGACTGCGATCCGTGAGCAGCAGGGAGAGGAATACCGCGCTCTGAGCAAGCGATGGTTTCCCGGTGTGCCAAGGTGGCAGATGAGTCTTTTTGACGATGCGGTACTTGATGACATCGGTGCACGTGAACTGGAAATCGGCGTGGAGCTGGATCTGTGGCGCCCGGGTGAACGGGGACAGGCAAGGACCATGGCGTCCGCACAGGAGAACAGACAGGGGGCGTGGCGGGATCATCTGCGCCTGGTGGTGGCCGGGCAGTTGCGCTCTGTCATGGCGGAGATCGAGATGGCGGATGCCATGCTGGAGGGCGAGCGGCGAGCCCTGGATGAGGCCGGGCGCCTGCTGGAAACCACCCGCACGCTGCACCGGGCCGGGGCGGTGCCTGAAATGGATGTGCTGCAGGCGGAGGGGCTTGTATTGCAGCGACGACGGATGGTGGTACAGGCCGAGGCCATGCTGGTCGACGCCGAGTATGAGTATCGGGTTCTGACCGGTATGGATGTGCGGCCTGACACCGGATTCCGGGAGCAACGGGCGATGATGCAGACCGTGCCGGAAGAGCATCCGTGGCTGCGCTATCTGTCCAGCGAAGTGGCCATCGAGCGGGCCGGTGTGAATCGTGTCCGCCGACAGGCGAAGGGAAGTCCGACCATGAGCGTGGGCATGCGTCGTGACCGGGGCGATGCCTTCCAGCCTTACAACGACGCGCTGGCGCTGTCTTTCAGCGTACCGCTGGGTGGCGGGTCGGCGGTATCGACCCAGGTCAGGGATGCGGAAAGCCGTCGGGTCGAGTCGGAGGTGGACCTGATCAATGCGCGTCGTGAATTGATGCGCCAGTTGCATGAAGTACAACACGAGATGGAAATGACGGAGAAAGCTCTGGCAATGAGTGCCGAGCAACTCGAGCTGGACCGGCGGCGCCACCGGATGGCGCGGATCGCTTTCGAAACCGGGGAGACCGATCTGTTGCGGGCCATTTCCGCGCTCCGGACTCTCCAGTCCACGGAACAGCAACACCAGTCCCTTTCGCTGAGACAGCAGGCGCTGGTATCGGAATATAACCAGATCATCGGAGTACTGCCATGAATATGCTCATCCGGATCACGCTGCTGACCCTGTCGCTTTGCGGCGCCACTGTGGCCCAGGAATCGATACCGATCTCAGAGCGCGATATCGATCGCCTCGGCATCCGGTTCAGTGCAGTGGAAACCCTGCAACGCCACAGTGGTGACCGCTTCCCCGGACAGGTGACCCGTTCTCCGGAAGCGCAGAGTACGCTGCGGCCTGCGTACGGTGGTTATGTACAACAATGGGCCGTGGGTAGCGGTGACAGTGTTCAGGCAGGCGACCTGGTCGCCGTGTTGCGCAGTGAATCGCTGCTGGGCATACAGCAGCAATGGCTGGATGCACGGGTTCGGGCCGATCAGGCGGCGTCATCGTTGCAACGTGATCAACGGTTGTTTGATGCCGGTGTGATAGCGCAGCAGAGACTCGAACAGACGCGACGCGAGCACCAGCAGGCGGTCAACGCCGTGCGCTCGGCCGAGGGACGCCTGACCGTGGCGGGTGTGAGCGCCGCTGACCGTGAGGCATTGCTGGATGATCCGTCCGCGCTGGGAATGTACCGGCTGCGTGCGCCGCTGAGTGGTGTACTGACACACCGGGCCAGCGCAGTGGGTAACCACGTCCCGGCCGGAGCGGTGTTGGCGACTTTTGACGCTCGGGAGCGTCTCTGGGTTGGCGCATGGCTGCCCGCCCGCGTGGCCCGGAACCTGAGCATCGGAGATGTGCTGGACATTGCGGAGTCGGATGAGGCGGTGCGAGTACAGCAACGCGATTTCCAGGTTGAGGCCGGCAGTCAGATGGTCCACGTATATGCCCGCTTCGAGGGCGACGTGGGCCTGATGATCGGCGAGATCATCAATCTGGTCGTGCCTCCGGATCAGACCGGTGTGCTGGTGCCGTCAAGCGCGGTGGCGCGCGACGGACAGGATACGCTGGTGTTTGTACGGACGGAGGGTGGCGTCGAGGTCCGGCGTCTCGGACTGCAACCGGCCGGTGCCGACTACGTCGCCAACAGCGGTCTGCGGCCCGGGGAGCTTGTGGTCAGCCAGGGTGCGGCGGCCATCAAGGGAATGATGCTCGGGCTGGGAGGGGGTGAGTGATGCTGGCTTCCATCATCCAGTTTGCGCTCAGTCAGCGATTGCTGACGGGCCTGGTCGTTGCTCTGCTTGTCGGATTCGGGATACGGGCACTGACACAGCTGCCCATCGATGCTTTTCCTGATATCTCGCCGACCCAGGTCAAGATCATCATCAAGTCACCGGGTATGACGCCAGAGGAAGTCGAGGCGTTGATCACCCAGCCGGTGGAGGTCGAGCTGCTCGGTACGCCCCGGCAGACCGTGCTGCGTTCTGTGTCCAAGTACGCCCTCAGTTCCATCACGCTGGATTTTGAAGAAGGCACGGACATCTACTGGGCACGGCAGCAGGTGGCCGAGCGGCTCAACAATGTCTGGGGCGATCTGCCGGGAGCGGTCAGTGGTGGCATAGCGCCAATGAGTACGCCACTGGGCGACATGTTCATGTTCACCGTGGAAAGTGACACATTGTCTCTGGCGGAAAAGCGATTTCTGGTCGACTGGACGTTACGCCCGGCGCTGCGGACCGTGCCGGGTGTAGCTGATGTCAATGCCCTGGGAGGGTATGTGCGGACCTATGAAGTCAGCCCGAAGCCGGATCGCATGGCGGTGCTGGGGATCAATACCGAGGACATCATCGAGGCGCTGGAATCCAACAACACCAACGACGGTGCCGGCCGTGTGGACCAGGGTGAGGAGGCGCTGCTCGTGCGTGTCGTGGGCGCCATCGGCAGTTTCGAGGATATCGGCCGACTGCAGGTGGAGACATCCGATGGGGACAGGGTGCCGCTGTCGGAGGTGGCGGGAATACAGGCCGGGTCCCTGGCGCGGTATGGGTCGGTGACCGCGGATGGGGAAGGAGAGGCGGTACAGGGCCTGATCATCGGTCTTACGGGAGCGAACGCGCAGGATGTCGTCAGTGGCGTGCGGGACAGACTGGATGAACTGGCCCCGACCTTGCCGGAAGGCACGCGGGTGGACGTATTCTATGACCGCAGTGTACTGATTTCCGATGCGGTCGGCACGGTGTCATGGGCCCTGTTGCAGGCGGTGGCGCTGGTGGTGATACTGTTGGGCCTGTTCCTGGGCAATGTGCGGGCCGCGCTGACGGTGGCCGTGGTGCTGCCGTTGTCGGCGCTGTTCACCTTTCTGCTGATGGACCAGGTGAACATGAGCGCCAACCTGATGAGCCTGGGCGGGCTGGTGATCGCCATCGGCACGCTGGTTGATTCCGCCATTGTGGTGGTCGAGAATGTGGTATCCCGACTGCAGCCGGACAGTCCGGCCAGCCGACGACTGCCGCGTCTGCATATCATCTACCGGGCAACCCGTGAAGTGGCTGTACCGGTGACCTCCGGTGTGCTGATCATCGTCATCGTGTTCCTGCCGCTGCTGTCCCTGGAGGGACTGGAAGGCAAGCTGTTCGGCCCTGTCACGCTGACGATCATATTCGCGTTGATCGGTGCCCTGATACTGTCCCTCACGTTCATACCGGTACTGGCCTCCCTGTTGCTGCGGGGTGATGAAGGCAGGAGCCCCTGGCTCGCACGGGTGCTGCTGCGCTGGTATACGCCTGTACTCACCAAAGTGCTGCGCCGGCCTGTGTACATCATCGGGCTCGCCGCGGCCCTGCTGGCCGGCTCCGTGGTGATTTTTCCTTTCGTGGGCAAGACCTTCATGCCGACCATGGATGAAGGGGACATCATCATTCAGCTGGAGGGGATTCCCTCTGTCAATCTTGATGCCATGACACGCATGGTGTTGCAGGTGGAAAAGGCGGTGATCGAGGAAGTGCCCGAAGTGGAACGAGTGGTATCCCGCAGTGGTTCGGATGAAATCGGCATGGATCCCATGGGGCTGAATGAAACCGACATGTTTCTGCAGCTAAAGCCGCGTGATGAATGGGAAGTGCCGGACAAGGAAGCATTGCAGGAACGGCTGCGCGTGGTCATGGATCAGTTTCCGGGGATCGACTATGGATTCACTCAGCCCATCGATATGCGGATCTCGGAGATGCTGACCGGCTCCCGCGGTGACGTGGCGATCAAGCTGTTCGGCAGCGACCTGCCGACGCTGAACGAACTGGCGCAGGCCATTGCCACGGAAGTGGAATCCATCGAGGGCAGTGTCGATACACTGGCGTCGCTGAATGAAGGCGCACAGTACCTGCAGGTGGAGGTGGACAGAAGCCGGGCCGGACGACTGGGTCTGGATGCCGATGCCCTGCAGCGCACGTTGCGGGCCAGGATCGAGGGGCTGCAGGTGGGTGTGGTACTCGAAAATACAGCGCGGGTACCGCTCATGCTGAAACAGGACGGACTGCAGGGGGATGGTCTGGCGCGGATGCGGAATATTCTGCTGACCTTGCCGGACGGAACCATCACCCCGCTTTCCGAGGTCGCCACCGTGCGGCGTGTGGAGGGACCGGTCAGCGTCGACCGGGAGGCAGGCCAGCGTTTCTCCGTGATACGCACCAATGTGGAAGGTCGTGACCTGGTCGGCTTTGTCGACGAGGCAAGCCGGGTGATCGCCGAGCGGATCGATCTGCCGGAAGGATATACCATCGAGTGGGGTGGTGAATTCGAAAACCAGCAGAGGGCGGCAGCCCGCCTGTCCGTAGTGGTGCCGGTGGCGATTCTGCTGATTGCGCTGGTGCTGTTCATCACATTCCGTTCCATCAAGCAGGTGGTGATCATTCTGTCCAATATCCCGTTTGCCATGACCGGCGGATTGATTGCGTTGTGGTTGTCGGGGGAATTTCTGTCGGTACCGGCATCAGTCGGCTTTATCGCGCTGCTCGGCATCGCGGTGTTGAACGGGGTGGTACTGCTGTCCCACTTCAATCAGCTGGCGCTGCGTGGCATGGCCATGGCGGATGTGGTCAGGGAAGGTGCGCTGCGACGCCTGCGACCGGTGATGATGACGGCGACCACCTGCGGCTTCGGCCTGGTGCCCTTGCTGATGGCCAGTGGACCGGGGTCGGAGATCCAGCGGCCGCTGGCCATCGTGGTGATCGGTGGGCTGATCACGTCGACGATGTTGACATTGTTTCTGCTACCGGTGATCTATCGCCACTTCCATCGACAGCCTGACTACACGGAGGCAGCCTCATGACCATGACCATGCTGGTACTCAATGTGAACCCGGCGCTGGCCGAGGAAATGGTCGATTACCTGCTCGTGCAGGAGGGAGTGAACGGCTTCACGTCCTATCGGGTACATGGCCACGGCAGGAACCGGGGGCTTTCCGTGACAGAGCAGGTGACCGGGCGTCAGAACCGTGAGCAGTACGAGGTGCTCATGGAGGTGTCGGATGTTGACGCCGTGGTCGACGGACTGGCGGAAAATGTCGGGCCCGATATCGTGTACTGGCAGCAACCGGTGACCGGCATGGGGCGGACCTGATCCCG
>JBNJGU010000093.1:0-11030 GCA_051747985.1 Pseudomonadota bacterium | reverse complement strand
CCACCTCAATGGCCAGCTCAAGGTCGAAGCGGGCAAAGGACGTTAGCGCATCGCGCAGCATCTTGCGCACGTGCTCACTGATATGACGAACTTCCACCCCAGCAACTGGCGACGAGCCCGCGCAGCGGGCGAAGCCCGAAGGGTGTCGAAAACGGCCCAGCCGTTTTCGACATCAATCCCTCCCCGCACTCCGCCACAGACTACCCACAATCACCGAAAAGAACCGCATCGATACTCCATTGTCGTCATCCCCCTGTTGTTCGCTTCAGGTACCCCACAAACACTTGCGATCCTCCCCGAACTCCGCCACCATAATGTGAAACAGATCACATTCTCTGGCTCTGCGATGTCGGACGACATACTGGAAATCAACCCTAAAATCCTCGCACAGTGGCAGGGCATCACCAATCTGATGGCCCGCCTGTGTGATGTACCGGTCTCTCTCATCATGCGCCGGAACGACGACAGCATGGAGGTCATCGTCGGCTCAGAAACAGAGGAATCACCCTATACCCCGGGCGAAAAGGCGCCGCTGAACGGCGACCTGTACTGCGAGGAAGTGATCAGAAGCCAACAGCTGCTTTGTGTCCCGGATGCCACGAAGGACCCGGAATGGGGTCACAACCCGGATCTGGAGCTGGGGATGCTGTCCTACAGCGGCGTTCCGGTAAACTGGCCTGATGGCGACCCCTTCGGCACGCTCTGTATTCTGGACAGGGTCGAGAAGCGGAGCAGCAGCGCTGAGCAGGCCCTGCTGTATCAGTTTGCCGGGATCGTGGAGATGAGCCTGGAATTGCTGCTGGCCAACCGGCAGCTGGAAAGCCTGTCACTGCAGGATGCGCTGACCGGTATCGCCAACCGACGGCTGTTTGACGTTGTGATGGCCCGGGACTGGGCGCAGAGTCTGCGGGAAAACCGGCCCCTGTCGCTGTTGATGTGCGATATCGATTTCTTCAAGGATTACAATGACAGCAAGGGTCACGTACAGGGTGACCACTGCCTGCGGCAGGTGGCTCAGGCACTGGCCTCGGTGGCGCGTCGACAACTGGATCTCTGCGCCCGCTACGGCGGCGAGGAATTTGCGCTGCTGTTACCCGATACAGAGGCCGACGTGGCCATGCAACTGGCGGAAGCCTGTCGCCGGACCGTGCAGGAAGCGGGTATACCCCACCCTTCCTCCTCCATCGCCGATGTCGTGACAATCAGCATCGGCGTGGCCACGACCACCGCCTCGGGGACAACTGTGCCGGAGACGTTGATCGAGCTCGCCGACCAGGCGCTGTACCGCGCCAAGAGAGCGGGCAGGAACCGCGTCAGGCAAGGGGAAACAGTCATCGGGACTCCCAGGGTCGCTACTGCCGCGCCAGCCTGATATCGGCCGCCGGCAATGCATCAGCCGGGCAGTCCACCGACCAGCGCCACGGATTGATATCCAGTCCGCCCCGGCGCAGGAACTGTATCCCCACCACCAGCCAGTCCGGCTCACAGCGCTGCCACAGATCACAGAAGATCCGCTCCACGCAATCCTCGTGATAGCCCTGATGCTCCCGGTAGGACAGGATATAGCGCAGCAACCCCGGGTGATCAATGGCGCCGCCCCGATAGGAGACCATCACCGTTCCCCAGTCCGGTTGTCCGGTTATCGGACAGTTGGAGCGGAACAGGTGACTGTGCAGGGACTCCCGCACGGCGCGAGTCCGGTCCACCGCCAGCAGACCGGCATCCGGCTGCCAGCCCGCCGGTAGCACCGGTTCCTCCTCCAGCCGCACACTGCCTTCCAGGGCGGCATCATCCGTTGGCACCGCCGTGACCGACAACAGCTCCACCCCGACCTCCGTCCCCACCACCGCGGCGAGGTCCCTGGCGATGCACTCACGGACATCATCGGGACCGGCAAAGCGGGTCTGGTTCAGCGAGTTGCAGTACAGTTTCAGGGACTTGGACTCGACCAGATTCGGTGACTCCTGTGGCACCGCGAATCGCGCCACGGCCACCCGAGGCATGCCGTGACTGTCCAGCCAGGAGAGCTCATAGGCATGCCAGAGGTCATGGCCCGCGAACACATCGGCCGACAAGGGCAGATGGCGGCGATTGGTGGCCCTGGGTACCGGAAACAGCACGTCGGGTGCATAGCGGGAGGGATACTCGGTGTACCTCCCCAGAGGATTCTCCATCATGCCCGCCTCCAGGACGTCAGTGACGCAGTCCGGTACCTTTTTTCAGCAGCGCCAGCGCCGCCACCGACAGGACCGTGATGAAAAACACGAGCATGAACAGCGCCCACCAGACATTGACATCGGAGGTGCCGAGTATCCCGTACCGGAACGTGTTGACCATGTACAGCACCGGATTCAGTGCAGACACGAACTGGCCGAATGAAGGCAGCAGATCAATGGAGTAGAACACCCCCCCCAGATAGATCAACGGTGTCAGGACAAACGTCGGAATGATCGAGATGTCATCGAAGGTGTTGGCAAACAGTGCATTGAGAAATCCCGCCAGCGCAAACACGACCGATGTCAGCAACACCACCAGGATCGTCAGCAGCGGATGCTGGATACTCAGGTCCGTGAAGATGAACGAGATCACGGTGACAATCAGGCCGACGAACAGTCCCCGGGCCATGCCGCCGGCACAGAAACCGGCGAGCGTGATCCAGTCGGGCACCGGGGAAACCAGGATCTCCTCGACACTGCGCTGGAACTTGTGGCTGAAAAAGGAGGACGCCACGTTCGAATACGAATTCTGGATCACCGCCATCATGATCAGCCCCGGCACGATGAACTGCATGTAGTCGATGCCACCCATTTCACCGATCCGGCGTCCGATCAGATTGCCAAAAATCAGAAAGTACAGTCCGATGGTGATCGCCGGCGGCACCAGCGTCTGCATCCAGATCCTGGTGAAGCGTCGCACCTCTTTTATCACGATGGTCTGGAATGCGACCCAGAGAAACTGTCGTCCCCCACCCATTTACTGCCCCCTTACCCGTGACAGGAACACTTCTTCCAGCCGGTTGTTCTTGTTGCGCATGCTGCGTACCGCGATGTTCTTTGCCTTGAGCTCCGCAAACAGTTGCGTCAGATCACAGGACGTGGCGACACTCACTTCAAATGTGTGATCATCGACCCAGTGACTGCTGGCCTCGCCCACCGAGAATTCCGGCGCCACACTGATCGGCTCATGCGTATCAAAGACCAGCACCTGGCGCTGCAACTTGCCGAGCAACGCCTTCATGCTGGTGTTCTCCACGATCTGTCCTTCATTGATGATGGCGATATTCCGGCACAGACTCTCGGCCTCTTCCAGATAATGCGTGGTCAATACGATCGTGGTCCCGGCGCGGTTGATTTCCTGCAGGAAGGTCCACATGGAATGGCGCAGCTCGATATCGACTCCCGCCGTGGGCTCATCCAGAATGAGCAGACGCGGTTCATGCACCAGCGCGCGCGCGATCATCAGACGCCGCTTCATGCCTCCCGAGAGGGTCCGGGAGCGGGCATCCCGCTTGTCCCACAGGTCCAGTTGTCGCAGATACTTCTCGGTACGCTCGCGCGCCAGACCACGAGGCAGACCGTAGTAGCCGGCCTGGGTCATGACAATGTCGCCGACCTTCTCGAACTGACTGAAATTGATTTCCTGGGGCACCACACCGAGATCGCACTTGGCCTGGTACTCTTCCCGGGCCAGATCATGACCGAAAATGCTGACATCGCCCTGCGTCTGACGGACCAGTGTGGAAATGATGCCGATGATGGTGGACTTACCGGCGCCATTCGGCCCCAACAGGGCAAAGAAATCATTCTTTTCAACATCAAGGTCCACTCCGCGTAAAGCGACGTGGCCGCTGGCATAGGTCTTGTGCAGATTGCGGACAGAGATTGCAGTGGTCATGCCGGATCCTCTGCTGGACAAACGGAAAAAGACTGATGATACGCCAAAAAAAAAGCCTGGCAAAAGCCAGGCTTGTTGAATTGGCGTCCCCTAGGGGTTTCGAACCCCTGTTGCCGGGATGAAAACCCGGTGTCCTAGGCCTCTAGACGAAGGGGACAGGTTTGAACTGTTGTCCTGCCTTGTTGCAGAAAGCGCGGTATTGTAAGTAGCTTCTTCGATACCGTCAAGCCTTTATTTTCACTTTTTCGCTACCGGATTGAAACCGTTTCCCCAGCGAATTTGCGCGGCATATTAGCAGAAAAAATCACATGCGTATATGCCATGAATGAAATTCTGTCAGCGGCGCCTGGACCTGCCTGACAGGACGAAGGGAAAGCGATCGGAAGTGATGGATGGTAGGTCGTAACGACATGTCAGCGCCTGCGAATGATAGCGGCGTTGATCGGCCCGACGATGTTGCTCAATACGCCATTGCCAGCGTTGCTCCAGCTGCCGCAGACGTTGACCACGCCTTGCCAGACGCCGCACCCGTCGAGACTGCTCCTGTAATCTGTCATCCAGGCTCCGGATCCGTCCCGCGAGATCGAGCGCCCGCCGCTCGTCACGGGACGCCAATGCGGCCGCGGCCTGCTGCTCCAGCTCCCCCAGATCCGCCTGTAATCCGGCACGGTCCGTGGCAGCCTGACTGGCAGCACGTCGGCACAGGCGCAGCCGTCGGCGCACTGACGCCAGCCGTGCCTCGGCAGCCAGAACCCGTTGCCGCCACCGCTCCCGGGCATAGGCCAGGCTTTCGACTCCATCCATAGGTGTTCCCTTCATTCGTATGCCATTTCCTGACTTCTCACCACTGGACATCGTGACACGCTCTCCCGCCAGGGGGTATTGTGCCGACTTCGTGTATACTCGTACAGTATCCGTGCCGGTCGGCACTTATGGTATTGCAGGATCGGCCGATGCGTGGTAGTAACAAATGGCCAGGCAGTTTCCGGACCACCACTGTCACAGAAGCAGATGCCATGAATACAGATAGCGAAAACCGCAAACAGACCGGGACTTCCGACATCGATCCTGAACTGATGGACGAGGCTCTGCAACAGCTGGAAGAGGAAATCGGATTGCTTGAGGAATGGATCAACGACCTGAAGGGCCGCGCCGAAAACGACGAAGCCGCCCGGCAGGCAGCCATCACCTACCGGGACAAGATTCGCAGCCGGCGCGAAATGCGGGATGCGCTACTGATCAACAGGGACAGACGGAAAAGGAAAAGCAGGTGACTGCAATCAGGCTCCAGGAAGAACAGGCCCGCAATATGCTGGCGATGCAGGCGGCGATGAATCACCAGATCGACCCGGACTGGGTTGATGCGGCCTACCCTTACCTGCGAGCCGTGGTGATCGAGGCGGCCGAAGCCATGGAACACCATGGCTGGAAATGGTGGAAGCACCAGCACTGCGACCTGCCACAGCTGCAGATGGAGCTCATCGACATCTGGCATTTTCTGATGTCCAGCCTGCTGCTGGAACACAAGGGCAATGAGCCATCGGCACTGGAACAGCTGATGCGAGATCTTCACCGGGACGAGACAGGGCTGCTGAACTTTGATGGCCGACAGTACCGGACCGCGACGCTGCCTCTGCTCGACAAGCTACAATTGCTATCCGCCACCGCGGCGGCGGGCCGGATCGAATTGCCCCTGTTTGCCGCCATTCTTCGGGACTGCGAACTCGACTGGGATCAATTATTCCGACAGTACGTCGGCAAGAACGTACTCAACGGATTCCGTCAGGACCATGGCTACAAGGAAGGTCATTACCAGAAGACCTGGCTGGGGCGCGAGGACAATGAACACCTGGTGGAACTGATGGACGAGCTGGATGTGCCCGCCGAACAGTACCGCCAGGTGCTCTACGATGCCCTCTTCAGCCGTTACAGGGAATCCGGTTTTTCCTGAAATTCATAGACTTGAAGAATATTTCAGGAAATCACTTGAAGTAGGCATTTTCCCGATAACTGTGGTCGGTGGCATCCTGGATGGCCGTCAACTGCGGGATCTGCTCCCTCAGGGTCTTCTCCACACCCTCTTTCAGCGTCATGTCGACCATGCCGCAACCCTGGCAACCCCCGCCAAAGCGCAGCACCGCCACTGTATCATCGGTCACCTCCTCCAGCGTAACCACGCCGCCGTGGGCGGCCAGTGAAGGGTTGATCTCGTTATACAGTACGTAGTTGATGCGGTCCTCGATGGGACTGTCCTCGCGGATCTTCGGCAACCGCGAGTTGGGCGCCTTGATGGTGAGCTGCCCCCCCATGCTGTCCTTGGAGTAGTCCACCACCGCCTCTTCCAGGAACGGCACACTGCGTTCCTCGATCCAGACGTTGAAGTCGTCCAGCGCCATCTTCTGGTCGTCTTCCTTTTCCTCGCCGGGCCGGCAGAACGACAGGCAGGTTTCCGCCTTCGGGGTGCCGGGGTCGAGAATGAAGACCCGAACGCCAATTCCCTCGCAGTCCTGCTTGTCCAGCAGTTCCTTCAGGTAGGCCTGGGCCGGTTCGGTAATCGTGATCATTGTCATCGGTATCAGTATCCCGTCATGCGGTTGAATGTCAGTGGCTCTATATCTGACTATTTTACTTGGTTATTGGGGTCGATGGCCAGCCCGACCCGGTTCTGACGGCAAACAGCGGCCGACTTCTGATAGAATTGCGCCTCCTCGCCGCAACCAGACCTTACAGAGTGGACCATCAGCATGACGACCCGCGATACGGAATCCAGCGCACATCCCATCCATCAGGCCCTGCACGACCGCATACTGATCCTGGATGGGGGGATGGGCACGATGATCCAGGCAGAGAAGCTGGATGAAGCCGCCTTCCGGGGCGAGCGCTTTATGGATCATCCCTGCGATCTGGGGGGCAACAACGACCTGCTGGTTCTCACGCAGCCGGACCTGATCGCCCGCCTGCACAACGAATACCTGGAAGCCGGCGCCGACATCATCGAGACCAACACCTTCAACTCGACCGCCGTCTCGCAGGCCGACTACCAGACCGAAGGCCTTGTATATGAACTGAACCGCGAGGCGGCCCGCATTGCCCGTCAGTGCTGTGATGCCTTCACGCAACAGACACCCGACAGGCCCCGCTTTGCCGCCGGCGTGCTGGGCCCGACCAGCCGCACCGCCTCCATGTCACCGGATGTCAACGACCCCGGTTTCCGCAACGTTGATTTCGACACGCTGGTGGAGAACTATCGCGAGTCGGTCAATGGCCTGCTGGACGGTGGCGCGGACCTGCTGTTGATCGAGACGGTGTTCGACACTCTCAACGCCAAGGCGGCCGTCTACGCCGTACAGGATTGTCTGCGCGAGCGCGGCGAACACGTCCCGTTGATGATCTCCGGCACCATCACCGACGCCAGTGGACGCACCCTGTCCGGCCAGACCGTGGAAGCATTCTGGAATTCCCTCTCGCATGCCCGGCCGCTGTCGATCGGTTTCAACTGCGCCCTGGGTGCCGATCAGCTTCGCCCGCATATCGAGGAGCTGTCCGGCATCGCCGATACGTTTGTTTCGGCGCACCCCAACGCGGGCCTGCCCAACGAGTTCGGTGAATACGACCAGAGCGCAGCCGAAATGGCCGCCATCGTCGGGGAATTTGCCTCCAGCGGCTTCGTTAATATCATCGGCGGCTGCTGCGGCACGACACCACAGCACATCCGCGCCATCGCCGAGGCGGTAGCGCCCCACGAGCCACGCCGCCTGCCGGAATTGCCTGTCAAATGCCGCCTGAGTGGACTGGAAGCGTTCAACATCGGCCAGGACAGCCTGTTCGTCAATGTCGGCGAGCGCACCAACATCACCGGCTCGGCCCGATTCGCCCGGCTGATCCGGGAAGAGCAGTACGATGAAGCCCTGGACGTGGCCCTGCAACAGGTGGAGAACGGCGCCCAGATCATCGACATCAACATGGACGAAGGCATGCTCGATTCGGAGGCAGCCATGCAGCGCTTCCTGCGCCTGATCGCCTCCGAGCCAGACATCAGCCGCGTGCCGGTGATGATCGACTCCTCGAAATGGGAGATCATCGAGACCGGCCTGAAGAACGTGCAGGGCAAGGGCATCGTCAACTCCATCAGCCTCAAGGAAGGCGAGGACGAGTTCATCGAAAGGGCCCGTCTGTGCCTGAGCTATGGCGCCGCCGTGGTGGTCATGGCCTTTGACGAGGACGGCCAGGCCGACACGTACGAGAAAAAATGCGCCATCTGCAAACGCAGTTACGACGTGCTGGTCGACATGGTGGGCTTCCCGCCCCAGGATATCATCTTCGACCCGAACATCTTCGCCATCGCCACCGGCATCGAGGAACACGACAACTACGCCGTGGATTTCATCCGCAGCTGCGAGTACATCCGTGAGCATCTGCCGCACGCCCTGATTTCCGGGGGCGTCAGCAACGTCTCCTTCTCCTTCCGCGGCAACAACCCGGTACGCGAGGCCATCCACTCCGTGTTCCTCTACCACGCCATCCGCGCCGGCCTGGACATGGGCATCGTCAATGCGGGACAACTGGCCGTATATGACGACATCCCGGAGGAACTGCGCGAGCGGGTGGAAGACATCGTCCTCAACCGCCGCGAAGACGGCACCGAGCGGTTGATGGAAATCGCCGCGAAATACAGCGAGGGCGGCGCCACCGAGTCCGTTCAGGATGAAAGCTGGCGGGAAGGCACCGTGGCAGAGCGCATCAGTCACTCGCTGGTCAAGGGCATCACCCGCTACATCGAGGAGGATACCGAGGAGGCGCGACAGCAGGCCGACAAGCCCATCGAGGTCATTGAAGGCCCGCTGATGGACGGAATGAACATCGTCGGCGACCTGTTCGGCAGCGGCAAGATGTTCCTGCCCCAGGTGGTCAAGAGCGCCCGCGTCATGAAACAGGCCGTTGCCCACCTGCTGCCCTACATCGAGGCGGAGAAGAAGGCCAACGACGACACCCGCAGCAAGGGCAAGGTGCTGCTGGCCACGGTCAAGGGCGACGTGCACGACATCGGCAAGAACATCGTCGGCGTCGTGCTGGGCTGCAATAACTACGACGTGGTCGATCTGGGCGTCATGGTGCCCTGCGAGAAAATCCTGCAGACGGCTCGCGAGGAAAAGGCCGACATCATCGGCCTCAGTGGCCTGATCACCCCGTCGCTGGACGAGATGGTACACGTGGCCAGCGAGATGCAGCGCCTGGATTTCGACATCCCGCTACTGATCGGCGGCGCCACTACGTCCAAGGCGCACACGGCCGTCAAGATCGAGGAAAACTACACCAACAACGCCACGGTGTACGTGCCGGATGCCTCACGCAGCGTCACCGTGGTCAGTAATCTGCTCAGTGACACTGCTCGCCCCGCTTTCGTGAAAAAGATCCGCGAAGAATATGTTGCGGTGCGCAAGCGCACGGCCGGCCGCGATACACGCCGAAACATGATTTCCTTCGACAAGGCCTGCGACAATGCTCCGGCATTTGACTGGGACGCCTATGACCCACCGAAACCGGCCTTCATCGGTACGCGGCTGTTCGAACAGTACGACCTTGAAGAACTGGTGCCATTCATCGACTGGACCCCGTTTTTCATCACCTGGAGCCTGTCCGGCAAATATCCCGCGATTCTGGAGGACAGGGTCGTGGGCGAGGCCGCTCGGGATCTGTTCAAGGATGCCCAGGAGCAACTACAACGGATCATCGACGAGAAACTGTTGCAACCACAGGGTGTGCTCGGCTTCTGGCCGGCCGCGCGGACCGCCACCAATGACGTGACCTTGTACACCGATGAGTCGCGCAATGAAGCGCTGGCCGGATTCCACTTCCTCCGCCAGCAATCGGCGAAGGCCGACGGACAGCCCAATCTGTCGCTGGCGGACTTTGTGGCGCCCGCCGACAGCGGCAAACCCGACTACATCGGCATGTTTGCGGTCAGCGCCGGCAAGGGCGCGGACGAGCTGGCAAAACAGTACGAACGGGAGAACAATGATTACCAGGCACTGATGATCAAGGCCCTGGCGGATCGTCTTGCCGAAGCCTTTGCCGAGAGCCTGCACCAGCGGGTGCGACGTGAGCTCTGGGGTTATGCGCCGGATGAGGCACTGGACAATGATGCCCTCATCAAGGAAAAGTACCGGGGCATCCGCCCGGCTCCCGGCTACCCCGCCTGCCCCGAGCATTCCGACAAGCGCACGATTTTCTCGCTGTTGCGGGTCAGTGAACAGATCGACATGCAACTGACCGACAGTTACGCCATGTGGCCGGCGGCCAGTGTCAGCGGTTTCTATTTCTCGCACCCTGAGTCGCGCTATTTCTCCACCGGAAAGATCGACCGGGATCAGCTGGAGGATTACGCGGAACGGTGTGACATCAGTATGGATGAGGCCACGAGGCGATTGCGTCCCGTGCTCGCCTGAACCGGATCATGCAGTACCACTCAAAGGAGCACGTATATGAACGCAGACAACGGTAACGCTCACAACGGTGAACATGAAGAGACGGCGACGCGGAACGACGCCAACAGTGAACACCCACGCAAGAAACTGCCGTTCTGGCGCATGATGATCAGCGTCATCCAGGCCAGCTTCGGTGTGCAGAGTCAGGAAAACAAGGAACGCGATTTCGCCCAGGGCTCGATCGGCGGCTTCATTGCCGCGGCATTGATCTTCACCGTCCTGTTCGTCGTCGCGCTGATGTTCATTGTCAGCCTGGTGACCGGCTGAGCCGATTACAGACTGGCGAAATACGATGCCAGTCCGACCACGATCAGAACGATGGCACAGATGGCCACCGCATCCACGCGGCTGTTTTCTTTCTGTTCCTGTTCGGTAAACGGCTGTTCCGGGCTATGGTCGCTCATCAATTGTCTCCGTCTGTGCATCACCGCCCGCGCCGCGCGGGCTCCGGATGCGCATTGTAATGGGCTGGCCGCAGGAATCAAGCGCTAGTGGGCCACTAGCCACCAGAGGCTCAGTAGACTGTTTTCTTATATCCATATATGCGGCCGGCTATTTGCCGTTCCTTCACGCCGACAGAAACCACCTTAATAGACGTTTATAAACAATATGTTATAGTTTCTTTTTGATCCCCGCTTGCAAGTCAAAATG
>JBNJGU010000092.1:0-11050 GCA_051747985.1 Pseudomonadota bacterium | reverse complement strand
CACGCTCGGGCAGCGTTCGCGGGATCCGATCGAGGCCCCGGATGGCAGTATCTGGTGGACGGGCATGTGGGCCAGTCTTGCCGGCCGGCTGGACCCGGAAACCGGGGATATGCAGGAATTCCACCTGCCACGGGACTCTCGGCCTCATGGTGTGTTTCCCGATGAGCACGGCAATATCTGGTACACGGGCAACAGCAATGCCACCATTGGCATGATCGATCCGGAGACGGGCATAGTCACCGAATATGACACCGAAGCCGGTGATCCGCACACCGGCATCTTCCATCCCAACGGCAAACTGTATTTCACGGCCCAGCGGGCGGGCATGCTGGGCCGACTGGACCCCGAGACAGGAGAGTTGCGCGAGATGCGCACCGAGCCGCGTCCGTACGGTATCCGTGTCGGTGACGATGGCATGCTGTGGATCGCCTATAATGGTACCAACCGCATTGGTGCCATGGACCCGGACAGCATGGAGATCACCTATTACACCGTGCCCGGCGAGCGTTCGCGTATCCGGCGTCTGTACCCGGACAGTCAGGGGAACATCTGGTATGTGAACTCAACGCAGGGAAAAATCGGTCGTCTCGAGCCCGGCACCGGTGCCATTCGCGAATGGGATTCTCCCAGTGGTCCTGATTCTCACCCGTACGCACTGGTCGTGATTGACGATGTGGTCTGGTACAACGAGTCCGGCATGCGACCCGATGCACTGGTTCGCTTCGATCCCGCCTCGGAGACGTTCCAGAGCTGGGAGATCCCCTCGGGTGTGGGTATCGTGCGTCGGATGTGGGTGACGGGAGAAGGTAACCTGTTGATTCATCAGAGCAGCAGCAACCGCATCGGGCTGGTGGAAATCGCGGACTGAATCCGTTCGACTCCAATCAACGGAACATCGGTTGAATGGTTGTATTGATGCGCTGAATTGTATTGACTCACTCGCTGAGCTTGGTAGGATCAAAAAACTGAACAAGTTCAATAATCGGGTTGCAATACAGGCAGTGTCGGATTCCGGTCGATCGGAGCCCGGCCCAGGAGGTTGACAGGAATGATGAAACACTTGATCCAAAGGGGAGTGGCCGCGGCGACTCTCGGCACCATGTTGTCGGTCGGTGCAGTGGCATCGACGGGCGAGCGCGTGGGGGATTTCGCACTGCTCGATCAGGATGGCCATTTCCACCATATGGGGTGGTACGGCAATAACGATGCCAACAAGGCCATTGTGCTGTTGTCCCAGGTGAACAAGGCCGCCTCTACGCACCAGGCACTGGCGGATTTCTCGAATCTGCGGAATGAATACGAGGATCAGGATGTGACGTTTTTCCTGATCAATCCACTGGGCCAGGAGCGCGAGAACGTCCGTCGGGAAATGGCTGGACTGGATGTCGACATTCCCGTGTTGATCGATGAAGTCCAGTCCATTTCCCGTGACCTGGGTATCGAACACGCGGGACAGGCTGTCGTTTACGACCCCCGGAGTTTCGAGGTGTTGTATCGCGGACCCGCGGGAGAGCCTCTGGCTGACGCTGTGGCGGCCGTAGTCGAGGATCGTGAGATCACTCGCCCGGAAGTGGCCATGACCGAAGGCACGCCGGTGCGCTATTACTATCGTGGCCGAACCGATGTGTCCTACAGTGAAGATGTCGCGCCGATTCTGGCCGAGAACTGTGCCCGTTGTCACCGCGAAGGCGGGATCGGACCGTTCGCCATGGACAGTCACACCATGGCCCAGGGTTGGGCGCCGATGATCCGTGAAGTGCTGATGACCAAACGTATGCCTCCGGGCCAGATCGACCCGCATGTGGGGGAGTTCGAGAACACCTACACGCTGGATGTCGAGGATGAGCGCAAGATACTGGCCTGGGTGGATGCCGGGGCACCCAAACAGGCCGACGAGCCTGATCCGCTGGCCGAGTTGACCTGGCCGGAAACGGACTGGGCCTTTGGCGAGCCTGACATGATTCTGGATGTGCCGCCGCAGGAGATTCCGGCCACTGGCGTGCTGGATTACATCCACACAGCGGTGCCGATTCCACTGGAAGAGGACCGTTGGCTGAAGGCCAGTCAATATGTGGCGGGTGACCGCACCGTGCTGCACCATACGCTGAATGCCGTGGTGGGTCCCGATGAACAGCTCGACGGCAGTGCCTTCATTGATGGCAAGGATCCCAACAAGGCGCGGATTCAGGCCTACATCCCGGGTGCGCAGCCGGAAATGGCCGAGCCCAATACCGGTGGTCTGCTGGAGGCCGGCTCCACGCTGGCGCTGCAGCTGCACTACACCACCAATGGCCGCGAGACGGTGGATGAGAGCCGCATCGGTCTGTGGTTCTACGACAAGGATAATACGCCCGAGGAGCGCATGATGCAGGTCTGTGCCTGCATCTTCACCCCGAACTGGGAGAATATCCCGCCGTACGATCCGAATTTCGTACAATCCACCTCGATCACGCTGGACCGTGATGCGTACCTGTACAGCTTCCTGCCGCATATGCACTTCCGCGGCAAGTGGATGCGCTTCGAGGCGCATTATCCGGATGGCAGCGTCGAGGAGCTGATCAACATCGCCAGTTACAACTATAACTGGCAGATGGATTACCAGCTCAAGGATCCGAAGTTTGTTCCGGCCGGCACGGAAGTGGTCGCCACTGGTGCATTTGACAACTCCGAGCAAAACCTGAACAACCCGGACCCATCCCGTTCGGTGCCATGGGGCCAGCAGAGCTGGGATGAGATGTTCTTCGGTGCGTTCAGCTGGAAGTGGGCGGATCAGAGTGTGCATCGCGTTACGGGAGATTGATTCCCGACTGGAAGGCCGTGCCTGAGCGGGTGATGGCCGATCCGTGAGCGTGCACGAAAACGCAAGAGGCCCCGGGGCGGTGGAACGCCCCGGGGCCTCTTGCGTTTTCCTCTGCGTGATCGGCTCCCGCCCTGGTTTGCCGCGGGGCGGGGTTCGGGTATCATGTTGACGATGAGTCGAGTGAATGTGAAAAATGGTCTGTTGGGCTTGGCCGGGGTTCTGTTGGTCGGGTGTTCGGATCCGGCGGAGAACGGGGAACCGCGGATTGATCTGCGGGGGACGCAGCGTGCTTTTGAGCAGTCGCAGGAGCAATTGCGGGATGCGTTGAGCGACGACCGCCGTGAGATCTACGATGAAGCCATGCGCATCCTCTACTTCCGCGCGGCCGATCTGCGCGACAGCGGTGTGCTGGCCGCCGAAGAGGTTGAAGCGTTATTGCAGGAGCAGATTCACGACAATACGGCCGGCCAGATCGTCGAGGAAGCCCTGCGCACGTTCCGAGAGTTCTGCACCGATACCGGGCTGTCCGAATCCGAATGCACCACCAGCATCCGTTCTGCAGGCCTGGATTCCTGGAACTGATATATCCTGTCGGAATGCCGGCCTCGAATCGGCACGGCCAGCCATCGGAAAAATCAACAGGCCCCGCGGCGTTCCGTCGCCGCGGGGCCTGTTGATTTTTCGTGCACCTCCCCGTGTCATGCCATCCGAAGATCCGCATCAACGGTCTCGTCCTCATCGACCCCCGGCATGAGATCCTCGAGGATCAGATACAGCGACGGAATCAGGAACAGCGTCAGAACCGTCCCGAACACGATCCCGAAGCCCAGCGATAACGTCATGGGAATGACCATCTGCGCCTGCATGCTGGTTTCGAACATCACCGGCAACAGGCCAAGGAAGGTGGTCAATGTGGTCAGCAGGATGGCCCGGAAGCGGGAGGTGCCGGCATCGACGACCGCGTCCATCAACGCCATGCCTTTGCGTCGACCCCGATTGACGAAATCGACCAGGATCAGGCTGTCGTTGACGATCACTCCGGACAGGGCCACCAGGCCAAACAGCGACATCATGCTGACCGTTGAATCGAATACGATGTGACCGATCAGGGCTCCGATCATGCCGAACGGGATGACAGCCATCACGATCAAAGGCTGCACGTACGAACGCAGGGGAATCGCCAGCAGTGTATAGATCAGGAACAGGGCCACCAGGAAGAACAGGGCGATGCGCAGCATCAACTCGTTCTGTTCCTGTGTGGCACCTCCCAGTCCGAAGCTGACAGCCGGGAAATCGCTGAGCAGCCGTGGTACATGATTGGCAATCACATCGCGAACCACGGTGCCTGACTGGGCCACCAGTGGATCGATGTCGGCAGTCACCGACACCGTGCGTTGACGGTCAATACGATTGATGGTGGAAAAGCCCTGGCCGATTTCGACCTCGGCCACTTCACTGAAGGGTACCTCCACACCTTCCGGGGTCCTTATACGCATGTTTTCCAGACTGGCCACCGACGCACGTTCTTCTTCCGGATAGCGGACCATGACCCGCAATTCATCGCGCCCCCGAAGCAGGCGCTGGGCTTCGTCGCCATAGAAAGCGCGGCGCACCTGGTTACCCAGCATGGTGGCGTCCAGTCCCAGTTGTTCAGCGCCAGGCTTGATCTTCAAACGGATCTCGTCGCCGCCCTGACTGTAGGAATTGCTGACGTCGTATACGCCTTCGTACTCGCCGAGAACCGCGGTCAACCGGTTGGCGGCACCCTCGAGCTGCGTGAAGTCCGCGCCGGTCAGTTGCAGGTTGATGGCGGAACCGCCGCCAACCGTGGTGCTGGAAAAGAAACGCACTTCCCTGGCGCCGGTGATGGGTCCGACCCGCTCGCGCCAGCGTCGTTCGATTTCGGACGGCGCCACCTGACGGTCTTCCGACTTGACCAGCTCGACCAACAGGGAGCCGCCTGTGTCACCATTGGTGAAGACCATGACGTGATCCACCGGTGGCGTCTCCGGAAACTCCTCGTTGAGGGTCAATACGGCCTGTTCCATCCGTGCCAATGCGGCATTCCGGGCTTCGTAGGACGTGCCATCGTTCATGGTCACGCTGGCCTGGATGAAGTCGCTGGGGACACTGGGGAAGAACTCGAAACGCACCAGCCCACCGATGATGATGCCGGCACTGAGTATCAGGCCGCCGATGAACAGCGCCACGGTCGAGTAGCGGTTCCTCAAGGAAAGCAGCAGGGCAGGTCGGTAGATGTTGTGTATGAAGCGCGCCAGCCTGTCGGCCACGGCATCCTGATAGCGTTGCAGTGGACTGCGTTTTTCCGGGTTGTCGGGGACTTTCTCCGCCGCGGCCAGGTGGGCAGGCAGGATCAGCTTGGACTCGACCAGGGAGAACAGCAGACACAGGATCACCACCATGCCGATGGCCTCGAAGAACGGCGCGGCCTGGCCGCCCACCAGCAGCATCGGCGCGAACGCGGCAATGGTGGTCAGTACGCCGAATGTGGCGGGTACCGCAATCCTGTGAGTGCCGGATATCACATTATCCAGGCTGTGTCCGTGCTGGCTCACGGTGTGATGGATGCTTTCCGCCGTGATGATGGCATCGTCCACGACGATGCCCAGTACCAGGATCAGGCCGAACAGGCTCAGCATGTTGATGTCGATGGGGAAAGGTCCCATCGGCATCAGCGCGATGGCGCCCAGGAATGCCACCGGTATGCCGATCATCACCCAGATCGCACTCTTCAGGCGCAGGAAGGTGGTCAACACCAGGAACACCAGCAAGGCACCCATGGCCAGGTTGCCCAGCATCATGTTCAATTGCCCCTTGAGGTAGAAAACGGTATTGCCCCAGGTGTCGACATTGACGCCGTCGGGGAATGTGCCTCGACGGTCCTCGACATAGGCAAGAACAGCTTCCTCGATGTCCAGCACGTTCTGGTCATCCGTGGCCAGAATGCGCAGGTTCAGCGAGCGGTTCCCATCGAATCGGGAGAATTCCTCGGTCTCCACAAAGCCGTCCACGACATTGGCAATGTCACGCACGTACAGCCGACTGCCATCCGGATTGGTGCGCAACACGACGTTGCCGAATTCATGACCGGTGTAGGCCTGCTCCTGGGTGCGCAACTGGATGCGACCGTTCTGTGTGCGGATGGCACCGCCGGGCACGTCGATGGAAGAGGCCCGGATGGCCGAGGCCACCTGCCCCATGGTCAGGCCGTATTCGCGCAGCGTGTTCTCGGAGACTTCGATGGCGATTTCGTAGTCGCGGTCCCCCTGGATCCGGGCGCGACTGACTTCCGGCAGCAGCAGGATCTCGTCGCGGATGGACTGTGCCAGGGTTTTCATGGCCCGGTCATCCAGGTTGCCGTAGATGGCGACATTCAGCACCTCCTGGGTCATCTCGATTTCGCGGACCACGGGGCGCTCGACATTGTCCGGAAAGGTGGAGATCCGGTCGATCCGGCTCTTGACCTCATTGAGGAGCGCGACCATGTCGTAGCCGGGCGTGATTTCCAGGGTGACGACGCCGGATCCCTCGCGGGCGTTGGAGCGCAGACGGGTGATGCCGCTGAGATCCTGTACCGATTCCTCGATCGGAATCACGATGGCCTGCTCCACCTCTTCCGGCGCGGCGCCCGGATAGGCCATTGAGGCCTGGATCATTCGCGTCTCGAAGTCGGGAAACAGCTGGATGCGGATGAAAAACAGGGTGCCAATGCCGGCCGCGATGATGAACAACATCAGCAGGTTGGCCGCCACACCATTGGTGCTGAACCAGGCAATGACTCCCCGGTGCTGTGTCTCGGGTGCCGGCTTCATGATCCGTCTTCCACCGGGTTGACGCGCATCCCGTCGATTGCGGTCTGCACCGGCGATGTGATGACGCGGTCGCCATCCTCCAGGCCCTGGTCGACATAGGCGTACTCGGTGTCGGTCCGCAGGATATTGATCGGCCGGATGCGCAGGCGTCGTTCATTGTCCATCACCAGGACATTGTCGCCGTTGTACAACACATGATGTGGCAGCGCGAACACCCGGTTGCTGGCAACGCCGGGCAGTCGCGCGTTCACAAAAGTGCCGGCGCGGAGAATCGGCCGGTCACCGTTCTCCGGCTGCCGCGCGTAGGGGTCGCTGACGCGTGCCACGGCATGGATCATGCGGCTGTCGCTGTCGACAACACCCTCGGTGCGCACGATACGTGCCTGCCACTGTCGGGGCTTTCCGGCGACGCTGGCTTCCAGTGTGACGGGAGCTCCCTCATTTCCGGACAGGTTCTCGCCCGGCGTCGGGAGATCCAGCCAGGCAAGGTCCTCGGCGCGCAGCGGCAAGCGCACCTCGAAATGGTCGGTGGCGAAGAGGCGGGCGATCTGCGTGCCGGTGTTCAGGTACTGACCGATGTCCGCCGATTTCTCGCGGATCAGCGCATCGTAGGGCGCCCGGACCGTGGTCCGGGCCAGTTGACGCCGCGTCCGCTGCAGCTCGGCTTCCGCCTGCAGGACCCGGGCTTCCGCCTCACGCAGAAACGGCGTGCGCAATGACAGCGGCGGTGCGTCCTCCCTGGGGCGGCCGGACTGCTCCCATTCCCGTTCTGCCTGCTCTGCCTGGGCCTGTTCCTGGATCAACTGGGCTTCTGCGGTCAGCACGGCGGCACGGGCCTGCTCCACGGCGACCTGGTAATCGGCGGACTCGATCTCGAGAATGACATCACCTTCGCGAATGAAACCGCCGGCCACCAGCTGATCGGATACCGATTCGACCCGGCCCGAGACCTCGGCCACCAGGACAGTCTCCGTGCGCGGTTGCACGGTGCCCTGTGATGCGATGCGGAATGTGGTGTTGGCGCCCCGGACCGCCATGGTCTGGACCGGCACCACACGTTCCTCGGCCGGAGTGCTGGGTGGTTCAGGGCGAAGCGTGAACATCATCACGGCCAGCAGCACGGCGCCGAGAATGATCAGAATGGGCAGCAGAATCCGCAAGAGGCGGCCTGTCAGGGTCGGACGTGGCATGGTTACGCTGGAATCCTTGCGTTGAACGGATGCGGCAGCAGTGTACTGCGGCTTCCGCATGCAGGGATAGCAGCAGGTTGTCGATTATCGACGGGAGGCGCGGTTTTCGGGACGGTTGAACAGAATCGCAGGTTGGTTCGCGGGTTACCTGTTGTAACGCCGTTAGCGCTGCCGTACGTGGTACGATGTGCCTACGCCCGAACCGGAGATGCAGGCCATGCCAGCACCTGATGACGAGAAACTGGACGGGAGCCGGCGAACGGAAGACCCCGCTGTCCTGATACAGGAATTCAGCAGTCTGCTGACGGTATTGCAGGGCAATACGGAACGGCTACGTGATCTGTCCGAGCCCTCGTCCGAGATACATCGACTGGCCGATGATACCCTGGAAGCGGCTCATCGCAGTATCGCCCTGATGCATCGCCTGTTGACGGTGACGCGGGACGCCGCAGGACGCCCACCCGCAAGCACCACTCAGGATCATCCCGGGGGCCCGCCATCACGGCCCAACCGGCCCGGTTTGAAGCAGGGTGCCCGGCACCGGATTCTGCTGGTCGAGGATGATGACCTGTTGCGCGATTTCGTCATTTCGATGCTGGAGCCTCTGGGCTATCGGGTGGTGGCCGCCGAGAATGGGCCTCATGCACTGGCCCTGCTGGATGAATATCGCGATTTTGATCTCCTGTTCACCGACGTGGTCATGCCGGGCGAGCTTGATGGACTTCAACTGGTGCACCTGGCACGTAAGCGGGAGCCTGACCTGCCGGTATTGCTGACGTCGGGGTATCCGGATCGCCTTGAGACCGGTGCATTTCCCGATGTACACCACATCCATAAACCCTACCGCCGGGAGGACCTGGAAGTCAGTCTACAGCACTGTCTGGCGACCCGGGACCGACAGGGGAGCCGCCCTCCCGGAGGCATTGCCCGATGAAGGAGATGGGCCCCGAGGATCTGCTGGTCGCGCAGCAACACGTGCATGGTCAGATTGCCGACGGTCAGCCTCTGGAGTCCATTGTCACCTCTGTCTGTGCACTGGGCGAGCAGGCTCTGCCCGGGGCGGTGGTGTCGGTGATGTTGCATGACCCGGGTTCAGCCACACTGCGTCTGGTACAGACCGGCCGTTTTTCCAGCGAATACTGGCAGGCCGCGCAGGATCTTCCCGTGGGCCCGGATAGCGCCACCTGTGGCGTGGCCGCCCATTATGGTGAGATGGTCGTGACACCCGATATACGGCTGGCGCCGGAGTGGGCGCCTTACCGGGAATTTTCCGACAGGGAAGGGTTCCGGTCGTGCTGGTCGACTCCGGTATTCGGCAGGGGTGATGGACTGCTCGGTACTTTCGGTGTGTACTACAGAGAACCCCGCAAGCCGACCGCTCACGAGCAGAAGTTGCTGCAGGGCCTGAGCCGTCTGCTGGCGGTGGCCATACAGCATCACCAGGACCAGAAGGCTCTGCAACTGGGGCGGGAGCGCTTCCGTTCCCTGTTCGCCAGGCACCCGGATGCCGTGCTCGAGTTTGACGCGGAAGGGCATTTTCTGGCGGGAAACCGGTCATTCCAGCATATTGCCGGGCCTGGTGATCAACGGTGGATCGGCATCCACTTTGGCGAATTTCTTCGCGGCACAGGTCGCAAGGCTGCCAATGCCGGGTTCCAGCGAGCGATCCGGGGCAAAGCATCCAATAGTGGTGTGGCGACATTCGCCGTCAATGATCAGTGTTACAGCATGGAAATCACCTGGCTGCCCGTCGAACTCGAAGAGCAGGTCGTCGGCGTCTACCTGATCGGCAGGGACGTGACCGAAAGGCGCCGGATCGAGGAAGAACTGAGGCTGCTCCGGCGCGGTGTGGAAGCGAGTCCCGATGGCATGCTTTTGGTGGATGTCTGTCGGGAGGACATGCCAACGGTCTATGTCAATCGTGGATTCGAGAAGCTGACCGGTTATCACCGCGATGAGGTGCTGGGACGGAACTACTGCTTTCTCCAGGGGCCGGATACCTCGCCGGAAGCATTGGATGAGCTGGGGCGTGCGTTGCGGGAGCGGGCCGAAACGCAGCAGCTGTTGTGGAGCTATCGCCGCGATGGTAGTGGTTTCTGGAACGAACTCTCTATCGGCCCCGTGTTGGATGATGAAGGAAAGTGTACTCATTATTTCGGTATCATTCAGGACGTCAGTCGCCAGATCGAGAGCGAGAGACAGCTGTTGCATGATTCGACACACGACCGTCTGACCGGGTTGCCAAACCGGTCCGGCTTCGAGTCTCGGCTGCCCGGGGTATGTCAATCGGCAGCACAGTCGGGTCGCAGCGTGGGTCTGGTGTACCTGGATGTGGACGGCTTCAGTCCGGTAAATGATGCACTCGGACGCCAGGTCGGTGATCTGCTGTTGTCGGAGGTCGCGAAACGATTGTCCCGGGTGCTGCCCGCCGGAGGGCTGTTGGCCCGTTTCGAGGCTGATGAGTTTGTCCTGGCGTTTCCCGACTGTGCCTATGAACAACGGGTGGATGAGCATGCCAAACGGGTGCTGTCGGCCATGACGGAACAGTTCGAGGTGGTGGGTCATCACCTGCATGTCTCCGCCAGCCTGGGTGTCACTCTCTGTCACGGGGTGCGGGATGCCGATGCCAGTGCCATCCAGCGGGCCAATCTGGCCATGCGTCGGGCAAAGGAGTCGGGACGCAACAACTGGCAGTGGTACGGAGAAGGCATGCAGGGCTCACGGGAATACATCGAGCTGCGCCGGGACATCCAGCACGCCATGGATACGGATGCCTTCCGTGTGTACTACCAGCCCCTGGTCGGTGCCCGTAGTGGCGAGATCCGCTCGGTGGAAGCACTGATCCGCTGGCCGGATTCCGAATCCGGCATGATCTCTCCCGGACGCTTCATTCCGGTGGCCGAAAGCACCGGCCAGATCATTGCCATCGGCCGCTGGGTGCTGTTCCGGGCCTGCCAGGAAATTGCGCGCTTCAATGCCCGCGAGCAGCAGTCCCTCGCCGTTGCCGTCAACATCTCGCCAATGCAGTTCCGTCGCGAGGGATTCATCGATGACGTCGTTCAGGCCCTGGCTGACAGCGGGCTCGAGCCCCGTCTTCTGGAGCTTGAGGTGACCGAAGGTGTATTGATGCGATCCACCGAGGAGGTCATGCGCACGCTGCGCCGGATACGGGATCTCGATGTGCGGGTTGTCATCGACGACTTCGGGACCGGTTTCTCCAGCCTCAG
>JBNJGU010000091.1:0-11067 GCA_051747985.1 Pseudomonadota bacterium | reverse complement strand
TGCGACCATCGGTATCCATCCGACGGCCGCGGAAGAGTTCGTCACAATGAGGACTCCCGACAAGGACTGACCAGAGAATCGCCGGGGGCGGCCTCGGGCAGACTGATCCGGCGCAGCCGCAGCGCATTGGTCAGGACAAAGACACTGGAGAGGGCCATGGCGCCTGCGGCGAGCACCGGTGACAGCAGGATGCCGGAAAACGGATACAGCAGACCGGCGGCCACGGGAATCAGCGACACATTGTAGGCGAATGCCCAGAACAGATTCTGGTGAATGTTGCGCATGGTGGCGCTGGCCAGGGCGACGGCGCGGGGCACGGCCATCAGATCGCCAGAGACCAGCACCACATCGGCGCTTTCCATTGCCACATCCGTGCCGTTGCCCATGGCGATGCCGACATCGGCCTCGGCCAGTGCCGGTGCGTCATTGATACCGTCTCCCACGAACGCGACCCGCACCGTGCCGTTTTCACGCAATGCGGCAACCGCAGCCGCCTTGTCCTGGGGCAGCACTTCCGCCTGCACCTGGTCGATGCCCAGCTGCCGTGCCACGGCCTGTGCCGTATCCCGGTTATCTCCGGTGATCATCACGGTGCGGAAGCCGCGGCGGTGCAGGGCGGTAATGGCTTCCCGGCTACCGGTCTTGGGCGCGTCGGCCACTGCCAGCAGTGCCGCCAGACGGCCGTCAATGACCGCGTAAAGAGGCGTCTTGCCTGCTTCCGCCAGTTGCCGGACCTCATCATCCGTGTCCTGCCCCTTGACCTTCAGCTGGTCCAGCAGGCGACGGGCACCGATGTGGATATCCCGGCCGTCCACGCGTCCGCGCAGGCCGGAACCGGTCAGGGCTTCAATGCCGGTGGCCTCCGGGATGTCCAGCGCCTCCTGTTCGGCCGCCTTGACGATGGCGGTGGCGATGGGGTGCTCGGAATGTGATTCGATGGCCGCCAGGACACGAAGCACGTCAGCCCGGTCGAATCCCTCCATGACACGCAGATCCGTCAGTGACGGCCGGCCTTCGGTCAGGGTGCCGGTCTTGTCCAGTGCGACCACCCGGGTGTCACGCAATGTCTGCAGGGCGTTGCCGCCCCGGAACAGGATGCCCATCTGCGCGGCCCGTCCCGTGGCCACCATGATCGAGACCGGTGTCGCCAGGCCCATGGCACAGGGGCAGGCGATGATCAGCACGGCCACGGCGTTGACCAGAGCCAGGGTCAGGGCGGGCTCGGGGCCGAACAGCAGCCAGACCAGCAGCGTGATCAGAGCGGCGGCGATCACCGCAGGCACAAACCAGAGACTGACCTTGTCCACCACCTGTTGTATCGGCAGCTTCGAGGCCTGTGCCTGTTCTACCAGTTCGATGATGCGGGACAGCAGGGTATCCGACCCGGTCCGGTCCACGCGGATGCGCAGGCTGCCATTGCCATTGATGGTGCCCCCGACCACCGTGCTGTCGGCAGCCTTCTCCACGGGCATCGGTTCACCGCTGATCATGGATTCATCGACCCAGGACTCTCCGGACAATACCGTTCCATCCAGGGGAATCTTTTCGCCGGGGCGGACCCGCAGTTCATCACCGGGTTGCAGTTCCTCGGGACTGATCTCGATTTCCTCGCCGTCGCGAATCACGCGGGCCGTGCGTGCCTGCAGGTCCAGCAGCCGCCCGATGGCGGCACTGGTGCGGCCCTTGGCGCGGGCTTCCAGCCAGCGTCCCAGCAGTATGAGGGTGACGATCACCGCCGCCGCCTCGAAATAGACGTTGACCGTGCCCTCCGGCAACAGGAAAGGCAGGAAGAGGGCCACCACCGAGTACGACCAGGCGGCCGCCGTGCCCAGAGCGACCAGGGAATTCATGTCGGGAGCCAGTCGCCACAGCGCCGGAAAACCCTGTAGATAGAAACGACGCCCCGGAACGGCAAGTACCAGCGTGGTGAGGACGAACTGGATCTGCCAGCTCAGTGTCTGTCCCAGCGTGCCGGATACCCAGGCGTGAATGCCCGGTACCAGATGGGAACCCATCTCCAGCACAAACACGGGCAGGGTCAACACGGCAGCGAGAATCATCTGTCGCAGTAACTGGCGGGTTTCCTGCTCCCGTTTTGCACCGCGCTCCTGTTCCGCCTCGCGACCGGAGGATTGTTGGGTGCGTGCCTGATAACCGGCGCGTCGGACGGCTTCCACCGGCTCTTCCGGATCGGTTCCTGCTGTCAGGGAGATGCGTGCGCGACCATTGGCCAGATTGACGCTGGCCTCGACCACGCCGGGCACATCCAGCAGCGCCGACTCGACGCGGGCGACGCAGGATGCGCAATGCATGCCATCGATATCGAGACTCATCGACTCCTGGTCCGGCGGGAATCCGGCCTGTTCCAGCGCTTCGATCACCTGCCGCGTCGTGGCCGGCTCCGTCAGTTCGACGTCCACCTGTCGCGCCGCCAGATTGGCGGCCACATCCACGACGCCGTCAACCGATACCAGCGCCCGTTCAATGCGCGCCACGCAGGATCCACAGTGCATGGCCGAGACCGGTAGGCGGAGCGTCTGATTCTGACTCATGTGACAGTACCTCGTGCGCATTACGGGATTGTGTTGCGATTCTGAACCTTGCCACGGTGGGAAGGTCAAGTGTCGTCTGAATCGCTCAGCTGGTCGAGTATGGCGCAGTCCGGGGTGGCATCGCCATGACACGCCTCAATCAATTGCTCCAGCGTGTGCTTCATCTGTTGCAGTTCCCGCAGCTTGTGCTCGACATCGTTCAGGTGCGCCTGTGCCACGGAGCGGACCTCGCGGCTTTCGCGGCGTGGATCCTGCCACAGCCGGATCAGCCGATCGATCTGCTGGATAGAGAATCCCAGCAGGCGGGCCCGGCGGATGAACCGTAGCACTTCGATGTCGCGTGTCGAAAACTGTCGGTAGCCGGATGCTGACCGCGCCACCGGGCGCAGCAGTCTGGTCTGTTCGTAGTGCCGGATCATCTTCGGTGACAGGCCGGATTGTCGGGAAGCGATACTGATGTTCATACGTCGTGTGTCATTTTCCGGTAAATCCGGGAAGCATTAAGCGCTTTTGTAACAATGAGATGTATTGCTTATTTTGAGTGACAATGCAGGAGTTTCACGCCTGCTGCACTAATTCCGGTAATAAAGATTACCGGAATTAGTGGGACCCTTGGGCGCCTCCCGGTTGACTCCCTTCCAGGATCAGTTCCCGGTATCCGACGGCGCCCAGTCGCAGTCTTCACATCGCGGATCGATGCCTTCCTGCTCCAGTACCGTGAAGATGAAATCCCGCCAGGTTTCGTTCGGCTGCCAGACTGTGTTCATGTCCGCCTTCGCCGTGGCGATGTCGATATCGTCGTGTATGACCCGGTACAGGAAGCTGAATGCCGTGGCGCGGGCATTGACCTGGCAATGCAGCAACGTCTTCATGTCCGGGTTGCGTTGCATCGCGTCGGCGAAAATGTAGAAATCCCGTGGTCGGGGATCGGTCCATTCCACGGGAATATGCAGATAGTCCATACCCAGATCCTCCACGATCCGGTCGGCATCGGGCAGCGCATTGTCATTGGTGGTGAACGCAATGTAGACAACGCGTTCGAAGCCTGCATCACGGATCGCCCGGAACTGTTCCGCGTCGGGCTGTCCGGCGCTGGCGAACGTGGGACTGTATTCCACATAGTTCAGGACATCTTCCAGCGCGTCCTGCGACAGTGCCGTTGAACTGAACACGGTGATTGCCGCGGTGATCAGGCCACGTATCGGGGAAAGGTGTAATGTGAAGGGTTTCATGATGATTCAGGACTCCTGTGGAGAATGCCCGGTTGATCCAGGCCGGATTCCGAAGAATGTAGCATAGAATGTCGGGACGGCAACCAGCGTCAGGATCGAGGCAAAGGCCAGTCCGCCCATGATGGTGACGGCCATGCTGGAAAAAAAGGCATCGGTTATCAGCGGAATCATACCCAGTATCGTGGTGGTCGCCGCAAGGAATACAGGCCGCAGGCGACTGACGCTGGCGTCCAGCACGGCCGGGTAGCCCTCCTTTCCTTCCCGGATCTGCTCATCGATCTCGTCCACCAGCACGATGGCATTCTTCATCAACATGCCGGACAGGCTCAGAAATCCGAGCAGTGCCGTGAAGCTGAATGGCAGTCCGCTGAGCAGCAGTCCCGCCACCACGCCGCAGATGGACATCGGCACGACCAGCCAGATGATCAACGGCTGACGGACCCGGGAGAACAGCAACACGGATATGATCAGCATGACCAGGAAGCTCAATGGCAGCTGGGCACCCAGCGACGCCTGGGCTTCGCCGGAAGCTTCATACTCACCACCCCACTCCAGATCATAGCCTGATGGCCGCTCAATGGCCTCGATTCGCGGTCGCAGTTGGCCAAAGACTTCCGTGGCGGTCAGCTCGGGTCTGGGTTCGGCCTGGACCGTCAGCGTACGGGCGCGATTGCGACGCATGATCAGTGTTTCCTCGGCGGTGGTGTCGAATTCGTCCACCACCTGGGTCACCGGAATGTACTGTTGTTCACTGCGGCTCCAGACCCTGCGCTCGGGCAGCCTCGCCATGTCCAGCCGTTCGTCGTCGGGTGGTCGCAGGATGATGGGGATGAACTCCTCCCCTTCCCGGAAAATGCCCGCCTGGATACCGGTGGTCGCGAATGCCATGGCCCGGGACAGGTCATTGCGGGTGACTCCGGCAATCTGTGCCCGTTCTTCGTTATACCGCGGATGTATCACCAATGAGGGCTGGCGCCAGTCCTGACGGATATCGATGGTGTCCGGATGGTCGCGCATGATCTGTTCGGCGCGATTGCCCAGCTGCCGCAATATCTCCGGATCCCGGCCGGAGAACCGGGCCTCGATCTTGGCGCCTGATGGCGGGCCGAATTCCAGTCGCTCGGTACGTATTTCCGCCGCCGGAAACTGCCGGCCCAGCTCGAGGCGCAGTTCGGCCGCCAGCGGAGCAATTGTGTCGCGGCTGGTGGTGCGGACGATCAGTTGCCCGTAGGCCGGATTGGGTTGCTCGGGCTGATACGTGAGCATGAAACGACTGGCGCCCTGGCCCACCAACGCGATGACATCCTCGACATCGGGTTTCTCTTCCACGATTTCGCTCATCGCCTGCAGGTCCCGCGATGTCGCACGGATATCCGCTCCCTGCGGCAGCAGGTAATCCACAAAGAACAATGGCGTATTGGAGGACGGAAAGAAGGCCTGTTTGACGAAGCCGAAACCCCAGAAACTGACCAGGGTGATGGTCAGCAATCCGATGATGGTCACGGCCCGGAAACGTAATACCGCTTTCAGGACGGCCCGGTACGTGAGATAGACCACGCCCCGGTACGGGTCGTCGTCAGCGGACGCATTGCGCACCTTGAGCAGGTACTCGCCGAACAGCGGAGTGACGGTGATGGCCAGTATCCAGCTGAGTAACAGGGAGATGCCGATCACGGCAAACAGGGAGAACAGGAACTCCCCGGTGGTGTCCTGGGACAGGCCGATGCCGGAAAAGGCCATGATCCCGATCACGGTGGCGCCCAGCAAGGGTACCTGGGTGCGCCCCGCCGCCTCACTGGCGGCACGGTGTGCTTTCATACCGCGTTGCATGTTGATCAACATGCCCTCGGCAATGACGATGGCATTGTCCACCAGCATGCCCATGGCGATGATCAGTGCGCCCAGGGAAATGCGTTCCATCTCGATGCCGAAGATCCGCATCATGAAGACGGTGCCCATGACCGTAAGACCCAGGGTCATGCCTACCACCAGGCCGACACGCCAGCCCATGAACAGGCAGAGCACACCGATGACGATGGAAACCGACATCAGCAGGCTGCCGATGAAGCTGTTGATGGCCTCGTCGACGACTTCGTGTTGCTGATAGATCGGTTGCAGCTGCACGCCCAGGGGAATCTGTGGAGCCAGCTCCTCCAGGCGTGCGTCCACGGCTCTGCCGATCTCCACGATGTTGCTGTCGGCGACACCGGATACGGCGAGTGTGAAGGCCCGTTCGCCGTTGAAGTACAGTTCATGGTCGGGCGACTCGACCGGTTCGCGGCGGATATCCGCCACATCCACCAGACTGACCTGTGCGGTACTGCCGGGGCGCCCTACCCGCAATGCCTCTATCTCACGGATGCTGTCGAAACCCGGGCGGGTGTTGATGCGCACATCCAGATCGTCGATCCGGGCCGATCCGGCTGGCCGCACCACGTTCTCGGCATCAATGCTGTCAATGATCCGCTGCAGCGGAGTGGATGAACTGACCAGGCGGCGATTGTCGATCTCGACATGCACCGCTTCCTGCGGCAGTCCCCGCAATTCGATCTTGCCGACACCGGGTACCGTCAGCAGTTCCCGGCGCAGGAAGCGGCTGACGTCGCGGATCTCCCGATCGGCGAAGCCCGGTGCCGTCACCGCATAGAAGATTCCGAACACATCGCCGAAATCGTCGTTGACCAGTGTCGGACCGGCGCCGTCGGGTAACTGGCGCTGCGCATCATTGACCTTGCGGCGCAGTTCATCCCAGATCTGTGGAATCTGGTCACCGGTATAGCTGTCCTCGATCACGACCGTGATTTCCGAACGGCCTGGCATGGATTTGGAGGTGATGTCCTTCACCTGGGAGAGCTGCTGAATGGCCGACTCGACGTGCTCGGTCACCTCCAGCTCGACTTCCTCGGCGGTGGCTCCCGGATACGGGGTCACGACCACCGCCATTTTCAGTGTGAATTGCGGATCTTCCAGACGCCCCAGTGTGAGTACACCCCAGATGCCGCCCAACAGGCAGATCAGGACCACCAGCCAGGTGTTGACGGGCCGCTCCATGGCATGACGTGCGATATCCATCAGCGGTCTTCCGTCGTGCCCATGGGAGTCACTTTCATGCCTTCCTGCAGCAGGTGGGCGCCGGCAGTGACAATGGTGTCGCCGGGCTCCAGGCCGCTCTGGATGGCGACCCGATCACCGCCAAGGGTGCCGGTTTCCACATCTTGCGGATGGACAGTGCCTGCCTCTTCGTCGAGCACCCATACCAGCATCTGTGGCGCCTGGCGCATGTCCAGCGCCGCCACCGGTACATTGATGCCGGGCAGGGCCGCCTCCTCCAGCACACTGACGGTGACGGTGCCGGTCATCCCGGGCAGGATGTTGATCCCCTCCTGACGTGGCAGGGCGAACAGCAACTCATAGGTCTGTGCCACCGGGTCCGGCTGCGTGCTGTGTTCCCGGTAGTGGATCTCGAAGGAGCGATCCGGCCAGGTGGCCAGCCGCAGGCGAGCCTGCAGCCGGTCGGTGTTGTCCAGGGTGTACATAAGATCTTCCGGTACACCGATACTGACCCGTAGTTCGGAGATGTCCTGCAGGCGCAGCACGGCATTGCCTGCCTGCACCTGTGTGAAAGGATCCACGAGACGCTGACTGACCAGTGCGTCGAAAGGCGCTTCCAGTCGGGTCAGGGAAAGATTGCGCCGGGCCTGCTCGTGGGCAACCGTGCTGCGCTCCAGTTCCGCCCGGGAACGTTGCAGGGCGGCTTCAGAGACCGCCTCGCGGGGAGCCAGCCGCTGATTGCGTTCATGTTGCTGGCGGGCTAGGGCCAACGAGGCCTCGGCCTGCCGCAGCGCCAGGCGATAGTCGATGGTCTCCAGCTCTGCCAGCAGCGAACCCGCCTCCGCCACACTGCCTTCGCGCGCCGGCATGGTTTCGATCCGTCCACCAGTCTGGAAGGCCAGGTCGACGGTATTCAATGGTTCGATGCGCGCCACAAAGCGACGGGTACCGGCCTGTGGGCGTTCGCCAACGGTCTCCAGCTTGACGGTTCTGGCCACGGTGGTCGGTTGTCCGGCCTCCTCGGCTGTTTCACCGCCGCAGGCGGTCAGCACGACCAGCGCCAGTATCGCCATGGAGATCCTGAACATCACCCGATTCTCCCCATGGCTCACTGGTTTCCTCCACCTGTTCCATCGGTATTCTCCCCGGCCAGCCTCAACATGGCGTTGAACATGGCGGCCTTGTCATCATGGCTGTAGGGGGCCAGATCCATGATCCGGTGCAACAACAGACCATCGGCGGCGGCCCAGATCATCAGGGCCTGCTCGCGGTTTGCGCTCTCCCGGCTGATACGCTCATGAATCTCGCGAAAGTGTTCCCGCAGCGGCTGCAGCAGACCCGGGTTCTGTGCCGCCGCGGCAATGATGGCCAGTGAGGCGTCGATGCTGATCTGTTCATCGTGCTTCCAGGCACGGAGGAATGCGCGCAGGGTCGCCTCAGGTTGCCCTTCCAGCCTGCTGTACTCTTCATCCATTCGTTGACGGTGACTGTGCAACAGGCGTTCCAGCATCGCCTGCAATAACGCTTCCTTGCTGGGGTAGTTGTACAGCAATCCTCCCTTGCTGAGGCCGCATTCGGCGGCCACCTTGTCCAGTGTCAGATTGCCGGCGCCATCCCGGGCAGTCACCCGCAACGCCGCGTCCAGAATATTGTCCCTGGAGTTGGGTCTGCCACCGACAGTCGGATTGTCTCTGTTCATGATGGGGTCGCTCTGGTAAGGATCGATTACCGTCCAACCGGTATAGTCCGGAAAGCTGTGTATTATAGGGCAGTTACGTATCAGCGTACAGACGCGATCACTGACCAGGCGTTGCATTTCTCCTGCTGACTCAGGGCGGCGTGGGCCGGGCTGGTGGACGGCAGAACCCCGGTCCGGATCGCACCGGGACGGAGTTGGCCCGCCACGTGCCGGTTGAAGGTCTGCTCCGCCTTGCGCCCGTTGAAAAAGACCTGGCGTATTTCCGGGTAGCGGTCGAGGAAATCCGCGAAATCGTTCACTTCCACGGAGTGCGGCTCGATGTCGGAGTCCAGGCTCCCGGGCCGCCAGCAGTACCTGAGCACATCCCATACCGCAATGCCGTTGCTCATCAGGATGTCGCAGCGCTCCGGATAGGGCCGCCCGGGACCGGCATCGAACAGCTGCCCCATGATCGGCCAGAAGGCGTTGCGCGGATGCGCATAATACTGTTGTTCCCGCAGTGATGCCTGGCCGGGCATACTTCCCAGGATCAGGATCCGGGCACCGGCGGCGACCAGGGGAGGAAAACTTTCAGCATGACTCATCGCATCGTCACCCGGTTCGTGATTTAGCCTGTCAGGACAGGTATCATTCTGCCACATTCGATTCACCGGTCTCACCCGCATGTCGCTTTTCCTTGCAAGCCTGCGTCGTTATCTGTCCCTGCTGTGGCAGGCACTGACCTCACCGATACTGGATCGACGACGCTGGTATGGCCATCTTCTCCTGTTGCTTTTATTGCCCGTGTTTCTGTCATTGCAGTTGCTGCAGTGGTTGCTGTTTCTCATCGATGAAGTGCTGTTCCGGGGCTATCGCCGTGTCGAGGTCAGACAGCCCCTGTTCGTGCTGGGTCCGCCGCGCTCCGGTACCACGCATCTGCATCAGGTGCTGTCACTGGATGACAACAGGACGACTTTCTCGGCCTGGGAATGTGCGCTTGGTCTCTCGATCACGGCCAGGAAACTGGTGTACGGAGTGGCCAGGATCGATCGCCTGCTCGGCAGGCCCCTGGGCCGCATGCTGGCGTGGGTGGAGAAGCGCCTGCTGGACAATACCGGTTCGGTCCATCCCGTGTCGCTGAATGGACCGGAAGAGGATTTCCTCGTTTTCATGCCACTGGCCCAGTGTTTTCTGCTGATCGTGCCATTTCCCCGCTCGGACTGGCTGTGGCGGACCGTGCGACTGGATGACGGACGGGTGTCGGATCGACAGCGGCGCCGTCTGTTGCGCTGGTATCGGCGCTGCATTCAGAAACACCTGTATGTCCATGGCAGCGGGCGACTTTTCCTGTCCAAGAATGCCTCCTTCGCCGGTATGTCCACCGCCCTGCTCGAGGAGTTTCCGGACGCCGGCGTCCTGTGCTGCATGCGTGATCCACTCAAAGTCATCCCGTCCCAGCTCAGTTCCCTGGGTGGTGGCCTGAATGCCTGTGGTTTCACCGGGATGCCGGACTCCCTGAGGGACCGCCTAGTGGACCTGTTGCATCATTATTACCGCAACCTCTGGCAGACCCGCCAGCGGTACCCGGACCGGTTTACGGTGATTCACAACCGGGACCTGCATCACGATCTGTATGCTTCGGTCATCGGTGCGCTATCCAGGTTGGGCGTTTCCATAACCGACCCGTTCCGGGAGCGGCTGCGGGAGGCTTCGGGACGGTCGGCCGGCTATCGATCCGCGCACCGGTATACCCTGGCGCAGTTCGGGCTTGACCACGATGAGCTGCTGGCACGTTTCGGTCCCGTGCATGAGCGCTTCCTCGGTGTGGAGGGTGAAGGAGCCGGGTCGCTCACCCTGGCCCCTCAACCTACCCGGATCATGGTTTTCTCGGATGCCATCCCGCAGCGCAATGGCGTGGGTGCCTATTACTGCGATCTGATCGAGCAATTGCAGGCGTCGGGTTGGTCGACCGGGTTCGCCGGTCCGGATGAGTCCAGGCGCTGGCCTCCGAGCATCGGCATGCCGGGAGACCGCACTCAACAGGTCTGCCTGCCATCGATGGTCCGGGTGACACGGCAGGTGCGCACCCTGGCCCCACGACTGATCATCTCGGCCACGCCGGGCCCCTATGGCATGCTTGGCCGCTGGTGGGCCCGTCAGTTGGGCGTGCCACTGCTCGTCGGTTTCCACACCGACTTCCCCGGTGTGACGGCTCATTATCCCACGGTCTGGCTGAGAGTGTTCAGTCGCCATTATTTCCAGTTCGCCGACCAGCGGCTGTTCCGTGATGCAGAGTGCGTGCTCGGCAACTCCGAGCCGATGCTGACCATGGCGGTCGAACGTGGGGCCAGGAAAACCGATCTGATCGGCACCCTGCTGCCAGGCGGCATCCTGCGCACGGAGTCATCGCCACCTCGAGACCACGTGCAACATGTATTGTTTGCGGGTCGACTGGCACCGGAGAAGAACGTCCATACGTTGATCGAAGCGGCCCGCGCCCTGCCGTGGATCCGTTTCACCATCGCCGGTGATGGTCCCCTGTACGACGAACTGC
>JBNJGU010000090.1:0-11120 GCA_051747985.1 Pseudomonadota bacterium | reverse complement strand
CAGGATGTCGCAACTGGCACCGTGCAGGACCTTGTTGGCCGTGGAGCCCAGCAGCAACTTCCAGCCCGACGTGCCATGACTGCCGATGACGATCAGGTCGGCATTCTCTTCCTCGGCCTTGGCGCGAATTTCGGTGGCCGCCGGTCCCATCAGCGCATACTGTCGGGATTCAGGAATACCGTAATTGCTGGCGAAATCGGCCAGACGTCTGGCGGCGATGGACAGCGCCTCTTCCTGCAGGCGTGTCATGTTGATGGCGTAGGCATCGATCGGATAGGCGGCCGCCACGGGTTCCACCACATGGATCAGGCTCAGTCGCTGATCATCGCCGTCCACGACATCCAGTGCCCGTTTCAGGACCTTGTCCGATTCCTCCGACAGATCGACGGCAACCAGCAGTTTTCGGTATGTACTCATGACGGGTGTCCTCCTGAACAGCCATTTGGAGCAGTGTAACCGACCGGCCGGGCAAAGAGAAGAACAGCTGCATGGGGCAGGCATCGCTGGCGGTATTCCGGGGATGCGGGCCGCCGGATTGATTCCGGGGACGGATTGTCCTAATCTGAGGTGATACGAAGGGACGGGGAAGTGGATATGCAGACATTGAAAAGACTGCTGGTGATGATCGAGCCGGAAGCAGATTCCCAGGTGGCACTGAACAAGGCCCTGAAGCTGGCCCGACCGGCGGGCGCGGCAGTGGAGTTGATGATCTGCGACCATAACAGTTACCTGGAGGATGGATTCTACTTTGATCCGCCACGTGCCGCTGAGTTGCGGAAAGAGCACGTACAGAAAAACCTCGAGCTACTGGAGGAACTGGCGGCCGTGCTGCGCGAGGAGGGTATCCGTGTGACCGTGGATGCCCGCTGGGGTAATCCTCCGTATGAACAGATCATCGAGAAGGTGCTGGAATCAGAGCCGGATCTGCTCGTGCAGAGCACCCGGCATCATGAACGGATCGCCCGGCTGCTGTTGTCGCACCAGGATTGGCAGCTACTGCGATACTGCCCCTGCCCGTTGCTGCTGGTGAAGGATCGGGACTGGGCACCGGGAGCGACAGTGCTGGTGGCCGTTGATCCCACCCATGCCAATGACAAGCCGGCCGACCTGGACGAGCGTCTGACCGATATGGGGGAGGCGATGGCCGCGCTGGTTCGTGGCAGGGTGCATCTGTACCACAGCAGTCATCAACCCCCGGTCTCGGGACTCTATCCGGTCAAGGTCGATCCGTCGGTCTATGAGGAGAAGCTCGGTGGTCTGTTGGCGCGCCACGATCTCACCGCCGATCGCCTGCATATTGAGGACGAGGATATCCAGACTTCTCTGCCGGCGCTGGCCGAGCGACTGGAAGCGGCCGTGGTGGTGATGGGGGCGTTGTCGCGCTCACGCCTGGATCGTCTGTTTGTCGGCAACACCGCTGAAAAGCTGCTGGACCGGCTGGAACAGGATGTCCTGATCATGAAGCCCGGTGGCACTACAGATAGGGTGAAAAAAGCCAGGCGAGAGAATCTCTGATTTTGATGGGCAGTGGCCGGGCGTTGAGGTCATCCAGTGTGATCCGGGTCGAATGTCGTGCCTGGCCCTCGAAGTGGTCGGACAGTTCGGCATTGATCGATTCGCTGAACAGTTCCACGCCCAGCTCGTAGTTGAGCCGCAGACTTCTCGGGTCCATATTGGCGGAGCCGATCAGGGTGTATTGACTGTCCACCAGCAGCAGCTTGCTGTGCACGAAGGGCGGTGGCTGGTAGCGCACGTCGATCTGGTGCTCCAGAATCTGGCGCAGTATGTTCTTCGATGCCCAGTCCGCCAGCTTGATGTTGTTGTCCCCGGGCAACAGGATGGTGACGTCGACGCCGCGCAGACGGGCCGCCATGAGTGCCCCTATCAGGTCGAAAGTCGGCAGGAAATAGGGGGTCATGATCCAGACTCTTGACTGGGCGGCGGAAATGATCCCGACCAGCAGGTTGTTGAGCTTGTCGAAATGGCGGTTCGGGCCGTCCAGCACAAGCCGGCTCCAGATGCCCGCGTCCGGCACCAGAATGTTACTGCCACGGAACCGGGTCGGCTCCCTTTTGCCCCGACAATAGCGCCAGTCCTGCCAGAAGGCCCATTCCAGCTCGTCCACGATCTTTCCGGTCAGGCGGAAGTGGATATCCTGTACCCGGTGCTCGCCGTCCTTGCCCGCTGCCAGGTGGCGGTCACCGATATTCTGACCGCCGGTGAAGGCATACTGACTGTCCACGATCAATACCTTGCGGTGATTGCGCATGTTGATGTTCAGTGAGGGAGGGATCAGTGACAGTGGATTGAAGCGGACAAAGCGCACACCGGCCCTGCTGAGGTATGAGCCGATGCGTGGCAGACTCATGAATTCACCCAGACCATCCAGCATCACCCGGACATCGACGCCTCGCCGGGCCGCTGCCGCCAGTGCATCCACGAATTCACGGCCGGTCCGGTCGTTGTCGAATATGTAGGAAGCCAGCAGGATGCGGGAGCGAGCGCCGGCAATGGCCGTCAGCATGGCCGGATACAGCGCTTCACCATTGATCAGGATATCGATGCCGTTGCAGGAACTGAGGCCTTTCCTGGTGAGTGACTCCCCAACCGTGGACAACGGGCGGAATCGGGTGCCGCGCGGGTCGTTGATGGTCTGCAGCGAGTCCCTCGATACCTTGATCAGATAGTCTCGGCGCGCTCTGGACCGTACGCGGTTGATACCGAACAGGACGTACATGATCGGCCCGGCCAGTGGCAGAATGATGCACAGCGCAATCCAGCCGAACGCGGCCTTGGAGTCCCGTTTGTTGAGCAGGGCATGACCGGCAGTCAGAACGGCGATGCCGAGCAGAACGAGTGGAACCAGCCAGACCGGGATTGACACGGTGTCGGGAGTCTCCTGAAGATGTGTCAGCGGGCAGAGGTCAGCGTCACGTTGGCGACCAGCGCCCGGTGGTCAGAGAAATCACGCCAGTGATTGCCAGTCATGCTATCACAGTCCTCCACCTGGAAGCCGCGCAGATAGATGCGGTCCATGGACAGGATGGGACAGAATGCCGGAAAGGTGTCGGCGCAGCGACCATGGACCCGTTCATGGGCTTCGTGCAGCGCCAGTGACTGCTGTAGCATATGGTGACTCTTGCGACGCCAGTCGTTGAAGTCACCGGCCATGATCAGGGGAGCCCCGGCCGGTATATTGTGCTGTATATGGGAGATCAGTTGGAACACCTGTTGCCGTCGCTCCCGCTCGAACAGTCCGAAGTGGGTGCAGATCACATGAACGCCCGGATCAATGACGCCATGGATGAATCCGCGCTGCGAGAAATTGAGCAGGGATACGTCGATGTTGTTCCAGTAGCTGAACGGATGTTCACTGAGTATGGCATTGCCGTGATGGCCGTGCTGGTAGATGGCGTTCTTGCCGTAGGCATGGTGAGTCCAGACCGTATCGGCCAGGTACTCAAGCTGACTTTCCTCCGGCCAGGTGTCCACTCTCCGCTCGTGTTTGCGATTGACGCCCACGACTTCCTGAAGAAAAACAAGGTTGGCTCCGCTGTCACGCAGGATTTCACGGATGCTGTTGAGGACCAGGCGCCTGGGGCCGACGGCGAATCCCTTGTGGATGTTGAGTGTCAGTACGCGAAAGCGTTCCATGACCGCCGGCTACCGGATGTGTTGCTGTTGCTGGCTCTTCATGACCAGAACGTCGCAGCGGGCGTCGCTGAGCATGCGTTCCGTCGTGCTTCCTATGATGGCGTGCTCGACCACATTGCGGGACAACGCACCCAGTACCAGCAGGTTGGTGCGCTCCCTGCTGATGGCCTGCGCCAGTGTGCGTCCAAGATCGCCCCGCGTCATGATGACATTGTCCATGTCCAGGTGGTGCGGCTTCAGCAGTTCCGTCATCTTCTGCTCATGCTTCGCGCGCTTTTCGCGCAGGTAACTTCCGGCATCGAGTACCTTGGGAAACATGGAAGTGACATCCGGGAAGTAACAATGGAATATGCGGGTCTGCAGTTCAAGGCGATTGGCAAGCGCGGATGTGCTTTCCAGCAACAGATGGTCGAGTTCATTCTGCTGAGCCTTGCTGTGCAGCGGGTCAACCGCTGCCATGATGCTGCCGTCGGTATGCCAGTCCCGTGACTTGACCAGCCATAGCGGAGCCGGACTGTGACGGACCAGTTTCCAGTCCGTACTGGTGACTAGAAGGCGTGCCAGCGGATGGCGCCGCCGCACACTCTTCAGGACCATGTCCGGCTGGTATTTCTGTATACGCTTCAGTATGGCTTCATGGTCCGGTCGCTCTTCCCGGATATGCGGCGTGATGGGTACTTCCGTCTCTGAGAGGGCGGACAGGGCCTCTTCCATGTTGCTCCGGCGCGTGACCAGCTCGATTTCCGGCCGGAACGCATGCGCCAGCCGTCGGGCCCGGTCGAGTACATAGTCATTACGGACATCGGGGTTGATGACGACCAGCAGTTTTCGGAGTTCATTCACGGATGGGGCCCGGGTTCCAGAAGCAATGCCATCAATCATCGACAATGCGTGCCACCATTGTCAAGCCGGGTGGATTTTCGCGAGTTCGTCAAGGAGGTATTGCGGCAGCGCGAAGGCGCCCTGGTGCAGTTCGGGGGTGTAATATCTTGCGTGAATGCCGGTATCCCGCCAGCGCTTTCCAAGGGTGTCGGCGTCCACGGTCCGAAGGGAGGGATCGTCACTGGCCCAGGCGAATGTCATGATGCCACCCACGTAGGTGGGTACGGCGGCGCCATAGAAATGCCAGTCCTCGAACAGGCCCTGCAGTCGTCTCGCGGTATTGGTGACTTCCTCGATCTGCATGAAGGCCACGCCATTCTGGGTTGTCAGGATGCCGCCCGGATTCAGGCAGCGTCGGCAGCCGGCATAGAAGTCCCGGGTGAACAGGATCTCGCCAGGGCCCTGCGGGTCCGTGGAGTCGGAGATGATCAGGTCAAAGGCCTGGTCGGTCTGGTGGACAAAATCGAAACCATCGGCAATGACGATGTTGACCCTGGGGTCCTCGAAGGCACCATCGCTGTGGTTCGGCAGGTGGGTCCTGGCCAGATCGATGACCGCCTGGTCGATTTCCACCTGCGTGACGTGCTCGACGTCACGGTGGCGGCAGACCTCGCGCAGCATGCCCCCGTCACCACCACCGATGATCAGTACGCGCCGCACGCCGCCATGCGCCATCATGGGCACATGGGTCAGCATCTCATGGTAGATGAACTCGTCACGTTCGGTGGTCTGAACGACCCCGTCCAGCGCCATGACCCGTCCGAACTGGGCATTGCTGAAGATCAACAGATGCTGGTGTTCGGTGCGATGCTCGAACAGGACCTCATCAACAGTCAGGGTCTGTCCGTATCCCTTGTAGAGTGTTTCTGTCCAGTAGGGCTTCGACATCAGTCCTGTCCGGTGGATTCCTCGCTCCGGGTCTGCCCGCGCAGCTCTTCACTCAGCGTGACACGGGTCGGCTGGAAAGCCTCACGCAGAATCGGAAGCGCTTTCTCCGGCTGTGCGTCTCCGCACATGAAGATGTCGAAGGCGGCATAGCCGCGCTCGGGCCAGGTGTGCACGCTGATATGGGACTCCGCCAGAACGGCCACACCGCTGATGCCGCCATTGGGTGTGAAGTGGTGCAGGTGGATGTGCAGCAACGTGGCGCCACAGGCCTCCACGCATTCGCGGAACTTGCTCTCCATCAACTCCAGATCGGTCAGGCCGCTTGCGCCCCAGAAGTCGATCAGCAGGTGGGTTCCCGCGAACTCCAGGCCGTTACGATGGATGAAATGGTCTTTCTCTTCCATGGTCTGTTCGCCCACGAAGGTCGGCCACTCGTGCTCATTCGTATGGTCTACTGCAACTGCGGCGGAGGTCTGGTGCAGGGAGGCGATTTTGCTCATGGTAAGGGCCCCTTGGTCATTCAGGCGAAACAACCTGCCGCCCTGTATGGTGCAGTTATGGCAGAGGTGCGCAGTTTATTTATTTTTCGCTGGATTACAAGAGAAAAATACAATTTTCCGCGCATATTTCAAGGGCAGGGACGGCCATGGCGCCAGGGGGCGACCATGACCGCTCCCGCGGTCGGCCCGGAGCCCGCCGGTGGCGGCTCCGGACAGTCGTTGTCAGCTCGCCTCACGGATCATATTGCGGGCGATGATGATCTGCTGAATCTGGCTGGTGCCCTCGTAAAGCCGCAGCAGCCTCACATCGCGGTAGAACCGTTCCACCGCATACTCGGAGATGTAACCGGCGCCGCCGTGAATCTGCACGGCCCGATCAGCCACGCGCCCCACCATTTCCGTGGCGAACAGCTTGCAGGCGGAGGACTCGGTACTGACATTGTCACCGGCGTCGCGCTTGCGTGCTGCGTCCATGACCATGCACTTCGCTGCATAGCACTCCGTCTTGGAGTCGGCCAGCATGGCCTGTATCAGCTGGTGTTCGGCAATGGGCTTGCCGAACTGCTTGCGTTCCATGGCATAGGCCAGTGCATCCTCGATCAGTCGCTCGGCGATGCCGACGCTGACACCCGATATGTGCAGACGGCCCCGGTCCAGTACCTTCATGGCCGTGATGAAGCCCTGGCCTTCCTCGCCGATCAGGTTGTCCGCGGGCACGCGACAATCCTCGAAGATCACATCGCAGGTCAGTGAGCCGGCCTGCCCCATTTTCTTGTCAATCGCGCCGAGAGTGATACCCGGGGTATCCTTGTCGACGATGAACGCGGAAATGCCCCTGGCCCCCTTGATCTCGGGATTGGTGCGGGCCATCACGTTGAAGGTGTCCGCCACCGGGCCGTTGGTGATGTAGCGTTTGGTGCCATTGAGGATGTAGTGATCGCCGTCGCGCCGCGCCGAGGTCTTCAGGGACCCGGCATCGGAGCCGGCGTCGGGTTCGGTCAGGCAGAAACAGCCGATGTATTCGCCGCTGGCGTATTTCGGCAGGTATTTCTGCTTCTGTTCCTCGGTGCCATCAAACACCACCGCGGCCGAACCGATCCCGTTGTTGGTGCCCAGGATGGAGCGGAAGGCCGGCGAGGTGTGGCCCAGTGCCATGGCCACATGGATCTCTTCCTCCATGGTCAGGCCCAGGCCGCCGTATTCCTCCGGGATGGTCATGCCGAACAGGCCCAGATCCTTCATCTCCCGCATGATCTCGTCGGGTACCCGGCCTTCCTCGGCCACCTGCTGCTCGACCGGCACCAGTCGCTCCCGGACGAAGCGCTCCACCATATCCACCAGCTGATTCAGCGTTTCCTGGTCACGTATCATCATGTTCCCCTGTTGATCTGCCGGGACCGTGGCATCCCGGTGTTCTGGTAAAACTGGAACCGGGATCATATCACAGGGCGGATCATAGTCAGCTCCTGAACCGAACAGTCGTTCGAATTTCCTGATCAGGGGCCCTGTGCTACCATGTGCGGCCCTGAAAGACACTGTTTTCTCCCATATAAGGGATCCGTAGAGAGGAAATCCATGAGCAATGTGAACGAGGCTTTCATCTATGATGGCGGGCGCACTGCGTTCGGCCGTCACGGGGGCGCGCTGGCGCCGGTGCGTCCGGATGATCTGCTGGCTCACGTCATCAAGACGGTGGTGGGCCGCAACCCCTTTGCCCCGGAGGATTACGAGGACGTGATCATGGGCAACACCAACCAGGCCGGCGAGGACTGTCGTAACGTGGGCCGTTTCGCTGCATTGCTCGCGGGATTGCCCACCTCGGTGGCCGGGCTTACCGTGAATCGCCTGTGTGGCTCCGGCCTCGCGGCGGTGCTGGACGCCGGTCGCGGCGTGAAGTCCGGTGAGGGCGAGCTGTTTCTGGCTGGCGGCGTGGAGTCGATGAGCCGCGCACCGCTGGTGTTGTCCAAGGCGCAGACCGCCTATGATCGGGGGCAGCAGATCGCCGACAGCACGCTCGGCGCCCGTTTCACCAATCCGCTGATCTCGAAGCACTTCGGTAATGACTCCATGCCCCAGACCGGCGACAACGTCGCGTCGGAGCTGGGCATTTCCCGCGAGCAGGCGGATACCTTCGCCGCCGCCTCCCAGGCGAAGTACGAAGCAGCCCGCGCAGATGGTTTCTTCAGTGACGAGATCATCCCCATCGAAGTGCCCCAGGGGCGCAAGCAACCGCCCGTCACGGTCGATGCGGACGAGCATCCGCGTCCCGGCTCCACCCTCGACAAGCTGGCGGGTCTCCGCCCCCTGTTCGAGGGTGGTGTGGTCACCGCCGGCAATGCCTCGGGGATCAACGATGGCGCCGGCGCCCTGATCATCGGTAACGCGGCGGTGGGTGAGAAGTACGGCATGAAGCCCCGCGCCCGCATCATTGCCGGTGCGGTGGCCGGCGTCGAGCCTCACGTCATGGGACTGGGTCCGGTGTTTGCCGGGCGCAAGGCCCTGCAGCGTGCCGGGCTGACGCTGGATGATATGGATGTCATCGAGATCAATGAAGCTTTTGCCAGCCAGGTGCTGGGTTGTCTGAAAATGCTGGAGATCGATTTTGACGATCCCAGAGTCAACCCGAACGGGGGCGCCATCGCCGTGGGACACCCGCTGGGTGCCTCGGGTGCGCGGATCGCTCTCACCACGTTACGGCAGCTGGAGCGCAGCGGCGGCCGGTATGCACTGGCCAGCCTGTGTATCGGCATCGGCCAGGGCGTGGCCGCGGTCATCGAGCGCCTCGACTGAGGTGCGGTGCCAGCACTCAATAACCTGAATGTCCACCGCCACAGGTTTTTGTGGCGGTGGGATACCGGAAGAGTCATCAACACAAGGATCAAGATCATGTCTAGCGTAGTGTCATACGAAGTGGTGGATAACATCGGTGTGATTGCTGTCGACAGCCCGCCGGTCAACGCCCTGTCCCAGGCGGTTCGCGAAGGCATCCTGAATGCCGTGAAGCAGGCACAGGATGACAGTTCCGAGGCCATCGTGCTGCTGTGCGAGGGGCGCACCTTCATTGCCGGTGCCGATATCACGGAGTTCGGCAAGCCGCCGAAGGAGCCGGGCCTGCCCGACGTGCTGGCGGCCCTGGAAAGCTCGCGCAAACTCGTCGTTGCCGCCATTCACGGCACGGCACTGGGCGGCGGCCTGGAGACGGCGCTGGCCTGTCATTACCGCTGCGCCGTACCGTCCGCCCAGGTCGGTCTGCCGGAAGTGAAACTGGGTATCCTGCCCGGCGCGGGTGGCACGCAGCGTGTACCCCGCCTGATTGGTGTGAAGGCTGCTCTCGACATGATCACCAGCGGCAATCCGGTGCCGGCCGGGCAGGCCTGCGACCAGGGGTTGATCGACGAGGTGGTTTCCGGTGATGACCTGAAATCGGCGGCGATCGCCTACGCGAAAGACCTGTCCGATTCCGGTGCATTGCTCAAGCGTGTACGTGACATCGAGATCGACCGCTCCACCATCGAACCCGGCTTCTTTGACAATTACCGCAAAAAGCTGGCGAAGAAGGCGCGTGGCCAGATCGCCCCGGACCGTATCGTGTCCTGTGTGGAGGCCGCCGTGGAACTGCCCTTCGATGAGGGACTGGAACGCGAACGCGAGCTGTTCGCGGAGCTGGTGAAGTCCCCGGAATCCGAGGCCATGCGGCACGCCTTCTTTGCCGAGCGGGAAGCGGCGAAGATCAAGGATCTGCCGAAGGACACCCCGATCCGCGACATCAACAGCATTGCCATCATCGGTGGCGGCACCATGGGTGGTGGGATCGCCATGTGTTTCGCCAATGTCGGCATTCCCGTGACCATGGTGGAGATCAGCGACGAGGGCGTCGAGCGCGGCCTGGGCATCATCCGCAAGAATTATGGCATCACGGTGAAGAAGGGCAAGATGAGCGAGGCGCAGATGGAAGAGCGCCTGAAGCTCATCAAGGGTACCACGGACTATGACGATCTGAAGGACGTCGACCTGGTCATCGAGGCGGTGTTCGAGGATCCGGGCATCAAGAAGGAGGTATTCAGCAAGCTGGATGCGGTCTGCAAGCCCGGGTGCATCCTGGCCACCAATACCTCCTATCAGGATATCGACGAAATCGCCACGGCCGTCAAGCGTCCGGAGGATGTGATCGGCATGCATTTCTTCTCGCCGGCCAACGTCATGAAGCTGCTGGAAGTGGTGCGTGCGGAGAAGACCGCTGACGATGTGCTGGCCACCGCCATGAAGATCGGCAAGAAGATCGGGAAGGTGTGCGTCATGGCACGTGTCTGCTATGGTTTCATCGGCAACCGCATGCTGACAGGGTATGGCCGGCAGGCGCATATGCTGTTGCTGGACGGTGCCACGCCGACCCAGGTTGACAGTGTCGCCGAGGAATTCGGCATGGCGATGGGGCCGCTGGCCGTGAGCGACCTGGCCGGTCTGGATATCGGTTACAAGGCCCGCAAGGCCCGTAAGGATGTGACACCGGACCCGCGTACCTGCATCGTTGCCGACACGCTGGTGGAAATGGATCGTCTGGGCCAGAAGAGTGGAGCGGGATACTACAAGTACGATCCCGAGACCCGGGCCCGCCAGGCCGACCCAGAAGTCGAGAAGCTCATCCGGGAAAAAGCGGCTGAACTGGGTATCGAGCAGCGCGAAATCAGCAAGGAAGAGATCGTGGATCGATTGTTTTTCCCGCTGGTCAATGAAGGCGCCCTGATTCTGGAAGAGGGCGTGGCGCAGCGCCCCGGCGACATTGATGTCGTGTACCTGTACGGCTACGGCTTCCCGGCCTCGCGGGGTGGACCGATGTTCTATGGCGATCAGGTGGGACTGGAGAAGGTCTACGAGCGGATCTGTGAGTTCCGCGACACGCTGGGCGAGGACTACTGGAAGCCCGCGCCGTTGCTGGAGAAGCTGGCGAAGGAAGGCAAGTCTTTCGCTGACTGGGCTGCAGAGAACAAGTGAGGAGCCACTGATGATTTCCTACCAGACCGCGGCGCCCGGTGCGCCGCTGGAACGCAGGGAAGAAGAGACTCCGCGGCCGCGGGGTAGCGAAGTGCTGGTGAAGATGGAAGCCTGTGGGGTCTGCCACTCGGACATCCATCTGCATGATGGCCACTTCGATCTGGGTAACGACAAGCAGCTGGATGTGGGGCGACCGGGTCTGGT
>JBNJGU010000089.1:0-11145 GCA_051747985.1 Pseudomonadota bacterium | reverse complement strand
TCTTCGGCGGAGTACTGGGGCTGCTGTTCAGTTTCGCTGCCTGAACCGCCCGTGGTTTTGCCGGGAAATGTAGTATTTTGTATCAATAGATGTAAAAAGACCTGTATTCGGATAGAATTCGCGCCCTTCGGGAATGCGTTCCCCGGACTTTTCCATTCAGCAGTAACAGGTAATGATCCATTATGGCGAGACCAGTCGAGTTTGTGTATGAAGATGTTTTGACCAATGCCATGGAGCAGTTCTGGAGCGAGGGCTTTGAAGCCAGTTCGGTACAGAAACTGCTGGATGCCACCGGCATCAACCGCGGCACGTTGTATAACTCGTTTGGCGACAAGGACACTTTCTTCCGCTCCTGTCTGAAGCACTACAGCGAGCTGGTGCAACGGGACCTGGATGCGTCGCTCAATAATGATGAACTGGCACCGTGGGACGCCGTCAATCGATACTTCCATCTGGCCGTGTTGGGCGTGCCGGCCCGTCGTCGCGTCAAGGGTTGCCTGCTGGTGAACTCGTTCTGTGAAAGTGTCAATTGGGACAAGGAACTGCAGAAGGTGGTGAAGGCCTACCATAACAACATCCGCAAGGCATTCCTGAAGCGCACCAGGGAAGCCGGATCCGCCGGGCAGCTGGCTGACGGAGTTACACCGGAGTTGGCCGCGGACATGCTGATGAACACGCTGACAGGTGTTCGTGTCAGTTGCCGGGAAGGTCGGCCGCCAAAACAGCTCCAGGCGGTCATCGAGGCGTCCGTCCGCGCGCTGCAGTGAGCGCGGATCGGGCTGGCATGGGTATTGTGGCCCGCGACATATCAGGTATACTTGGACCATGAACGCAACGAAAGTCCGCGTCGTATTACTGGGGCGGATTTCAGAAGATTCAGAATAAATAGAGAAATCAAGTACTTGCAGAACGGGTTGAACATAACATGAAAAAACTGGCAGGCAACAGAAAAAAAGACGAAAGCAGCATCGACCTTACGCCCATGCTGGACGTGGTCTTCATTCTGCTCATTTTCTTCGTGGTGACCGCGACATTTCTCTCGGAAACGGCCATTGATGCCGCCAGCAGCGATAACAGCGACGAGCCGCCACCGGAGCAGCCGCCGGAGGATCGCAATATTCTCGTGGAGTTGGGAGCCAACAACGAGATCCGCTTCAATGGCGCGCCCCGGGCCGTGCAGCCAGGGCAGGTCCGGGCCAATATCGACCGCCTGAAGGCCGAGAACCCGGAAGCCAGTGTGATCGTGCAGCCCCACAACGACTCCAATGTGCAGACGTTGACCACGGTCATGGATGCCGCGCGGGAAGCGGGCATATTTGATATATCCATCGTCGAGCCGTAATCGCCGGACCGATGGAGTCAGTCGAAGGCGCACCCGGAAGGGTGCGTTTTTCGTTGTGCGGTCGGTAATGTCGGGATATCGAGGCAGGCATGGAACTGAACGGCAGGACCCTGAACAGCATCGCCTGGCAGCAGGAGACCGCGTCCCTGCGCATCATTGATCAGACCCGGCTGCCCCATCAACTGACGTATCTGGAGCTGGATTCACTGGAATCGGCCTGCGAGGCGATCCGGAGCATGCGTGTGCGGGGCGCGCCACTGATCGGTATCACGGCCGCGTTCGGTCTGTATTTCGCGCTACGGCGCGGCGCGGTTTCCGTGGGGCTGGCCTGTGAGCAGCTGATGGCGACGCGGCCGACCGCCGTCAATCTGCAGTGGGCATTGCGACGATTGCGGCTTGCGTTGCACGACGTGCAGGCCTCGGAGCAACCACGGAAGGCGCTGGACTGTGCGCTACAGTTACTGGCCGAGGATGCGGCTGCCTGCGAGCATATCGGCGACCATGGCCTGCTTCTGTTGAAAGCCCTGCATGAGCGGCTGCGACGTCCACTCAATATCCTCACCCATTGCAATGCCGGCTGGCTGGCCACCGCTGACTGGGGAACCGCCCTTGCCCCCGTGTACAAGGCGCATGCGGCCGGTATTCCGGTGCATGTATGGGTGGATGAGACCCGGCCCCGGCTGCAGGGCGCGGCCCTGACCGCGTGGGAGCTTGATCAGGCTGGCGTGCCCGCCACGGTGATTGTGGACAACGCCGGGGGGCATCTGATGCAGTCGGGCAAAGTGGATATCTGCCTGGTGGGAAGCGACCGTACCGCGGCCAATGGCGATGTGTGCAACAAGATCGGCACCTACCTCAAAGCCCTGGCGGCGCAGGACACCGCGGTCCCGTTCTATGTGGCGTTGCCGGTATCGACCATCGACTTTGATCTGGCCGAGGGCGTGGGAGCCATTGCCATCGAGGAGCGCGATCCGGATGAGGTGCGCTGGGTGACGGGAGCCGGTAGAAACGGTGACCTGACGGTGGCGCGGCTGGTGCCTCCGGGTGCGCGGGCCGCCAACCCGGGCTTCGATGTGACCCCTGCCCGGCTGGTCAGTGGCCTGATCACGGAACAGGGAGTGGTTGAAGCCTCCGCGGCCGGTGTGCGCGGCCTTCTTGTCAGCCCGGGGGCCAGTTGAGCGCGCGCCCTCCGATAATGTGCAGATGAATGTGGTGGACCGACTGCCCGCCGTGCTCGCCAGTGTTGATGACGCTGCGGTAGCCCTTCGCGGAAAGTCCTTCCCGACGTGCGATATCGGCTCCCGCTGTCATCAGGCGCCCCATCAGGGGTGCGTCGGCATCAGTGAGTTCATCCAGACTGCTGATGTGTTTTCTGGGAATGACCAGAATATGGGTGGGTGCCTGTGGATTGATATCGCGGAAGGCATATACCTGATCGTCCTCGAACACCGTCTCGGACGGAATTTCGCCTTCCAGCATTCTGCAGAACAGACATTCACTTGCCATGTTCGGAGTTCCTCCATAGACTCGGATTATTGTATCGATTCTACGTCAGGAGAAGAGGAATATCACCGGTGATATTGCGATTTTCGGTCAGGCACCGTGGCGGCCAGCCATTTTCGCCCGGGACCGCCCGAGGGCGTCTGGCCGCTATGGCGGTGGTCCTTCTGCTATCCCTGTCCGGGTGGTTTCCGGCGTCGGTGCTGGCAACTCCGACAGAGTACGGGTACCAGGTGGTGGAGCGTTTTCCACATCGTTCCACGGCTTTTACCCAGGGGTTGCTGATCCACGATGGCGTGCTGTACGAGGGTACGGGGCGGTATGGACGTTCAGGGGTGGCCAGGCTGGACCTGGAGGAAGGACGCCTGCTTGACCATCGCTCCCTGCCGCGGCAGTACTTCGGCGAGGGGATCGCGATTTTCGACAACCGTCTGTATCAGCTGACCTGGAAGTCCGGGCTGGTGTTCGTCTACGACGCCGATACGCTGGAGCCGGAGACGTCACACTATCATCCCGGTGAAGGCTGGGGCCTGACCCACGATGGCGAGTCGCTGATCCTCAGTGATGGATCCGACATGTTGCAGTTCATTCGTCCGGACGATTTTTCGGTGATCAGACGCATCCCGGTGACACTGGACGGGCAGCCGGTCCATCGACTCAACGAGCTGGAGTACATTGATGGCGAGGTCTGGGCCAACGTCTGGATGAGTGACTATATTGTCCGCATCGATCCGGACAGCGGCGAAGTGGTTGGTCTGGTCGATCTCTCCGGACTGTCGGAGCAGACCTCCACCGAGGGTTCGGATTCGGTATTGAATGGCATTGCCTGGGATCCCGATGAAGAGCGACTGTTCGTCACCGGCAAGCTGTGGGGGCATCTGTTCGAGATTGAGCTCCTGGGCCGTGAGCGTTCCGGGGACGTGCCCCGGCCGTGAGACGCGTCTGGCATCTCATGCTGATTCTGGCGGTATTATCGGCTTTTAGCGGCTGTCGCGCACTGGGTTACTATGGTCAGGCCGTAACCGGGCAACTCGGGTTGCTGATGCAGAGGCAGCCGGTCGATGAAGTGCTGGCCGGTGACGGGGTTTCTCCCGGGGTCCGTGGGGCATTGCAGCAGGCCAGTGCCGTCCGTGAATTCGCCGGTGAGTTGCTGGGCCTGGAAGCGGCCGGCAGTTATCGCCACTATGTCTCCCTGGATCGGCCGTACGTGGTCTGGAATGTGTTTGCCGCGCCATCGGACTCCCTGGCGTTACGGGAATGGTGTTTCCCCGTCGCCGGTTGTGTCGGATACCGGGGCTACTTTTCGAAGGCCGCGGCTCACCGCGAGGCGGAGCGCCTGGGCGGACTCGGTTATGACGTCTATGTGGGCGGTGTCACCGCCTATTCTACGCTGGGCTGGTTTGATGATCCGCTGACCACTCCGATGCTGCAGCGGCCCGACTGGGCATTGGCCGCCCTGTTGTTCCATGAGATGGCTCATCAGCGGGTCTATGTCCCCGGCGACACGGTCTTCAATGAAAGTTTTGCGACCTTCATCGAGCAGGCCGGCCTGCGTCGCTGGCACGAGGTGGGCCCGGGCGATGCGCGGGCATTGGAGGAGTGGCGGGGGGGCCAACGCCGGCAGACCGCTTTTGTGGAGCTGGTCGGTCGTCATGCCGCACATCTGGAGCAACTGTATGCCAATGAGGGTGATGCCCGGCAGGTGGCGGCAGCGCGTGAGCGGATACGTCAGCAGTTGCGTGACGAATACGCCGCGTTACGGACCTGTTGGGGCGTTGATGCGTATGGTGACTGGTTTGCGGGGCCGTTGAACAATGCCCAGCTGGCCACGGTGGCCGCCTACAATCAATGGGTGCCGGCGTTCGCGTTGCTGATGGAACAGTCCAGTGGCGACTGGGCCGTGTTTCTGGACGCCGTCGAGACGCTCGCCGGTCTGGAGCCGGCGGAGCGTGACTCCCGGATGATCGGATTGGCGGGCGAGGCGGAGAAGTCCTCCGGCGTCACTCCTGTTCCCGCCACTCGATGCGATCCCGCGTCGTCGTGACCAGTTCCTGATAGAAGTTGGTGCCGGGATCGATTTCGGCAGCCTTGCGGTAATGCTCCAGCGCCACTTCCAGCTCGCCCTGATCGTCGTACATGCGTCCCAGAGTGCGGTGCAGAAAGGCATTGTCCGGCTGCAGTTCGACCGCTTTTTCATAAACCTGTAATGCCTTGTCGGACTCACCGGCATTGAGATAGTCATTGCCGGAGAGGTAGACCAGCGATTCGTTGTCCCGGTCCGCTTCCAGGGCACGCAGGTCGAATTCGATGGCGCGGTCATATTCGCCCCGATCGCGCAGCAGTCTGCCCAGATTGGCCAGTGCGCTGCGCAGGGCGGTGTCCGGCGGCCCGTCATACAGGTTCACGAACCGGATGAAGTTCGGGATGGCCTCTTCGTAACGACCCTGACTGTAGTGGATATTGGCCATGTTCCGGTACGAGTCCAGCATCTCCGGGTCGGCCGCGACGGACAGTTCGTATTCCTTGATGGCCTCGTCATACCTTTCCAGGTTGTTGTAGGTGTTGCCGCGGCGGTAGTGGCGGATCGACAACTCGGTATCCGCACTACGGCTGTTTCCCTGCTGAGCATGGACCACGCCACGATCACCAGGGAAAACCATGCCCTGGGAAAGGACCAACAACAGCACCAGCAGAGAGGCAGTGGTGCGGGTTCGCTGAATCAATGCATACTTCATGAAATTCTCTTCCTGTACACGATTTGGGGGATGTCGTGCCGGGACATCCCGAGTCTTGCCATGATTGCTCGGAGACTTCCCAGTGTAGTGGAATCATGGCCGCAATGGTACTGGTGAGGTCCCGGTGGGGCTTGCCGTGATATGGATCCTGTGTATATGATCGGCACCCATGTCTGTACTGTCCCTACTTGCCGGGCCCCGGGCCCGCCAACGCCTGCGTGAAAACGGCCTGCGCCAGGAGGATGTGGCTCTGCTGGTCGGGGCCTCGGGCGGGCCCAAGTGGTTTGTACTGTATGGTATGGACCGGTACCTTTTCGGATCATTTTTCCGGGATCGACACCTTCCTCTGTCCACGATGGGGACTTCGGCGGGGGCATGGCGACTGGCCTGCCTGGGACTGAATGATCCGGCCGCGGGCATCGAGCGCCTGGCCTGGCGCTATGCCACGCAGACCTATTCGTCGTCGCGCCCGGATCGCCATGAGGTCAGTCGCGAGGCGAGGAGGCTGCTGGATGATGTGTTGGGTGAAGACGGTGCCGCGGAAATTGCCGGCAATCCATTGATCCGTACACATGTCATCGCGGACCGCGCCCGTGCGGCGGTACGGAGTGAAAACCGGGCGCTTCTGGGAGCCGGCCTGGCCGCCTGCGGTCTGTGTAACGCTTTCAGTCGACGCACGCTGCGTCATTTCTTTGAGCGGACCGTCTTTGTGCCAGGACAACAGCCTCCCGTGATTCCCCTGGATGACATGCCCACGCATCAGGTTGAACTCAGGCCCGACAATGTCCGGGAGGCGCTGATGGCCACGGGGTCAATTCCCCTGGTCATGGAAGGGGTCAAGGGTGTGCCGGGCGCAACCGGTTCCCTGTTCCGTGACGGCGGGATCACCGATTATCATTTCGACCTGCCATTCTCGCGGCTGGATGATCTGGTGTTGTATCCGCATTTCTACGCGGGCCTGATTCCGGGCTGGTTCGACAAGATGGTCCGGTGGCGGCGTATTGATCCGGCCAATTTCGACAATGTGATTGTTCTGGCCCCTTCGGCGGAGTTTGTGGCCACGTTGCCTTTCGGCAAGATCCCGGACCGGAAAGACTTCGAGGTGCTCGACACCAGACGGCGTATCGACTACTGGACCACGGTGCTGAAGGCCGGTCAGGCGCTCGGGGACGCGTTGCAGGCACTGGTGGAAAATGGCAGGGGACTGGACGAGGTCCGCCCCCTGCCGATTGATCGGGTGAAACATCTATGAACCGTGCTGGCAGTGCCAGTCAATGCATGGCAGACGCGAGGACCCTATGACATCAACAGATCCCGAGGATCATGGTATACCGTCCCATTACCGACAATGGCAGGGTGACCTGGCCGAGGACCACAATGGTCCTTTTTTCTTCCATGTGGAAGATGACACGACGAGAACCGCCTTCCGCGCGCGCCGGCACAACTGCAATTCCCATCGCACGGTCCATGGCGGTGTGTTGATGATGTTTGCCGACTATACCCTGTGTATTGCGGCCAATGGCGGTCGACAGGAAGGTGTGGTGACGGTGACCTGCAATTCCGAGTTTGTCGGCCCGGCCGAAGAGGGAGATCTGGTCGAGGGCTTCGGAGAGGTTGTGCGCCGCGGTGGTTCACTGGTGTTCGTCCGGGCCACGCTGTATTGTGGCGACCGCGTGATCCTCACTGCCAGCGGTGTCGTCAAGCGCCTGCGCCAACCGGTCCCGGGTGGATCAGGCGGCTGATCATTATCGTATTACCCGCCTGGCCCGCTACGTGAGACCATAGACCGTGGCTGCCGTGCCCCGGAACAGGGCGTCTTTTTCACTTTCGCTGAAATCGGCCACCATTTTCTTGAATCCGTTCCATACACTCGCGTAAGGGATGGAAAGGCGATCCACGGGGAAGTTGCTTTCGAACATGCAACGCTCCGGTCCGAAACAGTCAATGGTGTGCAGGTAGTACTTCCTCTGCCGGCGCACAAGCTCGTCGGAGTCGGCGGGCCGGTCACGACGATCCCAGCCGAAACCGTTGTCAGGCATCGCCAGGCCACCCAGTTTGGCGTACACGTTGGGGCAGCGGGCCAGTTCCCGGATATCTTCCTTCCAACGCTGGAAGATCTCATCGCTGGCGCCGCGGTAAATGCCAACGCCCAGCGGCGTGCCGAAATGATCCAGCACCATGGTGGTATCCGGTACCGCCCGGGCGAGCTCCAGGAAGTCTTCGTTCTGGTGATGGTAGTGCCAGGTGTCGTAGACAAGGCTCTGTCGTCCCAGTTCGCGTACGCCTGCGCGGAAATTCTCCCTGCCGTACAGGTAGGAAGGGGCCGGCCCGGGGATGATCAGGTCTTCCGGACGGGGATCGCGGGCGCCACCATGCCGGATGCCCCGTAGCAGAGAGCCACAGATTTCGCGGTGACCGTCCAGTACTTCCCGCAGCCGCCCCGGGTCATCGCCCAGCATGAGGTCCGCGTGAGCCACGATGCCGGTGATACGGGTGTGTTCGTTCTGCGCCAGGGAGTGTCGGGCCAGGTCGATGATGTAGCCGGTTTCACCCAGGGGGCGAAGATGCTCCGGCCCCTCGCGGTGATAGAAGGCTCTGCACTCCACGAATACCGCTTCCCGCACATTGTGGCCGCTCGAGGTGTCGGCCCAGAAATCCTCCAGCAGGTAATCGCGACCGAAGCGCTTTTTCCAGAGGTGATGGTGTGGATCGATGATCGGGCGCTCCGGCTCCAGCGTCTCCTCTTCGACCTGGTTCAGCCATTCATCGCTGCCCGGCTGGAATGTACTCATCAGCAACGTGCCTCGATCAGGAATGGTCCCGGCCCGGACATCCCCTGTTGCAACAGGCGGGCCAGCTCCCCGACGGTCTCCGCGCGGGCCGAAGGCACACCCATGCTGGTGGCCATCGCGGTCCAGTCGATTTCGGGATTGCCGATGTCGAACAGACTCGCGGCGATGTCGCCAACATCGGTGACACCCAGCCGTCCATATTCCACGCTGAGGATATTGTATTTGCGGTTGGCGAAGATCACGGTGGTGACGTTCAGCTGCTCGCGGGCCTGGGTCCAGAGACATTGTATGGTGTACGCCGCGCCGCCATCACCGAGCAGTGCCAGCACGGGCCGATCCGGGCAGGCCAGCGCGGCGCCGGTGGCGGCGGGTCCACCCTGGCCGATGGAGCCGCCGGTCAGGCTCAACCAGGTGTGCGGGTTGGCGGTCTGCAGATGGGTAAACATGCCATTGCCGGCGCCGGAATCGGTGGCGATGATGGCCTGCTCCGGCAGTGTCGCCGAGATGGCCGCGGTCATGGTCTTGGGGTTCAGCGATGTCGCTGCGTCCGGCATGTCCAGGGGTTTCTTCGGAAAGCGTTGAATCGGGGCCTGCATGGCACCAAGCCGGTCCGAGAGCCGCGCCAGCGCCTCGACGGCATCCTCCTCGGTCCGGGCCAGCGTGTGAGTGGCGCACCCGTCAGGCACCAGATGGCTGGGTGTATCGCGGTAGGCGAAAAAGCTGGCGGGTGCCCGCCCGCCGACCAGGACCAGATGTCGTACACCATCCAGGCTGGCCAGAATGTGCTCGGGGAAATACGGCATGCGTTCCAGTTCCGGCGTGCCGGCCCCGCTCTCCACGCGGGCCGGGAACGTCGATGTCATCAGCCGGCAACCGGTGTGGCTGGCGATGCGGGCGGCGTGCTCCACCGCTTCCGGTGACATACCGTCGTGTTCCAGGATCACTACCGTCGGTTCTCCGCTGTCCAGTGCCGAGGCGGCCGATGTAATCGCGTCATCGGACACGGTGGCGCGCCTCGGGGCGGTGGGAGGCGTGGGTGGTGGCGGCGATTGACCCCATGCGGCATCGGCCCCGATCACCAGTGTCGAGATGCGTCCCCGGGAGTCGGGTGTGGCGCGCATGGTCGCGGTCCAGGCATCGGCCGCATCCGCCGCCAGCGTGTCGGCCGTACTGCTCGATTTGATCCAGGCGCTGAAGTTGCGGGCCAGCGAATCGATGTCCGACGTCAGTGGTGCGTCATAGCCGATATGCCAGGCCGGATGATTGCCGACCAGATTGATGATCGGGGTGTTGGCCTTTCTGGCATTGTGCAGGTTGGCAATACCGTTGGCCAGGCCCGGCCCCAGGTGCAGCAGCGTGGCCGCGGGTTTGCCGGTCATGCGGCCGTATCCATCGGCGGCTCCGGTGCAGACGCCCTCGAACAGCGTCAGCACGGAACGCATCCGCGGTGTCTTGTCCAGTCCTTCGACCAGATGCATTTCCGAGGTGCCGGGGTTGGCCAGGCAGAGCTCGACGCCGCACTGTTGCAGGCTCTGGACCAGGGCTTGAGCGCCATTCATGACAGGTTGGACTCCATTATCCGGTTCAGGCGGCTTCATGCCGCGCAAGGGTTGGCATGGCCGGTATCATAGGCATTGGTGTAAGCGGGAGCAAGCCGGGATGATCCGCGCTCTTGAACAGAGGGCGTTCTTTGTTATGATGCAGTCTTCCTGTCGCTGTGGTGGCATAATCGCAAAAAGACGTTCACGGATCCTTGACTTCCATCGAATCAGCAGCATACCGCATGACGGCAACATGGCGGATCGGCACCTTCTGTTGTCTGATGCTGATGTTGCCGTTGTTGCTGATGGCGGTGCCGGCAACTGATGTTCATGCCGCGCCCGCCCTGCCGTCCATTCCCGATCGGGAATCGATCCCGTCTCCGCCCGATCCGGACCGGTTGACTTTCTATCTGCTGACCGTGGACACGGGCGACCATGTCTGGGACAACTTCGGTCACACGGCCCTGCGAGTGGTCGACACCAGTAATGGCACCGATCTGGTATTCAACTGGGGGCTGTTTGACACCAGTGACGGTCTGTTGCCCTTCGGCTGGCGTTTTCTGCAGGGACACATGGAGTATCAGCTGGGCACGTTTCCGACCGAGTGGGAACTGTCGCGGTATCGTCGCGAGCAGCGCACGGTCTGGCAGGAGCGCATCAATCTGACCGCGCCCCAGAAAACCCGCCTGTACCGACGGCTGGCATGGAATCTGAGGGACGGGAACGTCCGTTACGACTACGATTATTTCCGGGATAACTGTACGACCCGCGTCCGAGATTATCTGGATGAAGCGCTGTCAGGAGCCCTGTACGAAGCCAGTCAGGGACAGGGTCCCGGATCATGGCGGGACCAGGTTCGGGCCCATTATCGATCCCTGCCTCCGGTGGCAATGGGGGTCGATGTGCTGTTGAACGGTCGCGTCGACGCGAGGATGTCGAGATGGGAAAGCCTGTTTCTTCCGCTGCAGCTGCGCCGGCATCTGCAGCGTGTGGAATCCGGTGTCGAGCAGGGTGGACGTACGTTGCCGCTGTTGTCGGATACACGGATATTGATGGAGTTCGATGCGCCACCCGATCGTGGCAACGGCTACCATTATTTCGCCGGATTGTTGTTGCCCATCGGTCTGCTGATGCTGGTCATTCGCCGTGTGCCGATCTCGCTGTTCTCGACCTCCGCAGGTTATCGATTGACGGCGGCTGGATTCAGCTATCGTCTGTTGGGCCTGCTCGGGTTG
>JBNJGU010000088.1:0-11205 GCA_051747985.1 Pseudomonadota bacterium | reverse complement strand
GGTCACCGCCTGGTGGGCGGTATCCGCGCTTCCATCTACAACGCCATGCCAATGGAAGGTTGCCGGGCCCTGGCTGACTTCATGCAGGACTTCGAACGTCGCAACGGTTGATCATGAGTCGCTATCGTCCCCCGTCGCCGCCGAAATCCAATTATCTCACAGCCGAGGGCGACGCACGCCTGAAACGTGAGCTGGATCATCTCTGGCGGGAGGAGCGGCCACGTGTCACTCAATCCGTGACCGAGGCCGCGGCCCAGGGCGACCGCTCGGAGAATGCCGAGTACATTTACGGCAAGAAACGCCTGCGCGAGATTGACAGGCGGGTGCGTTACCTCAGTCGCCGTCTGGAAAATGCCACCGTGGTCAACCACATCCCGGATGACCCGGAACGCATTTTCTTCGGCGCCTGGGTGGCGCTCGAGGACGAGGACGGGCACGAGGCAGAATACCGGATCGTGGGTCCCGACGAGATCGGTTTCCGCGACGGCTACATCAGCATGGATGCGCCACTGGGCCGGGCACTTCTGGGCAAGCGCCTGGATGCCGAGGTGGAAATCCGCACCCCGGAAGGGGCCCGTTGCTATACTGTCACCGGTATCCGTTACACCGAGTGACACCCCGATGACCCGCAACGCAGTACCGGACAGGTCCGTCAGCATACTGGCTCCACGTCAGGCACTGGTCTCCAGTATGATGATCCCACTGGAGATGATCAGCGCTGCCGCCCAGATCCTCCGCGCCCACACCGGCAGACGCAGACCGTCAGTCGCCGTGGATATTGTGGCTGAAATCACCGATCAGCAGTGCCTGACTGGTGGTGTACAGCTCACACCCACCCGGAGACTGGATGATGTGACGTTCAGTGAACTGATCTTTGTACCGGCACTCTGGGGTAACCCCTCGGGTGCCCTACGCGCCCATCCGGATATCATTGCATGGCTGCGCGACTGTCACGAGGCTGGAGCCACCCTTTGTGCCGTCGGATCCGGCAGTTATTTTCTGGCCAGCGCCGGTTTACTCGACCATCGTATGGCCACTACCCACTGGCGCTATTTTGACGACTTCGAGCGCAGGTACCCGAAAGTCCGCCTGCAGCGCAAACGCTTCATCACGCGCGATGAGCGGCTGTATTGTACGGGCAGCATCAACGCGGTCCGCGATGTCAGTCTGCATTTTGTGGAACGCCTGTTCGACGCCGACATCGCCAACGAGGTCGCGCATCACTTTACACACGAGCTGAAGCGTTCTTACGAATCACGACTGCTGGACGCCGAGCCGCCCAACATCCATCACGATGAAGACATCATCAAAATCCAGGAATGGCTGCAACAACACTACGCCAGCGAGATCCGGGTGGCGGAAGTGGCGGCCCGATTCAATCTGCATCAGCGGGCCTTGAACCGGCGTTTCCGCCAGGCAGCCGGGCAGACGCCGACTGCCTACCTGCAGGGCATCCGCCTGTCACGCGCCCGGGAACTGCTCAAGCACAGCAATCTCGGGATTGGCGAGATCGCCTGGGCCGTCGGCTACCAGGACGTCAGCCATTTCACCGGCCTGTTCCGCCGTCACCATACGGTCACGCCCGGCGAATACCGCCGACTGGTGCGTACCCGTCTGTTCAATGCCCAGCCGGACGGACAGGCGGACGACTGAAACCGGCGCGCCCTATTGACCGCCCTGCCTGGCATTCATGGCAGCCAGTTGCTGTTCCGTGGCGGGTTTCTGGAATTTCTCCTTCCATTCCGCGTAGGGCATACCATAGACCCGCTCGCGGGCCTGTTTATAATCAATGGTCTCACCCCTTTCCCGCGCCTCGGCCGCGTACCACTTGGCGAGACAGTTACGGCAGAAACCGGCCAGATTCATCAGATCGATGTTCTGCACATCGCGGTTGTCGTCGAGGTGCGCCAGCAATCGCCGGAATGTCGCGGCTTCGATCGCTTCCCGTTGTCTGTCATCATTCGCTGCTGTCACGGTCGTATCACTCCACTCTCGATTCACTACACGTTGAAAAAGCCATCAAAAAAGGGCTGCGCCCGGAGAGCGCAGCCCCTTGTCCGGGAATCGCCCGGAATCAGCCGGAGGCCTTCTGCAGGTCCTCGTCATCGTCCTCGAACGCATCCAGCTCGGCCTCATCCACTTCAGGGATCGGATCGACGAACTCCGGCGGCGCCTTGCGATGCTTCTTGTCGACCGACTTCAATTGACGCTCGGCCGCGTTGAACGCATCCCGGATCGCCACATACATGTCCTCGTGCGCATGGTTGTCATGCTGATCCTGATTGACCACGATTTCCTTGTTGGGCGTATGGATCTCCAGCACCACCGAATAGACCTTGCCCTTGTGCTGGTGGTTGTGAGGAGAATCCAGCACAACGCGCCCCCCCATAATATCGTTACTGAAGCGCTTGAGCTTCTCGATGCGCTTGTTCACATTCTCTGTAATGGCATCGGACTGATCGATATTATGATAGACAATCTGGAAATCATTGGACATAAGCTGTCTCCCTTTGCTGTCAGCGGCCGATCAGTCGATCGGCCAGCATTGAAACGGCCAACGCATAACTGTTGGCACAATTGTAGCCCAGCAGGGTCCGGAAGTTGTTGTAGACCAGGAATGCCTGGCCTTCCGGCCCATCGGGCTGTATGACCGAGGCCCGGAAATCGGCCTCGGGCAGATCAGTACCGCCGGCGCGGCGGATACCCGCCTCCTGCCACTCTGACAACGGCAAACGCACGGAGTGACGACGCAGCACACTGCAGGAGCCATCATAGTCGGATTGTTGCCAGCGCTCGTCCCGCGGATCGAATCCGGCTGGCAACTGCACGGCGCGCCCCCAGGTCTGACCGGGCCGCCAGCCACGCTGGCTCAGATAGTTGGCAATGGATGCCAGCACATCGGCATCACTCTGCCAGATATCCCTACGACCATCGCCGTCATGATCCACGGCGTACTCCAGGAAACTGCCCGGCATGAACTGGCTCTGCCCCATGGCGCCGGCCCAGGAGCCCACCATCTGACCGGGCTCGATGTGTCCCTCCTCGAGAATCTGCAGCGCGGCGAACAGTTCACGTCGGAAAAACTCCGAACGACGGGGATCGAAGGCCAGCGTCACCAGCGCCCGGATCACATCAGTGCCGCCCGTAAAATTGCCGTAATTGGTTTCGATACCCCAGATGGCCACGATAAAGCGACCGGGCACACCGTATTCTCGAGTGATCTGTTCAAGCACATCAGCGTGTCGCGAAAGGCGCTCGCGGCCGTTCCGGATGCGCCAGTCGCTGACCCTTCGTTCCAGATACTCCTCAAGGGTCTCGACGAATTCGGCCTGACTGCGATCATTGGAAATGACACGGGGGATGGGGCGGACCGGCTCCAGCACGTCACGGATCAGCGATTCACTGATGCCGCGCTCGCGGGCTTCCTCGATCAGGTCAGCCAGCCATTGTGTATAGCGGGCCTCGTCAATGGGCTCCACGCGAGACTCGTCGCTGTCCTGGGCTGCCACCAGGCTACTCCAGAAGAACAGCACGGCAGTCAGCAGGACAATAATGCGCCTTGACAACACTCCTCTGTCTTCGCTCTGTATCCGTCCCTGACGTTCCCTGACCGGCTGACTACCCGGAACAGCCTGTTGCATCATACCGATGATCTCCGGAGCCTTCTCTGTCTCCAAAGACTACTCCCTTGTCCGGAATTTGTCCAAATCCGCGTGATGGCACCAGTGCCAGGGTTCATAGGCGATCCCCATGGGATTGTCACGCGGATAGGAGAGAACGAATCCGAAGGCGCCGGCATGCCGGCGCAGCCAGTCGAACGCGGCCGTGTGCTCGAACACCTCTTCCAGGGCCGGACAATCCAGTGTACCCAGATCAATCGCGCGACCGGTATGATGTTCACTGTAGCCGGGCAATGCATTGACACGCAATATGTCGTCCATGCTCCGGCCCGCTTCCCGCTTGCGGCGGATCACCTCGCACTGATAATCGACACTGCGAAACGCCGAAATCAGGTGGATCACCACACCCTCCCCGGCCGCACTGTGCTGCATACGCCGCCAGGCAGCCAGCGCCTCCGGCTGCAGACGCTGCGGCCGGCCGTACCAGTCCGGTCCGGCGTCGACAAGCTCGTCTGCCTCCGGCTGCAGCGGCCAGTCATGTTGCCCGGTGAACCCGGACAGGATACCGAGTTCATCATGCAGCCGTTCGATCCGTACCCGGTATTGCTCCAGCGATTCCACGGTCATGCCATGCGATCAGTCGGATTCCGAATAGCTGTTGTAGATGGTCTCGATCCAGCGCTCTTCGGTGATGAAATTCCAGGCCCATTCGTCCCATTGTTCACCGAGCCCTTCCTCCACCATCGCTTCAAGCGTCATGTCGTCCGCCATCATGGTCCGCACTTCAGCCACGGTGGCCGTCATCATGTCGCGCAATCGGGTCAGTTCCGCCTTGTCGGCCAGCATGCCATGCCCGGGTATGATCTGCGTGTCGTCATCGACCTGCCGCAGAATCTGGTCCACGTTGGCGATATAGCCCTGCACGCTGCCACCATTGTCCAGGTCGACGAATGGAAAACGACCCTGGAAGAACAGATCGCCGGCATGCACGACGTTCGACCCGGAGAAGTACAGCACCACATCACCGTCGGTGTGACCGCGGGGATAATGGATCATGTCGACCCGCTCGCCGTTGAAGTGCAGGGTCATCCGGTCGCTGAAGGTCATGACCGGAAGGCCCACGGCGGGCATGCCCGCCTCCTCGAGGCTATCGCGGACGTTCTCGTGGGCCACGATCACGCTGTTGGCGCCGAACGCGGGATTGCCGTTGGTGTGGTCATCATGCAGGTGGGTGTTCACCAGCATTCGCGGATTTTCTCCATCCAGGGCATCGCGAATGCGATCGGCCAGTGCCTCGTACTGGGCATCGATCATCAACACGCCATCGTCGCCGGTTGATACCCCGATATTGCCACCCTGACCGGTCAGCATCGCCAGCGGCCCGTTCAGTTCGATGACATCGATCTCGACATCCGCCATGTCCTGGGCAGCGGCAACGGTGCCCCACCCGAGCGCGAGGCCACCCAGCAGCGCCATCATGGTCCTGCGTCCGGGGAAGCCGGTCATTGTCTCTGAAAACCCTGTCATGCCGATTGCTCCTGTTTCTGAATGGAATCATTACCGTCCATCATGCCAGAACCCGCGGCGACGGACCAGATGACAGATCACGGCGATGGCCAGTCCATAGCACCATACTAATTGACCATAATGACTTATCATGTCACGAAAGCTCTTTTCTACAGTAGCCACTCGGCGGACCGTTCTACCAGATGGAGGCAACATGGCGCGACTACCCCTGATCATCGGCTTTGGCGGCATCAACGCGGCAGGACGCAGTTCCTCGCACCATGCCTACCGTCGGCTGGTCATGGACAGCCTGCCAGCCGACGAGGCCATGGAAACCCGCTGCAGCCTGGCTGCCCTGATGGGTCTGATCCGCCATGAAAACGGACAATGGAAAGACGCCGCCGGCCAGGTCGTGGACAGGGATGCCCACCTGAAGGCGCTGGACCCGATCCTGAAGAACGGCACACTGATCCGGCAGCTGGAAGACAACCTGTTCGATCCCGCCCGTATCCCGGTGCACCAGCGCGCCACGCTGCGTCCCGGACAGGAGCAGCCGCTCAGTTTTCTGGTACGCCGCCGCGATCTGCCCCACGAGATTCCGCTGGACTGGCAGATCGCCGAGGCTCACGATGGTCTGCTGCGCGTGGATATTCCGGATGGTCTGCCGGTCCTGCTGGAGACGGTACGCAAAAGCGCGGTCAACAGCGCCGGGCAGCTACCCAGCGGCTTCGACCCCAGGGCACTGTACCAGTCCCGCAATCATCCGCGTGGCCTGCAGATGACCGTGGTGGGGGCCAGTGATGCCATCCAGTCCATCGGCCTGCCCTGGGAGCGGATTCTGGAGCACGTGGCACCTGATCAGGTCAGTGTGTACGCCGGCAGCAGCATGAGCCAGCTGGATTACGAAGGCAACGGTGGCATGCTGCAGGCCCGACTGCTGGGCAAACGTGTCACCTCCAAGCAGCTGGCGCTGGGCTTCGCGGAAATGCCGGCCGACTTCATCAATGCCTACCTGCTGGGCAACATGGGCACCACCGGAACCAACGTGGCCGCCTGCGCCACCTTCCTGTACAACCTGCGACAGGCCATGCGCGACATCCGCGGCGGTACTCACCGCATCGCCATCGTGGGGACGGCGGAGGCACCGATCACCCCGGAAGTGATCGACGGCTACGCCACCATGGGGGCACTCGCCGACGACCGCAAACTGCTGGAGCTGGACTCCGCCCTGGGCCTGACGACACCGGATCACCGCCGGGCCTGCCGCCCCTTCGGGCTCAATGCCGGATTCACCCTGGGGGAATCCGCGCAGTTCATCGTACTCTGCGATGACAGTCTCGCCCTGGAGCTGGGCGCCAACATCCACGGCGCCATCAATGAAGTGTTCGTCAACGCCGACGGTTACAAGAAGTCCATTTCCAGTCCTGGCATCGGCAACTACATCACCATGGCCAAGGCCGCCGCCGCTACCGCGGCCGTGATCGGGGAACAGGGGCTGCGGCAACGCAGCTTCGTCCAGGCACACGGCACCGGCACACCACAGAACCGGACAACGGAATCGCACATCATCAACGAGGTGGCCCGGCAATGGGGTATCGCGCAATGGCCGACCACGGCGATCAAGGCGTTCATCGGCCATTCACTGGCGTCGGCATCCGCCGATCAGCTGGTCACGACACTGGGCAGCTGGCACTACGGCATTCTGCCGGGCATCGTGACCGTTGATCGACTCGCCGATGACGTCCACCGGGACCATGTCGATTTTCTGCTCCAGCACCGGGACGTGGGCCGGGACGGCATGGACGCGGCCATCCTGAATGCCAAGGGCTTCGGCGGCAACAATGCCAGCGCATCCGTTCTGGCACCCCATGTGACCCGACGGATGCTCCGGAAACGCCATGGCGAAAAGGCCATGGCGAGCCATCAGCGTCGCAACGAAGCCGTACAGGAAGCCAGCGCCGCCCATGACAGCGCATGCAGCCGGGGAGAATTCCGACCCGTCTACCGTTTCGGCGAGGGCGTTCTGGACGGTCAGGACATCGAGCTGGACCGCCACAGCCTGCGCGTAAGCGGACAGCGGCATGCCATCACGCTGCCGGAGAACAGTCCCTACGACGACATGCTCTGACCCGCCCGCCAGCCGATCATCGCACCTCGACCGGTCGGGCTTCCGCGATCCGGGCCTTCCATTCGGCGGGTCCGGTCTGGTGGACCGAGGTGCCGTTGACGTCCACGGCCACCGTCACTGGCATGTCCTCCACCTCGAATTCATGGATGGCCTCCATGCCCAGCTCCTCAAAGGCCACGATACGCGCACTGCGGATGGCCTTGGAAACCAGGTAGGCCGCACCCCCAACGGCCATCAGATAGACCGCCCGGTGCCTGCGGATCGCCTCGATGGCCGCGGGGCCGCGCTCGGCCTTGCCGATCATGCCCAGCAGCCCGGTCCGTGCCAGCATCGGCTCGGTGAACTTGTCCATGCGCGTGGCGGTGGTCGGTCCGGCCGGCCCTATCACTTCCTCCCGCACCGGATCGACCGGCCCCACGTAGTAGATGAAGCGCCCTTTCAGGTCCACTCCCTCGGGCAGTGACTCGCCTTTCTCGAACATCTCCACCAGACGCTTGTGGGCCGCATCACGGCCGGTCAGCATCTTGCCGGACAACAGCAGGGTCTCTCCCGGCTGCCAGTCGGCGACATCCTCGGCAGTCACCGTGTCCAGATTCACCCGACGCGCCTGGCTGCCGCCATCCCGGGTGATCTCGGGCCAGTCCTCCAGCTTCGGTGGCTGCAGGTGCGCCGGACCTTCCCCCTTCAATGTGAAGTGGGCATGCCGGGTGGCCGCGCAGTTCGGGATCATGGCCACCGGTAACGAGGCCGCATGGGTCGGATAGTCCTTGATCTTCACGTCCAGCACCGTGGTCAGTCCACCGAGCCCCTGGGCGCCGATACCCAATGCATTGACCCGGTCCATGATCTCCAGTCGCAGCTCCTCGACCCGGCTGGCGGGACCACGTTCGCGCAGTTCATGGATATCCACCGGGTCCATCAGCGACTCCTTGGCCAGCACCGCGGCCTTCTCGGCGGTGCCGCCAATGCCGATCCCCAGCATGCCGGGCGGACACCAGCCCGCCCCCATGGTGGGTACGGTCTTCAGGACCCAGTCCACGATGCTGTCACTGGGATTCAGCATGACCATTTTCGCCTTGTTTTCACTGCCTCCGCCCTTGGCGGCCACGATGACCTCGACTTCCTCACCGGGCACCACCTCCATGTGAATGACCGCCGGGGTATTGTCCCTGGTGTTGCGCCGGGCACCGGCCGGATCCTCCAGAATGGAGGCACGCAGGACATTTTCCGGATGCAGATAAGCCTGGCGCACGCCTTCATTGACCATGTCGGAGACGCTCATCTCACTGTCCCACTGCACCTTCATGCCGATCTTCAGGAACACCGTGACGATGCCGGTGTCCTGACAGATGGGGCGCTTGCCCTCGGCACAGAGCCGCGAGTTGATCAGGATCTGTGCCATGGCGTCGCGGGCCGCCGGCGATTCCTCGCGCTCGTAGGCTTCATTGACCGCCCGGATGAAATCCAGCGGATGGTAGTAGGAGATGTACTGCAGCGCATCGGCCACGCTCTGGATCATGTCGTCCTGTCGGATGAGGGTCATGGATGGGGTTCCTGTCTGCGAACGTCTGGAAAATGCGGGCAATTCTACCACATTCGCCATGATCGATTCCCGGGCGGCTGGAGTGACGGTCGACCATGGACTACAATGACGGGAATGTGAGCCAGTTCACATCTTCAAATGTGGCATCCGGGGTACGGATGCCCGGGCCGAAGGAGCGAAATCATGAGTGACACCGGGGAGCACATCCTGCAAAGCCGCCACAATGGCGTCTTGACCCTGCAGATCCACAGACCCGAGAAGAAAAATGCCTTGACCCGGGCCATGTACGGCGCGCTTGCGGATAGTCTGCGACAGGCCGATCAGGATGACGGGATCCGGGCGATCCTGATCCGCGGCGAGGAAGACTGTTTCACCAGCGGCAACGACGTCAACGATTTTGTGAAGGCCGACTCCGGCGAAGGCGAACGCCCTTCCGTGCAGTTCATGAAGGCCATCTCTGAAGTGCGCAAGCCGGTGATCGCCGCCGTCGGCGGCCTCGCGATCGGAATCGGCACCACCCTGCTGTTTCACTGCGATCTGGTCTATGCCAGTGAGAATGCTTTCCTGCAGCTGCCATTCACCCGCCTGGGCCTCTGTCCGGAAGCGGGGTCCAGTTATCTCCTGCCGCTGATCGCCGGCCACCAGCGTGCCAGTGAACTGCTGTTGCTCGGTGAGCGTTTCTCTGCCGACAAAGCCCGTGAATTCGGTATTGTCAACGAAGTACTGCCGGAGGCCGGTTATCTGGAGCACGCCCTGGACCGCGCACGGGAGCTGGCTTCGTTGCCGGCCGACGCCGTGCAGACTTCCAAGGCCCTGATCAAGGCGTCACAGCAACCGGCCCTGTCACGGGTCATCGGCACGGAGCTGGAAGAGTTCTCGCGACTGCTGAAGACGGAGGATGCCCAGCACATCATGCAATCGTTCCTCAACCGGAAAAAATGACGGACGCACTCAGTACACGACTGGCAAAGATCACCAGCGTCATGCCCGGCATCGTCTATCAATACCAGCAGGACGTCGGCGGGCAGATTCGATTCCCCTACATCAGTGAAGGCGCGGAGGAGTTGTTCGGCCTCTCCGCCGATGAGCTGATGGCGGATGCAGCGGCATTATTCCACCTCATTCATGAAGACGACCGGCAACCCTTTCTGGACCGTGTCACCGAATCCGAGCGCACGCTGGGCAAGTGGCGCCTGGAGTTCCGGATCGTGAAGAATCATCGCAATCGGTGGATATTCGGTCACGCACAACCCGAGCGCCTGCCCTGCGGCACCACACTGTGGCACGGCTATATGGCGGACATCACGGACCGCAAACAGCTCGAACGCGAACTGCAGCAGAGCCGCGACATTCTGAGCAAGGCCCAGCAGCTGGGCCGGCTGGGCCATTGGCAGTATCACCCCGACACCGGCGAACTGCTGTGCTCGGACATCATCTACGAGATCCTGGGTCTTGATGGGGCCTCCATCACTCCCACCCTGGAGACGATGAGCCGGCTGGTGCACCCGGATGACATGAAGGCCGTACAGCACAAGACCCGGTCAGGTCGTCAGATCGGGTCGTACGATATCCAGCACCGCATCGTACGTCCGGATGGCGCGGTGCGCTGGGTGCACTCCCTGGCGGACTGGCACCGCTCCGACTCGAATGGCGAGATCCTGCTGGGCACGATAAGAGACATCACCGAACAGAAGGAGCTGGAGATCCGGCTGCGTCGACAGTCGGTTTCCGATGAACTGACCGGCCTCTGGAACCGACGCTATTTCATCGAGCAGCTCGGGAGGGAATTCGAGCGGTATCGTCGCCACCGACACCAGGGCAGCCTGATCCTGTTCGATTTCGACCACTTCAAACTGATCAATGACCGCTATGGACATGCCGGCGGTGACGTAGTGTTGATGCAGTCGGCCGAAGTGATGCAGCGCAGGTTGCGCGCCATTGACTGTCTGGCACGGATTGGCGGCGAGGAGTTTGCCGTGTTGCTGCCATCGACCCCTCTGGATGATGCCGTGGTGGTGGCCGAATCGCTATGCCGCGGCGTCGCGGAACAGGTGTTCCATACCGATCAACACAGTTTCAGTGCCACGATCAGTTGCGGCGTGGCCTCGTTCAGTGACAACGACAGGGGCTTCGAGCACACCATGCATCGTGCCGATGACGCCATGTATCAGGCCAAGTCTGACGGCCGCAACCGGGTCTGTCGGGCCTGAGCCGATCCATCACTTACGCGACAGTCGATCCCGGGCCTCGTTGATACGCTGGGCCAGATAGTCGGAACCCCCATGATCCGGGTGCAGTTTCTGTAACAACCGTCGGTGCGCCTGCTGGACTTCCTCCTGACTGGCACCGGAGGACAGCCCCAGCACCTGCAGGGCTTCTTCCCGACTCATACCCGACTGCCCGCGAAC
>JBNJGU010000087.1:0-11357 GCA_051747985.1 Pseudomonadota bacterium | reverse complement strand
GAACAGCACCATCACCGCGCCCAGCAACGCACCCAGCCCCTCCTGCCAGCCGAACAGCACATTCAGGGCCTTGCTGCCGGCACTGAACTGGGCCGCGGCATAGATGCCGAGGAACACCGCCACAATGAGCGCGGCAATCACCTGTAGCACCTGGTAGCGCTGTCCGAACCAGTTGGCCAGCAGGGTCGGATAGGTCAGGGAATCGTACTCACCGGTGGCCCGGCGCAGCCTTCTGTGCACCACCAGGGAGATCAGGAAGTCACCGGTGATCCAGCCGATCATCAGCCAGATCGCGGCCAGCCCCGTGGTATAGGTGAACCCGATCATGCCGATGAACATGTAGCCACTGTTGTTGGTGGCCACCGCGGACAGACCGGCCAGGGAAGGCGGCAGGGAACGTCCGGCCAGCAGGTAGTCCGCGCTCTGCTTGCGGCGGACCAGGACGGACGAGAAGCCGATCAACAGAAAGACCAGCAGGAAGAATATGAAACTGCCCTGAAGAAGCATGGCTTCGCCTTCTGTCGCTGCGATGCCGCCAGACTATCAGTTTGACGGGCGGACGACTATTGCGCCCGCAGGTATCTCACCACCCGGTCGGGAAAATCCGAGAACGCCCCGTCAATCCCGGCCTGCTCGAAGAACAGTTCCAGCATGTGCTCGAAATCCCGCGCGTAGTCCGGCACCTGGCCTTCATCGGCCCGGAACGTATAGGGATGGACCGCCATGCCACTCTCGTGCGCCAGACGCACGAAATCGGTGATGATGATGTTGTCCCGCGTGGAATCCCCGTCGATGATCAACGAGTAATGGGGGCCAAGCCCGTCCGCGTAGCGACCCAGCTCTTCCATGCCCTCTTCGTTCAGCATCCAGGCATATCCGTCCCCGCCGATCAGCTGCACCAGTTTCAGCTCCATGCCCAGTTCAGGAAACAGCTCGTCGTGGACCCGCCTCAGTTCGTCATGGTCGAAGGTCTGTACAAAGACATTGTCGTCACGGCTGTCATAACCGAACCGTTGCAGCTCGCTCAGTACCGCGCGGCTGAGGTCCTTGCCGTGCTCACGATGAAAAGCTGGATCCTTGATCTCGGGGTAGATGCCCGTGTCCCGCTGCATGGAGCGGTTCATGCCCTGCACCATCTCCAGCTGCTCGGCCAGCGTATGCACCCGGAAGTCCGATTGCCACAGCGGAAAACGGTCCGGGTAGTTGGCCTGCTGCTCGCCTTCGTCGTTGACCGAATAGCCCTCGGTGACCCGCAGCTGACGCAGCTCCTCCAGAGTGAAATCGATGACATAGTGGCGGCCATCATCTCTGGCCCGGCCCGGGAAACGCTCTGCCACGTCGGTGTTGCGATCCAGTGTCAGGTCATGCCACACGATGAGCTCATCGTCCCGCGTCATGACCACATCCTGTTCCATGTAGTCGGCGCCCATGGCGTAGGCCATGGCCACCGCCGGCAGCGTGTGCTCTGGCAGATAGGCACTGGCCCCGCGGTGCGCCACCACAATGGGTTCACGGTCGGCCGCAGTCTGCGCCGACGCCGGGGCGGTCAGCCCCATGGTACCGGTGATGGTCATCAGCAATGCTCCCGCCAGCTGTCTGTACCTTCTGTTCCTGTCCGACATGACAATCGACTCCTGACCCGCGTGAGATATGACACCTCCATTATGCCAGCGGCAGGTGTCACGGCAATGACAACCGGTTCAACCGCCCAGTCGATAACGCAGTTTCACCACCAGGCTGTCGGCGATCCGCTCCGACCAGGACTCCGTGAACAGATCATTGAACGGGCCTTCGGTGTCGCGGGGCAGGTTACTGCCCCGGGTATAGACCACGAACAGGTCCGACAGCGGGGCGATCTCCCAACGGTAGCGGGCCTGGAAGGTCATCCGGCTGATACTGAAATCCCGGGAATCTCCCTCCGGACGGGCGATCCGCTGCAGCTCGTCCACCCGTGTCTGATCGACCCGGTAGTGGTAGTGCTCCTTCGCCTTGATGCCCGTCCACTGCATCCTGAGACTGAAATACTGCCGGGCCGACAGAAAATAGCTCATGTCCAGTTCGGGGAACCAGCCATTGGCCTGGAAGGCAGCGATATGGTCGCCTCCCTGGTGAATCAGCCAGCCGTCCCGATCACGGTACAGGAGTCGCCCCGAGATCGCGATGCGGTCGCTGGGTCGCCAATCCAGCCCCACCGTGTAGGCCATATGACTGCGACCGATATCTTCCTGCGAGCTGTTGAGCTGCAGATTGAGCGTCAGCGGTCGTGACCGGTCACTGTTCCAGCGGATATTGCCAGAATACCGTGCGGGAATCTTGAAGGTCCCGTTGCCACGACTCAGGCGGTCATCCACGCGCGGCGGGAAATAGCGGAAATTGAGACTCAGTCCGGTGTTGTCATGGAATGTCATATCCTGACCAAAAAACAGCCCCAGACGGACCGGTCTCCCGTCTCCGTTCCACTGATTGATGACGTTCATACTCCGTGTACGGTTGCGCGCGTTCCCCAGCCCGGAGACGGTGCGGCTGTAGCGGTAATCCAGCACATAGTGGTCATTGCGCTGCAGGAAGCCGACGTCATTGATGTCGAAGTCGCTGTCCATGAACGTGCCGGTAAAACTGTGTTGCGTGCCCTGGCCGGGACGATAGGCCAGATCAAACAGGCCACCCTGCCCCGTCACTTCGCCGTTGTCACTGTGCATGATCTGCCCATCGAAGATCCAGCGCGTGTCCGCGGAAAAATAGTGCAGATCCACGCCGTTGGCGGTGGCATCCCGGTCCGGATGCGACAACCGCGTACCCATCCAGCCGATACCCCGCCGGCCGCCGCCCGTGGTGTCCTCGTACAACAGACGGCCGATGGCGAAGTCCCGCCCCGAGGCTTCCACCGGAACCCGTCCCTGCGACTCGCCACGGCCGCTGATGACAGTGTCATCCTCCGACGCCAACAGCGCGCCGTAGCGCCAGCTGCCTGTCTGCCCGGTGGACTTCAGCGCCCCCAACAACTCCGTGGGCTGCGCACGCTCCACCGGATCCACGGACACGTCCTCGGGCACATCGAAGCGCGCGGAGGCGCCGATGCGCCGGGTGTTCAACATCGTGATCGGCCCGAACGGACCACTTCCTCCAGCCCGGGGCGTGGCCACGAACACATCCTGACCCTCCACGAAGAAAGGCCGCTGGTCCGAGAAAAAGGTCTCGAAAGCGCCCAGATTGACGACAATGTCATCCGACTCCACCGTGCCGAAATCGGGGTTCAACGTGGCTGAGAGCTGACTGTTCGCATTGGGCCGCCAGTACAGGTCAGCGCCGGCCCGGTATTCGACCTCGTCACTGAGATTGTCGCGTGTGGCTGAAGCATAGGGGTAAAAGGTGAGCTGCGTGGCCGGGGCGATCCCTTCCAGCTCGAAGGGCTGGAAGGCGGACAGGTACTCCGGATTGGTGTCGGGCAGCGCCGGCCAGGACCATTTTTCGTTGCGATGCGAGACATCCCGCTCGAAGTACACACCGATCCGACGGGTCCCGTCGCGTTCGGAACGGGGCAGCGCCATCATGGACCACGGCACGAAGATCTCGGCGGTCCAGCCGTCGTCGGTGACGGCGGTATAGCCCTGCCAGGACCCATCCCATTCCCGGCTGATTTCCTTTTCCGGGAGAATGGTGCCATCGCTCACCGATCCACCCAGATTCAGGCGCAGAAAATAGCCGAAAAGGCCGTCTCCGGACGCATCCAGGGACAACACGAAACCGTCGCGCGGCACGCCCTGGTCACGGGCGCTGAGGCGGGCCACCATGGTGCGGGGATCCTGTTCATTGAAGGCCCCCACATAGATACCACGGTCATCATAGAAAATGCGTACCCGGGTGCCGAGCGGTGCCGGCTCCAGCGAATCGGGATCGATGATACGCATGTCGTCGATGACCGGCACCCGGTCCCAGACCGGCTCGTCCAGCCGTCCATCCAGCGAGAGGGTATCGCCGCCATCATTGATGCGCGTCATCGTGGCAACCGACGAAGGTGGCTGGGCCACGGCGGGCAACACCAGGGTCAGAGCAGTCAGGAGGGAGAATGCGATGCGCGCGAGTGGCGCAGCCGCTCCAAAGGAACGGTGTGCGGAAGTCATTTTCACGGATATTCACCCGAACAGTTCTATTGTCATTGTTTTGCGGGAGTATAGCACCTTGAGACCGCGCCAACCGGGGCGTCACCAACTGCCACAATTTCTCCATATTCTGACAGCGCAGAGCCATCATGCTTTCATTGCAATGACGCATTACTGTCGTTCAATGGAGCCTGATCCATCCCGCAACCGACAATGACGAGGAAGTAGCATGAGAGCGTCACGCCGAATGATGAACCCGATTTTCGTGGAAGAGGAACGTTACCAGTGGAAGCCACAGCGATCGTTGCTGATGGACGTGCTCAGCTTCACCGGACTGGCCACGGGCTTTGTCCTGCTGGTGCTGCTGGTGGTCAGTTGACCGGAAAATACCGGCGGTGCGGGAACAGCCCGAACAGACCGCCGGTATGCACGAAAACGACATCCCGGGCGCCCTTCAGCGCGCCGTCCCGCCATTCCCGCATCAGGCCATGGAAGGCCTTGCCGGTATAGACCGGATCCAGGAACACGCCTTCACTGCGCGCCAGTGACGCAATGGTCTCGTATACTGGTGGCAGCGCCTCTCCGTATCCCGGACCGACATGACCGTCCACGGTATGGATATCCAGCCGCGCGGCATCAAACCCCGCTGGCAGGCACTCCCGATAGCGGCGCTGCCAGCGCCCCAGGTCCGAGCTGACTTTGTCGTGAAACCAGTCGGCATCATCACAGACATTGAATGCCATGATCCGGGCGCCCAGTCCATAGAGTGCGTTGCCGGCGATCAACCCGGACTGCGTCCCACCGGAACCGGTGGCCACCGCGATCACATCGGGCCGCAGATCGGCCGCGCGGAAATCCTCCCGAAGTTCGGCACAGGCGGCCACATAGCCCCAGAGACCGATCTCGTCACTGGCCCCGGTGGGAATGAACAGTGCCCGGTGCCCGTCACGGGCCAATGACTGCCGCAACTGCTCCGCCACGGCTTCATGGGTGTGCCACTCTGACCGAGGCAGATAGTGCACACTGGCGCCGGCCAGGTGATCCAGCAGCAGATTGCCATCAGGCGCAGAGTCCGGCGGATCGCCACGCAACACCAGGTGGACGGAAAGACCGAGCCTGGCACCGAGAATGGCCGTGGCCCGGGCATGATTGGACTGGGTGCCCCCGCAGGTGATCAGTGTGTCATGGCCCTGTTCCAGCGCATGCGCCAGCGTGAACTCGAGCTTGCGCACCTTGTTGCCGGACAGTTCGGTGCCGGTCTGCTCGTCATGTTTGATCCACAGGCGCGCACCGTCGGGAATGCCCGGAAACCGGCGCAACCGCCGCAAGGGGGTCGGCAGTCGGGCCAGCTCAAGTCGCGGGGGCAGACGGACCGGGCGGTCAGCCTGCCTCGACAGGTCGGAATTGCTCACTGTAAAGAAACAGGTCGGTCAGCACCGCCCGCAGGTGGATGGATGCATTGAGGTTATCGATCAGCTCGGAACTCATGTACTGCTGACCCCGGGCAAAGCGCACGGCGGCGCCCGCCTTCTCCAGATCCCCGGTGATCACCTGCTCGAAGGCATCGTCGCTGCCCTTGAGGGCCTCGTGCAGCCCATCCATGGCTGCAATCATCCTGTCCAGCTCCGGGCCGGCGTGAGGCGGCTGCATGGTCTCTTCCCGATGAGGGGCGCGACCCTGCGCCGCGTAGGCCAGCAGGAACTCGTACACGGACTCGATGGTCTCGATATCTGCCGTATTGATGCGACTCACTTCTCTTCTTCCGCCTTCCATTTGTCCGTGTCATGGAACGACTTCATCTCGTCCTCGGAAATCCAGCCCTTCACCATGGAGCGAGTGTAGAACTGCTTCTCGGGTCGCAGCGCGAAGTAGATGTGAATGGCCGTGAAGGCAACCAGCGCCAGCGTGGCCAGACCGTGCAACAGGAACATCAGGCCCAGACCGGCCTCGTTGCTGACCGACGGACGATCCCAGAATGGCGTGTTGATGTTCATGAACAGCACGACGCCGGTGATGATGACGGCCAGCACCAGTACGGTCATGGCCCAGTGCATGCCCTTCTGCTCGAAGGAGTACTTGCCGGGCTTTTTCGTCTCGTCGAACGGTTCGGCGAAGTCGCCGGGGCCGAGCAGCATCGACTTGAAATCCTGCCAGAACGAGGCACGGATGATGTGGAAGATCACCACGAAGGTCAGCACCAGTCCGGCAATCCAGTGGATGTTCAGCCAGGCGAAGCGCACGCCGATGATGGGCAGGATACCGGTGGCGATCAGCACCAGCACCGAGGCCGCCATGATCCAGTGGAAAGCGCGATCGATGGCATCGTGGCGATGGACTTTCTTTCCCTCGGCGGAGGGCTTGGCGTGTTTCCTGGCCAACAGGGCCATGAAAATGGCGTGACCGGCCAGCAGCAGGAACGCGGCAACCGCCACCACCCACAACAGATCCCATGTCACCCCGAGGATGACTTCATCACCCCAGACGTCTCTCTTATAGCGAACGATTTCCACTATATTTCCCCTTACTCTGTCATGATTGTTATTGTGCAGCGCCGTACTGCACTCCCGGCTTGACTGCATTGTGTGGCCACGACCCTGTGTACCGGGCTATCAGAGCGCGTAGGCGGTCAAGGTTAATGCACACACTGGCATTTATCAAGCGCCACACACGCCTCCCGCCGGGCTGTTACAGCTTGACATATTCTGTTTCGGTGGTATTGTGTCGTGCCCCCATGAGACTGCGCCAACCATGCCCTGAAACGGCGGATTATCGACGGCGCATCCAACCCACGGAACAAGAGCGAGACAACGATACAGGGGTGCCCGGTCAACATCCGACAGACAGCCACGATCAACCTCTGCAACCTTACACACCGCCTCACAGTGCATGCCCTGCCCGCTGCGCTCTGGCATCCCTGCCCACCACGGCAGGCACACCGGTCGACAACCACGGCCGGTCCGGGCACTGAATGAACTGAATGAATCGAGATACGAGAACAGGCAACCTATGAGCACAACAAACCGTCACTCCCCGACATTCGGCTACCCCCCCAAAACCGGCCTGTATGATCCGGCCTACGAGAAGGATTCCTGCGGTGTGGGCTTTGTTGCCGACATCAAGGGGCGGCCCAGCCACCAGATCATGCTGGACGCCTACCACCTCAACTCGCGCATGGACCACCGTGGCGGTTGTGGCTTCGAGGCGAACACGGGCGACGGTGCCGGCATTCTCATGGCCACGCCACATTCCTTCTTCGTGAAGGTGGCCGGCGACCAGCTTGGCGTCACACTGCCCGGGCAGGGCCACTACGCCGTCGGCAACATTTTCCTGCCGGTGGACGAGAGCGAACGTGACACCTGTCGCTCGGCCGTGGAGGATGCCATTGCCAGTGAAGGCCAGAACATGCTGGGCTGGCGCGAAGTGCCGGTGGACGCCGACGGCGCCGACGTGGGTCCCGCCGCCCGCATGGCCCAGCCCCGGATCGAACAGCTGTTTGTGGGCGCCGCCGACGGCATCGACCGCGAAGAATTCGAGCGCCGCCTGTACGCCATCCGCAAGCGCTTCACGCACCGCCTGCGTGGAGACCGGACGCTGAAGCAGGCCAAGATGCTGTACTGCTGCAGCCTGTCCTCCAAGGTCATCGTGTACAAGGGCATGCTGACCCCCGGCCAGCTGTTCCCGTTCTACAAGGACCTGACCAACCCGGAATTCGCCACCCATCTGGCCATGGTCCACTCGCGATTCAGCACCAACACCTTCCCTTCCTGGGACCGTGCACAGCCGAACCGCTTCATGAGCCACAACGGCGAGATCAACACCCTGCGCGGCAACGTCAACCAGATGGTGGCGCGAGAAGGCACGGCCCGCAGCCCGCTGTTCGGCGACCAGATCCAGGAACTGTTCCCGGTGATCGACTCCGACTGCTCCGACTCCGGCGCCTTTGACGCCGTGCTGGAGTTTCTGCTGCTGGGCGGCCGCTCGCTGCCGGAAGCCGTGATGATGATGATCCCGGAAGCCTGGCAGTCCGACGTCAACATGCCGGAGAACAAGAAAGCCTTCTACGAATTCCATTCCGCCCTGATGGAGCCCTGGGACGGACCGGCCTCCATTGTATTCTCGGACGGCCACTACATCGGCGCCGTGCTGGACCGCAACGGGCTGCGACCGAGCCGCTACTACGTCACCCACGACGACAAGGTCATCATGGCCTCCGAGGTGGGCGTGCTGGAAGTGGATCCGGCCAACGTCAAGGAGAAAGGCCGCCTGCAGCCGGGACGCATGTTCCTGCTGGACTTCGAGCAGGGCCGCCTGATTCCCGACGCCGAGCTGAAGTCGGACATTGCCAACAAGCGCCCGTACGGCGAGTGGCTGGACAGGCAGCGCGTCACCCTGGACGACCTGTCCACGGAGAGCGAAGCACATTCACTGGACGCCGACAACGTGCTCGAGCGCATGCAGGCCTTCGGCTATACCACCGAGACCATGCAGTTCATGCTGTTGCCGCTGGTCACCGAGGCCCGCGACCCGCTGGGATCCATGGGTAATGATTCGGCCCTGGCCTGCCTGTCCGACAAACCCCGGCTGGTCTATGACTACTTCAAGCAACTGTTCGCCCAGGTCACCAACCCCGCCATCGACTCGATCCGCGAGGAAGTGGTGATGTCGCTGGAGTGCTTCATCGGGCCGGAAGGCAATCTGCTGGATACCCACGAGAAGCAGGCGCACCGGCTGACCCTGAAGCACCCGATCCTGTCCAACAAGCAGCTGGCCAATATCCGCGACATGGATTACCGCGACTTCCGCTCGAAGGTGATCGACATGACCTTCGAGCGTGACGCCGACAACGGCTACATGGAAGCGCTGGACCGCATTTGTAGCGAAGCCAGCCAGGCCATCGCCGACGGCTATTCCTTTGTGATCCTGTCCGATCGCGCCATTTCCGACCAGCGCGTACCGATCAGCGCGCTGATCGCCACCGGCGCCGTGCACCAGCACCTGATCGCACAGCACGAACGCACCAGGATCGGTCTGGTGATCGAAACCGGCGAGGCCCGCGAGGTGCACCACCACTGCCTGTTGACCGGATACGGCGCCGACGCCATCAACCCTTACCTGGCCTTCGAGGCCCTGTGGCAGGCCAATCAGGACGGACTGCTGGGCGATGACTACGACACCGAGGACAAGGTGGTGGCGGCCTACAAGAAGGGCGTGGCCAAGGGCATGCTCAAGGTCATGGCCAAGATGGGCATCTCCACCCTGCATTCCTACAAGGGTGCGCAGATCTTCGAGGCCGTGGGTCTGGCCGAGGAAGTGATGAAACGCTGCTTCACCGGCACCGCCAGCCGCGTGCAGGGCGTCGATTTCGCCGGCCTGGTCGAGGAGACCGAGCGTCGTCACCGCATGGGCTTCCCGGAACAGGACGTCAACCGCATCCCGGTGCTGGAAAACAGCGGCGAGTTCCACTGGCGCCACGGTGGCGAGGCCCACATGTGGAACCCGGACACCATCGCCAACCTGCAGGTGGCCGCGCGCACCAACAGCGCCGAGGCCTACCGCGAGTTCGCGAAGTTCGCCAATGAAAAGTCCACTCGCGACTGCACCTTTCGCGGCCTGTTGAAATTCCGCACCGAGGACGCCGAAGCCATTCCGCTGGACGAGGTCGAGCCGGCCAGCGAGATCGTCAAGCGTTTCGCCACCGGCGCCATGAGTTTCGGTTCCATCTCCGAGGAGAGTCACGAAGCGCTGGCCGTGGCCATGAACCGACTCGGTGGCAAGTCCAACACCGGCGAAGGGGGCGAGGACCCGGCCCGCTTCTCGCCGATGGCCAACGGTGATTCCAAGCGCTCCTCCATCAAGCAGGTCGCTTCCGGGCGATTCGGCGTGACCATCTGGTACCTGACCAATTCGGACGAGATCCAGATCAAGATCGCCCAGGGCGCCAAGCCCGGCGAGGGCGGCGAGCTGCCTGGCGGCAAGGTGGACGAGCAGATCGCCCGCATCCGCCACTCGACGCCGGGCGTGGGCCTGATCTCGCCGCCGCCGCACCACGACATCTACTCGATCGAGGACATGGCGCAGCTGATCCATGACCTGAAGAACGCCAACCGCGAGGCTCGCATCAGCGTCAAGCTGGTGTCGGAGATCGGCGTGGGCACCATTGCGGCGGGCGTGACCAAGGCCAAGACCGATCACCTGGTCATTGCCGGTCATGACGGCGGCACCGGCGCCTCACCGCTGACCTCCATCAAGCACGCGGGCCTGCCGTGGGAACTGGGCGTGGCCGAAACCCACCAGACCCTGGTCATGAACAACCTGCGTTCGCGCGTGGTGCTGCAGACCGACGGCCAGCTCAAGACCGGCCGCGACATCGCCATCGCCGCCCTGCTGGGGGCCGAGGAGTTCGGTTTCGCGACCGCGCCGCTGATCACGCTGGGCTGCATCATGATGCGCAAGTGTCACCTCAACACCTGCCCGGTGGGCATCGCCACGCAGGATCCCGAGCTGCGCCGCAAGTTCAAGGGCGAGCCCGAGCACGTGGTCAACTACCTGTTCATGGTCGCCGAGGAAATGCGCGAGATCATGGCCAGCCTGGGCATCCGCCGGGTCAACGACATGATCGGCCAGGTCGATCTGCTGGAAATGGATCAGGCCATCGACCACTGGAAAGCGAAGGGGCTGGATCTCGGTGCCATACTGAAGCCGGCCGAGAAGGTATTCCCCGACACCGAAGTGTACTGTACCCAGGCCCAGGATCACGGCCTGGAAAAGGCCCTGGACCAGCAATTGCTGGAGCTGGCGAAACCGGCACTGGAATCCGGCGAGAGGGTCGACATCGAGCTGCCGATCATCAACATCAACCGCGTGGTGGGCACCATCCTGTCCAATGAAGTGGCCAAGCGTTACGGCGCCGACCTGCTGCCCGAGGACACCATCAACATCAAGCTGCACGGCTCGGCGGGTCAGAGCCTGGGCGCCTGGCTCGCCAGGGGCATCACCCTGACCGTGGAAGGGGATGCCAACGACTTCGTGGGCAAGGGCCTGTCTGGCGGCAAGATCATCATCTATCCGCCCAAGAACAGCAGCTTTGCCGCCGAGGACAACATCATCGCCGGTAACGTGCTGCTGTACGGCGCCACCAGCGGCGAGGCCTATTTCCGGGGCATCGCGGCCGAGCGCTTCTGCGTCCGCAACAGCGGTGCCCAGGCGGTGGTCGAGGGCATCGGCGATCACGGCTGTGAGTACATGACCGGAGGCCGC
>JBNJGU010000086.1:0-11444 GCA_051747985.1 Pseudomonadota bacterium | reverse complement strand
GTCCGGCAATGGCGTGGAGCGGGACTTTGTCCAGGCCCGGGAATGGTTCCTTAAGGCCGCGGAACAGGGAGACCCCGCCTCGCAGACATTCCTGGCACAGATCTACAGGGAAGGGCTGGGCGTGGAGCGCGATCTCGTCACGGCCCACATGTGGTATGACCTGGCGTACCGTCACGGTCACCGCCGTATGCTGCGGCACATGAACAACCTCCAGGGCGAAATGAGCGCGGAAGAGCTGCGCGAAGCGCGGGACCGGGTTGTTCAGTGGCTGCAGCGGCGCGATACACAGCCGGTCAATGAATGACTCCCGGCGCACCAGGGTGGTGCCGGCAGTTCCAGTCATGGCTTTACGGCGCCCTGCCCGAAGCACCGCACCGGAATGGCTCGACAGCACACGAAGTTTACAGTAGCTTGATGCCGACGGCGGGTGTAGCTCAATGGCAGAGCTTCAGGTTCCCAACCTGGTGACGAGGGTTCGATTCCCTTCACCCGCTCCAGTCATACCAACTCAGGAGAACACGATGAAGGCTGTTATCGTATTGGGTCTCGGGCTGGCGCTGAACGGCACTGCTCTGGCGCAGGACCATGAGCGATTGTGGGATGCCGTATCCGGCGATCATCGCAGCGCCGCCGACGCCGCCCGCAACGAGTATCGCAACCCGTACCAGACTCTGCTGTTCATGGGTGTCGAACCCGATGATACCGTCGTGGAAATCTTCCCCGGCGCGGGATGGTATAGCGCCATTCTGGCGCCCTACCTGCGCGATGACGGTCAGCTGATCGCGGCCGGTTACCCGCGGGATGAAAGTGCCAGTGCATTCATGCGCCAACTCAATGCAACCTATGACGAACTGCTGGCATCGGATCCTGTCTATGACAGCGTCGAAATCGCCGAGCTGACCATAGGCGGCGAAGGCTCCCTGGCCCCGGACGGCAGCGTGGACATGATCCTCGACTTCCGCAATGCCCATAACTGGCTGCAGAGCCACCCGGAACGGATGCTGGGCCTGTGGCACGCCGCCCTCCAGCCCGGCGGTATCGTGGGCATTGTCGATCACCGGATGGATCCCTCCCGCGAAGCCGGCAACGGCTACATCCACGAGCAGTCCCTGATCGAGGTCATGGAAGACAATGGCTTTCGATACGTGGCCCGCAGCAACATCAACGCCAACCCGGACGACACCAGGGACCACCCGGGCGGCGTCTGGAATCTGCCTCCGAACGTGCGGGATGTTCCGGACGATCAACGCCATCATTACCTGGCCATCGGGGAGAGCGACCGCCTGACGATGAAATTCGTCAAACAGTGAATCGTGACTCAACCTGTCTGACCGTGCTGCCCCATCGGCCTCATCCAGAAGGCGGGCAGCACGGCCAGCAGGCAGATCACCGCCACCAGCAGGAAGCTGTCCTGATAACCGGGGATGTTTCCCTGTATGGTCGCCGCGGCCCGTAGCTGTTCTTCTGAGACACCTGCCCCTTCCCTCGCCAGTTCCGGCACATGCCGCAACGAACGATAATGCAGGAACAGGGCCAGCAGATTGACGCCAATGGCGCCTCCCAGTTGACGCACAAAATTGAGCGCACCGGTCCCCTGGGAAACCAGCAGATCCGGGAGCGCACGCAGTGCACCGGCATTCAGACCCGGCAGCATCAGTCCCAGACCGATCCGACCGACGATGATCCACCACACCAGCGTGATGAAAGAGGTCTGCAGGTCAATATGCACCAGCAGCCAGGACGACAACGCGAACAACAGCAGTCCGACAATCAGCACACGATACTCCGGATACCGGTCGGCCAGATGCCCCGACAGGGGAAACACAGCCGCCAGCACGAATCCGGCGGGCATCAACAGCAGCCCCGATTCGATGGGGCTGTAGCCCCGTATGTTCTGCACCAGTAACGGAATCAGATACGTCGACCCGTAGATTCCGGCCCCGAAGATGAAGGCCACCACCAGCGATGCCACGTAGCCGCGATGACGGAACAGCCGCAGGTCCAGCAACGGTGATTCCACCAGCCACTCCCGCCGGATGAAACCCAGACCACTCAACAGCGCCACTGTCAGCGCGGTCAGCACCAGCGGACTGTCCCAGCCCAATGCTTCGGCCCGGGACAGCCCGGTCAGCAGCGCCACCAGGAAGGTGCAGACCAGCACAAACCCCGGCGCATCGAATCGGCCCGCCTGCTGCTCTCCATCGCGCCCGGGCAGAAAGCGTCGCCCCATGTACAATGCGGCGATACAGAATGGCAATGCCACCAGCAGTACATAACGCCACCCCAGGTACTCCACGGTCACACCGCCCACGGTCGGTCCCAGCGCCGGCGCCAGGACCACGCCAAAACCGAAGATGCCCATGGCAAACCCGCGACGGTGTGGTGGAAACACCCTGAATATGACCAGCATGGCCAGAGGCTGCAACACGCCTGCCGCCGCCCCCTGAAGCACACGGGCCATCACCAGCAACTCGATCGATGGCGCCAGCGCGCCGAGCAGGGATGCCATGGTGAACAACAGCACCGCCAACAGGAACGTTGCCCGTATTCCGATCCGGGCCACCAGCCATGCATTCAGCAACATCGTGGCCGTCATGGCGGCCAGAAAGCCGGTCGACACCAGCTGCACCGTATCCATACCGGTGTCGAGATCCTGCATGATGTCCGGAATGGCGACATTGATGATGGTGGCGTTCAACACCATCGCGATACTGCCCATCAGCACCGATACCGTGACCAGCCAGCGTCCGGCCCGGTCATACTGATGGTACGACTGATCGCTTTCATCATTGACCGAGGGTGCTGTCACGGGTCCTCTCCCTTTTTCATGCCGTCCAGCCTTTCCCGGATCAGCTCGAACACCTCGACGCATTGCTCGAGGCGTTGCTGGTCCATTCCCCTGAACAGCTCCTCGCGCACTTCCCTGGCAACAGCATCGATTCTTCGGGCCCTGCTGTCTCCCTCGGCCGTCAGGGTCAGGCGCTTGGCGCGCCGATCACTCAGACTCGCCTCGCGCCGCACCAGCCCCTCCGCCTCAAGCCAGTCGATCACACGCACCAGCGTCGGCTCCTGGACCCCGGTCAACCCGGCCAGCTCCTTCTGACTCAATGACGTACCGGCCCGGAACAGCTTCAACAGCGCGAAACCGCGGGCATCCGTCAGTCCCAGAGCGGCCATGCGGCGATCCAGCTCCAGACGCCAGGCTCGCGCGGTCTGTCCAAGCAATGGACCGAACTGTTCCGCGGGTTCACTTGACGGTGTACCGACCTGCATCATGCCTCCGGCCATTTACTTAGCACGCTAATAATGAGCATGCGATTATAGCAGTCGACACTGCCTCCCGGCCAGTCCGCGGACTGGACATTCATGGGCGTCGGCAGTACCTTGAAAAGCCGATGAGACCACAACGATAACGAGGTACAGTCATGTCCCGGGGCAATGCGTTGACCACACTCCTTCCCAGCTTTCTACTGGGCCTGATGACCACCGCCGCCTGTGCCGCGGATGATGACGCGCTGCCGCGCACGGCCTGGGGACACCCGGATCTGCAGGGAATCTGGAGCAATGCCACCCAGACTCCGCTGGAGCGCCCCGCTTCCTACGGCGAACAACGCGCCATGAGCGAGGCCGAAGCCATGGATCGCGAGGCGGTGGCGAGCCGTCGCCAGGAGCAGTCCAATCAGCCCAGTGATCCGGACCGACCGCCGCCACAGGACGGCAACACGGCCGCCGCCTACAACTCGTTCTGGCTGGATCGCGGGGTCAACGTGGCCCACATCGACGGCGAATACCGCACGTCCATGATCATCGAACCGGAAGACGGCCAGATACCGTACCGTGACGATCGGCCATTACCATTGCTGCATCAGTGGCGTGGAGACAACCCGGATGAATTCGCCGGACCGGAGCAGGCCACCATCGGAGAGCGCTGCCTGCTGTTCTACGATTTCCGCACCTCCAACAGCAGCGTGGGTCCGCCCATGATGCCGATGATCTACAACAATCTCTATCAGATCGTACAGACGCCGGACTATGTGGTCATCATGGCCGAGATGATGCACGACGCCCGCATAATCCGCCTGGACGACGAACACCAGCCGGACGCCATTCACCAGTGGATGGGCGACTCGGTGGGTCATTGGGAAGGCGACACACTGGTCATCGAGACACGCAACCTGCACCCCCAGCAATCCCACTTCGGTTCATCCAGCGACCTGGTGGTCACCGAAGAACTGACCCGGGTTTCGGAGGAACAGATCAACTACCGGTTCACCATGCGGGACCCGGATGTGTACACGCAGCCGTGGACGGCGGAAATGCCATTCCGCACACGCCCGGACGAGCGCATCTACGAGTACGCCTGCCACGAAGGCAACTATGCGCTGCCCGGGATTCTGGCCGGCGCACGGCGGGAGCAGCAGGACACCGCGGCTGCTGAACAAGGAGAGTAAATCCCGGTCAGGCCTGCAGCAATGGCTCCTGATCTGCACCGGCGGCGACAGGCCCGGATTGCTGCCATCGCTGCCAGGCTTTTTCGTGGAAGAAGAACACGACCGTATTGATGGCCGGCTCGATCAGGGCGACCGCGCCGCCGACCAGCAGGCTGCCGGTCATGGCCCAGGCAACCGCGAATGCGGTGATCATGTGTACCACGGCGAAACTGGCTGTCTTTCTCATCAGTATTCCTCCTGATTCTGCCCGGCCCGACCCAGGGGGGGCCGGACCGGAATCGATTGGTAATGAGAATACTTCCTGTTCGCAGAGAATTACAGTGGCTTGTTTCTATCTCTGCGATACAGCCAGTCTATCGTCACCCGCCCATGCGGAGAAAATTGAGAAACTCCCGGCGGGTTTTCGGTCCATACGTACGGAAGTGGGGCTGTGGATTCTCATTGTAGGCCAACTTGCGCTGACTCAACGCATCACCGGCCACAAAACGCTGGATTTCATCAGTGGCAATCCCGTACGGCCGGGCCGCATTGAGACCGAACACTTTCCGGCGCAGTTCGGGGGTAATGCGCGGGTAACCGAAGCGCTCCTGGAACTCCCCGGAGATCTGGAAAGTCCGGAACGCCTGGATCTGGTCCTGCGGCGATCCATACCAGATGGAATCGGTCCCCCAGAGCACATTGTCCTCGCCAACATAACGGAACAGTTTACCCAGTGAATGGGCGGCGTTGTCGGGGTCCCGCATCAACAGCCGCCACGTGCTGCCCAGCTCCGCATAGACGTTGCTGTTCGGTGCCACGTCATTGTCCAGCAACGACTGGATCAGCGAGTCGATCCCCATGCGCCCTTCGCCCTCGGCAAAGGCCTGCTCGGTGACCGAATTGTCATAACCGGAGTGATAGATCAGAAAATTCATGTCCGGGTACATCCGCGCCACCACGCCGACGTCATCGCAACGACTGTGCTCGATGGATTGCGGGCCGAATGGCAGCCCCTTGTGGATACAGATATTGCGCACGCCTAATGAGCGTGCCCGCTCGATCATCGCCAGGCCCGGGTCATCGTGAAGAAAAAAACCGACGCCACCCGGACCATACTGGGTATAGGTCTTGAATGCCGCGATATCCCAGTTCTCGGCGAGCTCGTCCATTGCTTCCAGATCACCCTCCTGATTGGGATTGACGCGACCATGAATCATCAGGCGCTTGTTGCCTTCCAGCTGGGCGACGATATTGCGTGTCTCGTGCGCGTCCTCGATGGTGACCGGCTCGGTTTCCCTGGTGGATGGCACAAAGCTGAGCACCATGATGTCCGTGTCACTGTCCAGAAACACGTCCTTGATGAACTCGTCGGCGCTGAGACAGTTCAGGTAACTGCGATCACCGGGTTGATCGGCCAGGTCACAGCTGGCTTTTTCGAAACCGGAATACGGCCGCGCGTCATCAGCCACATGCTCCAGCCAGGCCCCTTCGGGATTCACGTAATGACCCTGAATATCGAAGATGAACTCGTCTCCGGTAACCTCGGAGGCGGCCAGCTCGGTATCGAGCGCGGCGTCATCACTGACCTGGTAATAGCCACCCCGCTTCTGACCCAGGGCATTGACCTGGTTGAATGCCAACAGGGTGCTGGCCACACCACAACTGGAGATCAGGAAACGGCGGCGATCGACTCCCTGTCGACGGGCATTCTCGGAAGCCTGTCGGTGGGCCTGGCGATTGCCCTCGCGATTCAGCCGCGGCAGGGGCATGGGTGCATACTCACCATTGGAGGTGGTATCGATCTTGATCGGCAGCCGGGTTCCCTCTCTGTCTGTCGTTGTTTTCATGCTCAGAACCTCTGTGTTGGGGACTCATTGGCACTGTAGCAAGAGGTTTCAGCACCCGGCAACGAAAAGCGGACACAAAAAAGCCGGCATCCGAGGATGCCGGCCCTTCTGTTCGAACCGCGCCAGGCGCGGATTCAGTTTGCGGATTACTCCGGCAATGCCATGGTGGTCAGCCTGCCACCGGTCTGCAGCAGCACGTACTGACGACCTTCGTGCATGTAGTTCATCATGCCGTAGCGGCTGGTGTCCGGTACCTCGACCTTGCCTACCTGCTCACCCGTCATCTTGTCGACAGCGAACAGGGCCGGCGTGTCGTCACTCATGACACTGGCATACATCAGCAGGGTCGGCGTGGCTGTCATCGGAGCCACGTTACCCGTCCCGGTCTCACCCACTTCAACCCCTTCCAGGGCCGGGTGGTTGCGGATACGGTCCGGAGTCTCACCGACCGGGACATACCACAGGTGCTCGCCAGTGTTCATGTCGATCGCCGTGATACGGCTGAACGGCGGCTTGAACAGCGGCAGACCCTGCGGCCCACGGATGAACGCGTTACGCAGTGGCGCATAGTCAGTGAACGTGGTGCCTGTCGGCATGTCCAGCATTGCGTCACGCTCTTCCGCCGGCGCGATGATACGCGTCGTGCAGGCCTTGCGGGAGGTCACGAACAGAATGCCGTTCTCCGGATCGGCCGCGGCCGGACCATCGATGTTCACGCCACCGATGTCACCCGGACACCACAGCGAGCCATCATAGCCCTGATCGTTGTCCCGATGCAGCGGCGGGTTGAACAGCGGTCCGATCTTGAAGTCGGAGATGGCCTCGATGGCCTGCTCACGCAGCTCCGGCGTGAAGTCGATCAGGTCATCGTGGGTCAGACCCTGCATGTCATACGGAGCCGGCTTGGTCGGGAACGGTTGCACCGGCGACAGGCTCTCGCCAGGAATCTCCGACTGCGGCACTTCCCGCATCTCGATCGGCCACAGCGGCTCACCCGTGCGACGATCGAAAGCGTAGACGAAGGCCTGCTTGGTGACCTGGGCCACGGCCGGGATGTTCTTGCCGTCCATGGTCACATCGAGCAGCACCGGCGCCGTCGGCGTATCGTAGTTCCAGATATCCTTCTTCACCATCTGATAGTGCCAGACACGTTCGCCAGTGGACGCATCCAGTGCCACCAGGCTGGTGCCGTACAGGCCATCGCCCTCGACGTGCCCGCGGTAGAAGTCGATGCTGGGACCGTTGGTCGGAATGTAGACCATGTCCAGCTCCGGATCCGCCGCGATCGGGGCCCAGGAGGAAACCTCACCGGTCAGCTCACGCGGGTTGTCGGTGTTGGTCCATGTGTCGACACCGAACTCGCCCGGCCCCGGGATCATGTTGAAAGTCCACTCGTGGGCGCCCGAAGTGGCATTGATGCCGATGATGTCACCCGGAATGTTCTCGATACGGGTCTGGTTGTAGCCCTGCTCGGCGGAGTTTCCGACCACGACCGTGCCATTGACGACGATCGGTGGAGATGAGGACGTGATATACCCTTCTTCCAGCGGAATGCCGTAATAGGGGTCGAATTCGTAGCCATTGTGTTCGGCCAGGATTTCCTGCAGGTCCACGACACCGGTGTCCGGGAATCCGGGTACACCCACCGGACCACCAAAGCCTTCCAGGGGCGCGCCGGTCTTGGCATCCAGCGCCGTCAGGAAGAACGCCGGGCTGATGATGAAGACCACACCGCGGCCATTGACTTCGGCATAACCGATGCCCTTGCCGTAGTCCTTGCGCATGGAGTATTCATGACGGAACGTGTGCGGCTCGCGATAGGACCAGATGGTCTCGCCGGAAGCCGGATCGATGGCCACCACGTGGCGACGGTCACCGGCCACCGTATACAGGACACCATCGATATAGCTGGGCGTGGCGCGGCCGGAGGACGCACCGAAACTGGCGCCGTCCCAGACCCAGGCTTCTTCCAGCTGCTCGAAATTCTCGGGAGTGATCTGGGCCGCTTCCGTATAGCGCGTGTGCGCGTAATCGGAACCCAGGGTGAACCACTCGACGGTATCGTTGTTCACGGTGTTCTGCGCCGCCGCCATGGCCGGCAGCAGGCCGGTGCTCAACGCCACGGCCGCCAGGCCGGTGCGTAGCGGGCTGCGCGGACTGGCGCCGTTATCGCCTGTCATCGTTTTTTTCACAAGCTCTCTCCTCATAATGCTGAAAATTCGCTTTTCAGACCTGTTTTCTGTCAACCGGGCTGGAGCCGTCCTGTCTCCCGATCCACCCGGTCTGTGTCGACCTGAATCGACTGATGCGATCTGTCCGGCCGCCGATGGCAGGCGGCCCGTTTCCGTGGATCCTGACGGATTCGAACTTCCAAGAATACCGCAGCCGTCCGGGCAAGTCCATGCTCCGCAATCGCTACCCGCAACCACAAAACAGGCGGTTCTCTGCGGTATACTGACGGCTGTGACCCGCACCTTCATGTTCCCGACCGGCGGCTACAGGATAACCGATTGAATGAATGCAGAAAGCCCCTCTGATGTCCATCTGAAACTGCGACATCTCGACATCAATGACTACCCGCAGCTCGCCGACCTGATGGACACCGTCTATCCGGATATCGGCGGTGCCTGGCCAAAATCGTCCATCAGGAAGCTGTTGCAGGACTTCCCGGATGGCCAGATCGCCATCGAGGACAATGACCGGCTGATTGCCGCCGCACTGACCATCCGTTGTGACTACGACCGGTTCAGCCGTCAGCACACCTACGAGGACCTGATCGGACGCCGCGAGCAGATCATGCACGACGAGGAGGGTGACGCCCTGTACGGCATGGACCTGTTCGTGCACCCGGAATACCGCGAACTGCGCCTGGGCCGACGGCTCTACGATGCCCGCAAGGATCTGTGCCGCAAGCTCAATCTGCGCGCCATTCTGGCTGGAGGCCGGATCACCAACTACCACAAGCACTCCGACCAGTTTTCACCCAGCGATTACATCTCGGCGGTGGATCACAAGGAGGTGCACGACCCGATCCTCAGCTTCCAGCTCGCCAACGACTTCGAGGTCAAGCGCCTGCTGAAGGGATATATGCCGGAAGACGACAAGTCCGAGGGCTACGCCACGCTGCTCGAGTGGAACAACATCCTCTACGAGCCGGAGACCAGCGATCTGATGCAACGGCGCAAGACCGTCGTGCGGATCGGCATCCTGCAGTGGCAGATGCGCCTGACCAATTCCTTCGACACCTGGCTGAGCCAGGTCGAATACTTTGTTGACACCATGGCGGATTACCAGGCGGATTTCGTGCTGTTCCCGGAGTTTTTCAATGCCCCGTTGATGGGACTGGGCGATCAGCAGAACCAGTTCGACGCCATCCGCTTTCTGGCACAGTTTGCCGAGCGCACGGTAGAGGCACTGAGCGAATTCGCCATCACCTACAACATCAACATCATCGCCGGCAGCATCCCGGAGATGGAGGGCGACACACTGTACAACAAGGCCTGGCTATGCCGACGCGACGGTACCGTGGATGCCCAGGCCAAGTTGCACATCACACCGCATGAACGCCGCGACTGGGTCATCGAGGGTGGCGACGCGCTGCGTGTGTTCGATACCGATGCCGGCCGCATCGGCATCCTGATCTGTTACGACGTGGAATTTCCCGAACTGTCCCGGCTGCTGGCCATGGAAGGCATGGATATCCTGTTCGTGCCCTTCTGGACCGACACCAAAAACGGTTTCCTGCGAGTGCAGCGCTGTGCCCAGGCCCGGGCCATCGAGAATGAATGCTACGTGGCCATCGGCGGCAGCGTCGGCAACCTGCCCCAGGTGCATAATGTCGACATCCAGTATGCCCAGTCCGCCGTGTACTCCCCATCCGACTTCGCCTTCCCGCACGATGCCATCATGGCGGAGAGCACGCCCAATACCGAGATGGCGCTGGTCGCGGATCTGGACCTCGACAAACTGGTACAGGTGCGCCACGAGGGTTCGGTGACCAACGCCAAGGACCGACGTCAGGATCTGTATGAAGTCACCTGGAAGGGGATCCGGCCGGACGCGAAATGACGGCCAGCGCCTCCATGATGCGTTCGGCAACCCGCTCGGGCTCTTCAAAGGGCAGCAGGTGTCCCGTTTCCGGGATCTGCAGGAACTGGTGCGCTGGCGCCACCTGTTGCCAGCGCTTCCATACCGGCTCCACCAGGGTATCGGTGTCCGCCCCACGGACCGCGACCGCCGGGACCCGGCAACGGCGCAGCCAGGGCAGGTGGGAAGCCAGCGAGAGATAGATGCCGGCTTCCCACTCCCTGTCAAAGGCCAGTTCACGGCCCTGAGGGGACCCCGGATCATCCGCGGAGGCCGGCACCAGTCGCGTGCCGTAGCGGGCATAATCCTCCAGCACCTCATCGCGGATCCGACGGAACACCGGCTTGCGACGGAAATGCCGGAACGCCTCATCCACGCTGTCCCAGTGAGTCCTGCGTTGCAGCGTGCGGCTCACCATCGGGAAACGGTGCGGGGCGATATGCCGGAATACCCGCAGGGCGACGCGGTGCCACCACAACAGAAACGGAGGCTCCATCAGCACGATGGCCCGAAACAGATCCGGCCGGCGCGTCGCCGCCATCAGGGTCACGAATGCGCCCAGTGAATGGCCGACCGCGATGACACCGCCCGGCTCCATGACGTCTTCCGATTCCAGTGTGGCGATCAGGTCCTCCGCGAAAATATCCCAGTCCCGCAGATCGTCCGGATCGGGTGCCGGCTGCCACAGGGGGCGCATCCGTGAGGCAACCACCCGGTAGCGAGCCGAGAACGGCTCGAGAAAAGCGCGATAGCAGCCCGGAGGATAGCCATTGGCGTGCGCGAAGTGCAGCAACGGCCCGTTGCCGCCGAATTCAACAAGTGGATTCCTGTCCGTCATGGCATGGCATTCTACCCCACGTAATGGGTGTATGCGGCACCGGTTCGTATTATCATGCGCGGCATGCATCAGAGTGCCCCCGAATACGCTTTCTTTGCCACCTGCGCGCGCGGCCTCGAAAACCTGCTCGAGGAAGAGGTCCGTGGCAGCGGAGCGAGTGATGTCCGACAGACCGTGGCCGGTGTCCATTTCCGCGGCCCGCTGGCGTCCGCCTATCACGTCGGTGTGTTCTCCAGACTCGCC
>JBNJGU010000085.1:0-11467 GCA_051747985.1 Pseudomonadota bacterium | reverse complement strand
TCATGCAGCCGGTCCCCGGCATGGACTGCCTCGAAACCGGAAACCTGACGCGCGGTCCTGGCGATACCCGTAACCCGCATGCCGACGGCCGACAACAACCGTCCCACTTCGGTACCGATGGAGCCCGCACCCACCACCAGCACCCGCTGGTCGCGGATCAGTGCGGTATCCCTGTGTACCCAGCGACGTTCCTGCTGGTATTGCAGATTACCGAGCGTATCCTTGGCAGCGAGCAGAACTCCGCCGAGCACGTACTCAGCGATGCCCCGGTCGAACACGCCGCGTGCATTGGTGACGGGAATGCCGCTGTCACGGAGGGCCGGGAACATCAGTGCGTCCACTCCGGCGCTGGTGGCATGCACCCAGCGCACGGCCGGTTCCGCGGGCCAGCATTGCGCCAGCAGATCGGTCCGGAAATCGGTCACCACCAGCACATCCGCTCTGCGCAGACCGGCGGACAATGCATCCGCGTCGCAAACGTGGGTCACCCGGACCGTATCCGGAAGGCCTCCAAGGCCCGGCAGTTCACCATCATCCGGAGCTGTCAGTACCAGTATTTCAGTCATGTCGATTCATTCCCCACCCATGCACAGATACCGGATTTCCTCATACTCGGCCATGCCATGATGTGAACCCTCGCGCCCCAGTCCGGATGCCTTGACGCCACCAAAAGGAGCCACGGGATTGGAAATCGCTCCCTCATTGATGCCGATGATGCCGGCCTCCAGTCCGTCCGCCACGCGCCAGACCCGGTGCACATCCCGACTGTAGAAATAGGCGGCGAGTCCGTACGGTGTGTCATTGGCCAGTCGCACGGCCTCGTCTTCATCATCAAACTTCAACAGACCGGCCAGAGGGCCAAATGTCTCCTCATGACACAGTTGCATCTCCGGAGTCACTCCGGTCAACAGCATCGGGTGCACAAAGCGTGGCTCGTCATCGTCGGGCGCCGGGCCATGGACCAGCTCCGCACCGTGATCGATGGCATCGCGATAATGAGTGCGTACCTTGTCGACCGCGGCACGATTGATCAGGGCTGACTGATTGACACCCTCGCTGAAGCCGTCGCCGACTTTCAGTGATTTCATGGCTTCGATCAGTTTTTCCACGAAGGCGTCATGAACACCGTCCTGTACCAGCACCCGATTGGCGCAGACACAGGTCTGTCCGGTGTTGCGGAATTTCGAGGCCATCAGCCCTTCCACCGCCCGGTCCAGATCGGCGTCATCAAACACGATGAACGGCGCATTGCCGCCGAGTTCCAGTGACACTTTCTGTACATGCTCGGCACACTGCGCCATCAGCTTGCGGCCCACCGCCGTGGAGCCGGTGAAACTCAGTTTGCGCACCACCGGCGAACCGGTCAGCGCCGCGCCTATCGCCGGCGCGTCCCCTGTGATGACATTGAATACACCAGCCGGTATGCCAGCCTTCTCCGCCAGTACCGCCAGCGCCAGGGCGGTATAGGGGGTGGCCTCGGCCGGCTTGACCACCATGGAGCATCCGGCGGCCAGGGCCGCGCCGGCCTTGCGCGTGATCATCGCGGCCGGAAAGTTCCATGGCGTGATGGCTGCCGTGACTCCGACCGGATGGCGCGTGACAATGATGTGTTGGCCGGGTTTGTTGCCCGGTATGGTCTCGCCATAGGAACGGCGCGCCTCCTCGGCGAACCATTTGAGGAATGAGGCCGCGTACTGGACTTCACCCCGGGCCTCGGCCAGCGGCTTGCCCTGCTCCAGGGTCATCAGGGCCGCCAGATCATCCTGATTGTCCAGCATCAGAACATGCCAACGGTAGAGGGCCTCGCCCCGCTCACCAGCGGTCCAGCGCTTCCAGACGTCGAAACCAGACCGGGCTGCCTCTATCGCTTCCAGTGTCTCTTCGTGGCCACATTCGGGCACTGTGCCGATGATCTCGCCCGTCGCCGGGTTATCCACCTCCACTGTCCGTCCATTGCGGGCCTCCGTCCACTGATCACCCACCCGGCACTGCTGGCGGAACAGTTCGCGGTTCTGAAGTCGGCTCACGGTCATCGCGGTTCTCCTGTCGCTTTGCGGTTCACATCCCGGACTGTAGAATCGTTTGTACGGTGGCTGCAAGTGATTCCGAAGGTGTAAGATCAGTAAACAGCTCCCCGGCACAATTCATCAGCGGACCGGACCCGACCCATGCGCGTTCTGAAGATAGCCAGTTTCACCGTTATCGCTCTGCTCATCCTGCTTGTGGGCGGTGCCGCGTTGTTCCTCGTGACTCTCGACCCGGAGGATCACAAGGAACGGATCACCCGCCTGGTCCGTGAACAGAGCGGGCTGGAGCTGCAACTGGCCGGCCCCATGGAACTGACACTGTATCCCTGGCTGGGGCTGACCGTTTCCGACGTCTCGGTGGGCGCCGGATCGGACGATCCTTTCCTCCGGGTCGAGCATGCACGCGCGCGGGCGCGGCTGCTTCCCCTGTTCACCGGACAATACGAGATCGATACCGTGCGGATCCGGGGTGCTCGTGCCGACCTGGTCATGGACGAAGAGGGACGCGGCAACTGGCAGGTGCCTTCCGCTTCCGCGGAAACCCCGGGGGTGTCACAAACGGAACCGATGCGTTGGCCGGCCGCACTGGCACTGGGGGGCGTCGATGTCAGTGATACCCGCATCACCCTGGAGGACCGGCGGGAGGATCGGATGATCATGCTGGATGATGTGACGATCCGTACTGGTGAGTTGTCCTATGGCGAACCCATCGATGTCCATGTGTCCGTGGACGCATCCTCGAACCGGCCCGAACTGCAGGCACAGAGCACACTGGATGGTCGGGTCATGTACAGCGCCGATGGTCGGGTCTATGACATTGCGCCGCTGACCGTGGACAGTCTTCTGTCCGGACCGGCCGTGCCCGGTGGCGAGACCGGGGTGCGATTGTCCGCTCCGACCCGGATCGATCTGGGTGCCGATACACTGACGATGCAGGCGCTGGAACTTGACGGCGCCGGCGTGCAGTTGTCCGCCATGTTGACCGCCCGCGGGATCAGTACCCGGATCCCGGCCGGGACGCTGGACCTGGATATGACGGGCGACGACATGGCCATGCTGTTCCGTATTGCCGGGCAGGACGAACTTGCCGGCCGCATCGATTCGCTGGGTGACCGGGGCTTCTCCCTGGCCGCCGAAGTCGAAGCCGACGGCAACACCCGGGCACTCAATATCCGGGACCTGCGGGCTTCGCTGCTGGGCGCGCGCATAGAGACTTCCCTGGCACTGGACGGTAACGGACTGCTCAACGGCCGGATCCAGGCCGAAGGCCCCGACCTGCCACTGTTGATGACATTGGCCGGTCAGCTGCAGGGTAATGACGGAGAAGTGCTCCGCGGACTCGGACAACAACTGGGTGCCATGGAAGACCGTGACTTCTCGACGCGGGCCGGTTTCGATATCAATATCGAGGACGGGCGCATGGACATTCCCGACATGTCGATCCGGGCCCTGGGCATTCGCGCCGACGGCAGCCTGGCAGCCAGTGGTCTGCAGTCCGATGCCGCCTCGATCGATGGCAATCTGGACATGAACGGAGAGGAACTGCCCCCCTTGTTGCGTGCCCTGGGGCAGGATGCGATGGCGGACAGCTGGCAGTCATTCACCCTGTCATCGCGGGTCAGCGGCCAGGGAGGGTCACTGACCGCCGGTCCTGTCGATCTGGAGGTGCAACTCAGTGACCCCGCCCTGCCGGATGGCACACTGGGGTTGCGTCTGCAGGCACAGGCAGAGCGTAATACGGGCGAGGATTCATTCGATATTCCCTACTTCACGCTTTCAGGCGGCGGCCTGGATCTGGATGGCCGCCTGGCTGTCACCGGAATGTCCTCCGACGAGCCGCGATTCCAAGGGCAGTTGTACGCGGGAGATACCGATCTGCGCGCGGCCGCCGACCGACTCGGTTTCGAGCTGCCGGCCACCCGTGACCCGTCGGTATTGAGTACCGTCGGCTTCGAAGTGGAGTTCGCCGGTTCGACCGAGCAGCTGTCAACCCGATCCCTGCGGTTGACGCTGGATGACTCCACCCTGGACGGTTCACTGACCGTGGACCGCGGCCAGTCGCCGGTGGACATCGACCTGAGCCTGAATCTGGATCAGATGAATGTCGACCGGTACCTGTCACCGCGGAGTCAATCCGGCGCATCGCCCACCGAGGCCCCATCCATCGCCCTGCTGCCGCTGGCCATCACCCGCCTGGGTAATACCAGCGGGTCACTGGACGTCGGCCGTCTTGACGTGGGGGGAATGCGGCTGGACCAGTTACACGTTTCGTTCGGCGGTAGCGGTGATCAGCTTACTCTGGCCCCCATGGAGACCCTGTTGTACGGTGGCCGTTTCGACGGACGCATCGATGCAACGCTGCTGGAGGATGGTCGGGTGCAACTGACCAGTAACGCCGACCTGGAAGCCGTCAACCTGGCGCCTCTGATGCAGGATCTGGCGGATTCCACCTACCTGAGCGGACTCGCCAACCTGCAGTTGTCCGTACAGGGTACGGGAGGCTCCGTGGAGGAACTGAAACGCTCTCTCTCCGGCGACGGACATATGGATCTTTCCGACGGCGTGTTGTACGGCGTCGATATTGCCGGCACGTTGTCGCAGCTCGAGACCATGATCAGAAGCCGGCGTCTCATGTCGCTGCAGCGGGGAGAAAGTACTGCCTTCGACGAATTCACCGCCACTCTGGATATCGATGACGGTGTAATACGCAGCGATGACCTGCAGTTGCTGGCACCGGGATTCCGCGTGGACGGACAGGGTATATTACTCGATCTGACCGACAATACGCTGGACTACGACCTGACCACGAGCGTGGATCCGGCCACTGCCACCACGGCCACCGAGGAATACGATATCGGGGGGTACTCCGTGCCAATAGCCTGTCAGGGCACCCTGGAGTCCCCTACCTGTACGCCCGATATACAGGCTATCGTACGCCGGGCTCTGGGGAGCGAGATCGAGCGACGCGTGGGGGACTTCCTCCAGCAACTCAACCGTTGACTCAGGATGGCAGGCCGCAATGGTGGCGTAGTATGCGGCGGAACCGCGACGGGTCCTTGACCAGTACGCCAGCCTGGTCGGCATGGCTCTTCCTCGCCAGTTCGCGTGAGGTCCAGAAGCGCAATGCCGCCAGCTTCAACAGCTGCGGCCAGTCCCTCTCCTCCCGGTCGGTGAGCGGCCGCTCCAGCCGGTAGGCATCCATCAGCGCAGTGGCCCGTTCCCCGTCGACGACTTCACTGTTCTCACTGCCCTCATTGACGCACCAGTCATTGTGGCAGATGGCCAGATCCAGGGACATCGGGCCACTTGCGGCATTGTAGAAGTCGATCACGCCGCTGATACGCGTGCCATCGAACAGGACATTGTCGCGGAACAGGTCGCCATGGATGATGGTCCGTGGTGTCGCCGGATACACGGACAGCCACTGTTGCAGCTGTTCCAGCTCCGGCTCCAGCCACTTGCGCTCTTCGCGCCAGGTGTCCTCCAGCAGCAGACGACTGTGGTGCAGGACCCACTCCGGCCCCCGATCGCTGTCGCGCTTCAGCCCTGTATCCTGTGCTGCTTCATGCAGTCGCGCCAGCATGGTACCCACGGCCCGGCAGTCGGCCACATCGGGTGACATCCTGTGCTCCCCGTGAAAGCGCGGCTGAAGTAAAGCGGGCTTGCCCTTGAGCGTATGCAGGGCCTCGCCGTCGCGGCTGACAATGGCATAGGGAACCGGAAGACGACACTGATGCAGGTGCTCGAGCAGCTCCACGAAAAACGGCAGCCCGTCCGGAGGGCCACGCTCGATCAGTGTCAGTACATACCAGCCACTATCACAGTTAAGAAAGTAGTTGGTGTTCTCACTCCCTCCGGGCACGCCCTGCCAGTCGATCAGACCGCCCACGTCGAATGCGGACAGAAAACGTCTGATGTCATTGGCTGACAGTGCAGTGAATACCGACATGAATGGCTCCTCGCTGGTTCTTCTCGCATCATGCCGCAGAATCGGTTCAATGGAAACTTCGGAATCATCCGCCCAGCAGCGCTTCGAATCCGATCTGTACCAGAGCCGCACTGAGCCAGCCCAAAGGCGGAATGATGCCATACAGCAGAATGCGCATGAGAACGGCCGAGCCGACCGGCCATGTCCGGCAGGCCTTCAGCCGTTCGCGGAGCGACAGCAACGCATCGAGGCGAACGGGATCGACGTCAGCGATCCCCAGCGTGATATTGCCCATTAGAGAGACTTCACGGGTCAGGCGGTCTTCGACCCGGGCCAGCGCCCGGTTGCGTTCTTCAAGCAATGTCCGGTGAATCCCCCTGAGTGACAGCAGATACAGCCATACAATCAGCCCCACGGATGCAATCAATCCAATGATGACGTAGGGGTCCAGACCACTGCCTCCCAGCATTGTCAACGGATACAGAGTCTGCAGTCCCAGTATGAAAAGCATCGGTCTCAGGGCATTGCGACCGAACGGTTGCAGATCATCCGGTGACAGCAGATCGACGATGGCGGCCTTGTCCCCGAGCTCCGAGAAAAGCCGGGCGTTCTCGGAGAGAACCGTCGCCACCTGCATCATCAGCACCCAGATGACCACGGTCATGGCCGAGAATGCCATGTCGGTCGAACGCAGCAGTCGATCCGTTGTCAGGGATTCAAAATGTCCCAGCAATCCGGCGTGAATCACACCGATGAGGCCACCAATCAGTGTGGGTATCACGAGACGATGGCCACCATAGCGCGACAACGAGACCAGCAGCCTGTCCGTGGTGGCCTCTTCCAGGGACAGTACAGGAGACAGGGATTGCAGGTCATCCCTGCTGGCGGGCAGAACATGCAGTGTCATTTCCAGCAAGTAGCCGATACTGAGGCTGAAAAAGAGTGCATTGCCGAATGTGGCCAGATGCTGCCGCGACCAGCTGGATGGCGGTTCCAATGGCAGAACGCCGGATAGAGCGAGCACCGAAAGGACCAACAGAAACGAAAACGCACCCATCATCCCGGCCCGCAGGCCCAGGGCCCGTTTCAGTCCCAGGGTCCAGAACAGCGGATCATCGGCCCGCTGCGTCCAGTCAGTCCAGTCCTGTGGCGACAGATCCGCCATGAACCCTACCTGACCAGCAACCCGCTACAGCCGTGGCTTACATCCAGGTCCATCCGTACGATTGCGGCCGGGTTGCCACGGGCTGGCTGTGATCGGTTCATGTAAAGGATTCCGGTTCTGGTGATTCCCGGAACCCTTGTATCATGATTTTTTCAGACGGGACAACTTCTCATTCCACTACGGAACGGTACAGATGCCAGGTGGCATGACCCAGCATCGGAGCCACCACACCCAGTCCGATCAGCAGGGGAATGGCACCCAACACCATCAGTCCGGCCACCATCAGATACCAGGTCGCCATCGACTTCCCGTTGCGTTGCACCGCGCGCAGGGACGTGCCCACGGCGCGGGCCAGAGTCACCCTGCGCTCGATCATCATGGGCAGGGATACCACCGTGGCCGTGAACGCCACCACACTGTAGAGAAAGCCGACCAGGCTGCCGGTCAACAGCAACTGCCAGCCCGCTCCTGTCATGAAAACCTGACGGAAGAGTTCCGACGCCGTGCCGGGCACCTCGCTGCCCAGGAAAACGCCGTACAGCGCCACCGCGGTCATCAACCAGCCGACGAACAGAATGGCCAGGATGATACCCATGGCCGCGATCGGCCCGCGCGACGGGGCACCGAGCACATCGAACACATGCCACCAGGAGTAATCCAGACCCTGCTCCCGCCGTCGGCTGAGCTCGTACAGGCCGCAGGCCGCCAACGGTCCGATCAGAGCCAGACCGGCAATCGCCGGCAACAACAGGAACAGCAGGTTCTCGCCCAGACCGATGAAGGCGATGGTGGCGGCAAGCAGAAGATAGATGACGGTGAGAAAAACGCCATGCGTCGGTCGGGCCAGGAAATCGTCCTTGCCCTTCCGTAGCACGACGCGCAGGTCCTGTATCGGGATCCGTCGTATGGCCGGGGGTTCGGAGTTGTCGTGACTTGTAGCGTCTGAAGACAGTTCCGTTCGCGTACTCATGGGCACACTCCTGGTTATTTTTCAGTGATAGGTACACTACTCCCTTCAACGTGACCTCCTACACCGGCATTCCCTTTCAATCCGGGCATTTACACTGCCATTGTGGAGATTTTCACGCTAAACTGTGGGGATGCAGACATCCACCCCGGAAGCGCTCGTCGCCAGTGCCCGACAGCTCAATCGCACCGGACTCAACCAGGGCCGGTCCGGCAATCTCAGTGTGCGTCATGGATCGGGGCTGTTGATCACCGCCTCCGGCACCTCATTCGACGAGATCACCGTCAATGACGTGGTTGAAACCGATCTACAGGGCCACTGGTCCGGCGCATTGAAGCCTTCCAGCGAACTGTCCTTTCATTGCGGGATCTATCGCAATCGACCGGATGTCGGGGCCGTCGTCCACCTGCACTCGCCCTGGGCCACCTCTCTGGCCTGTATGCACCGCGCCATTCCCGCTTTTCATTACATGGTGGCCGTCGCCGGTGGAGAGGATATTCCCTGTGTACCCTACGCCACCTTCGGCACCGATGCTCTGGCCGCTCACGTCACGGATGGACTGCGGGAGCGCCAAGCCTGCCTGCTGGCGAATCACGGTCAGATTGCGGTTGGAGGCGATCTGGGAGCCGCCATGGAACTGGCCGCGGAGGTCGAGAATCTGGCGCGCTGCTACGGGCAGATTCTTGGCATGGGGGAGCCGGTACTGCTGTCCCGGGAACAGATGGCCGAGGTGCTGGAAAAATTCGGCGGCTATGGGAAACCGCAGGCACCGGGCCGCTGAACAGCTCCGGTGGAGCCCGGCTCAGACCTGCTGCCCGGCAGCGACCCCGGAGGCCCAGGCCCACTGGAAGTTGAACCCGCCCAGGTGTCCGGTCACGTCCACGACCTCTCCAATGAAATAGAGTCCGGGCACCTTTTTCGACTCCATCGTTCGTGACGACAATTCCTCGGTATCCACCCCGCCCAGTGTCACTTCGGCGGTCCGATACCCTTCGGTGCCGTCGGGAGTCAACTGCCAGGGCTGCAGAGCTTCTCGGAGCTGATCGACATCCCGGGTCGACAGGTCGGCGACTCTTCTGTCCCGCCATCGCTGGTCGGACCACAGGTCCACCAGACGGCGTGGCAGGTACTCGGCAAGCAGGGTCCGCAGACGGATTCTCGGCCGCTCCCGTCGGGCCTCTTCCACCAGGCTCACCAGATCCCGTTCCGGCAGCAGGTCCAGATCGATGGCCTGCCCCGGCCGCCAGTAAGAGGAGATCTGCAGTATGGCCGGGCCACTGAGCCCACGGTGCGTCCACAAGAGGTTCTCGCGGAAAGCGGTTTCGTTACAGGTCGCGGTCACATCCACCGACACGCCGCTCAGCTCCCGGCTCCAGGACAGCCGCTCACCCTTCAAAGTGAAGGGCACCAGCGCGGCTCGGGTTGGCAGCACCGTGAGGCCGAACTGCCTGGCCAGATCATAACCGAAACCGCTCGCCCCCATGGTGGGAATGGACAACCCGCCGGTGGCAACAACCAGTCGCCCGGCAACCAGTGGGCCCCGACTGGTTTCCAGCAGGAAATCATCCGCCCTCTGCACGACGTGCACCTGACAGTTGACCCGGATCTCGACACCGGCCTGCTCCGATTCTCCGAGCAGCATCTGCACGATGTCGCTGGAACGATGATCGCAGAACAGTTGACCGAGTTTTTTCTCATGGTAGGCGATGCCATGCTGCTCCACCAGCGCGACAAAATCCCAGGGTGTATAGCGACTCAACGCCGACTTGCAGAAGTGCGGGTTGGCGGACAGGAAATTTTCGGGCGTGGTGTGAAGGTTGGTGAAATTGCAGCGGCCGCCACCGGACATCAGGATTTTCTTGCCGACCCGGTTGGCATGATCCAGTACCAGCACACGCCGGCCCCGTCTACCGGCCTCGATGGCACACATCAGTCCGGCCGCACCCGCACCGAGGATGATGACGTCATATCGTGATTTCATGAGTCTGGCGGGCTTCCATGGGTGACGGGGCGGCAGTGTATCGCATTCGGCAACAGTGCTAAACTCGAATGCATTCCCCTTTCCGGAGATCGACATGCTACGTGCCACGAACAGAATGCGCCATGCCCTGCTTCTGGCGGGCTCACTGGTCCTCATGATGGGTGCGCCACCCGCCATGACACAGACCCGGATCGGACCGGTGCCGGTGCAGGAACGGAGCCAGGAGACGTTCGATCAATTGCTGGGCGAGAATCGCATACGGCAGAGGCTGGAGTGGATCCGCGCACAGGAGCCGCGGACCATCGCCGAACAGATCCGGTTGACCGAGATTCCCGCCCCGCCCTTCATGGAAGACGAGCGCGCCGCCTACCTGCTCGAACAGATGCAGTCGCGCGGATTGAGTGAAACCCGCATCGATGAAGAGGGCAATGTCCTCGGTCGCTGGAGCGGGACGGGTGAAGGCCCCCTGCTGGTCCTCTCCGCTCATATCGACACGGTCTTTCCCGCCGATACGGATGTGACCGTGCGGGAACGCGAGGGACGCTACCACGCGCCGGGCATCAGCGACGACGGACGCGGACTGGCGGTGCTGCTGACGGTCATCGAGGCGCTGACCGGCAGCGACCTGCAGACCACCGGAGACATCCTCTTCGTGGGCACGGTGGGTGAGGAAGGTCGTGGCGACCTGCGGGGTGTCAAGGCGCTGTTCGAGACGCATGACGACATCGACGGTTTCGTTTCCATCGACAGCTCCGGATTGAACAGCATCACCAACGGTGCCACCGGCAGCCGTCGATTCGAGATCCGCTTCAGCGGTCCCGGTGGCCATTCCTTCGGGGCGTTCGGCATGGCCAGCGCCATCCATGCCATGGGCCGCGCCATCACCCGGATCGGTGATCTAGAGGTCCCCGAAGAGCCGAAAACCACCTTCACCGTCGGCACCGTGTCCGGTGGCACCTCGGTGAATTCCATTGCCGGTGACGCCGTCCTCGCACTCGACATGCGCTCCAATGCGCCGGAGCAGCTGATGGCACTGGAACAGCGCGTCAAGGAAGTGGTCCGCGAAGCGGTGCGTGAAGAGAACCGGCGCTGGGACCGGCCCGGAGAGATCGATGTCGAATTCGTGCTGATCGGCGACCGTCCGGCCGGACAGACACCGTCGGATCATCCGTTGGTACAGTCCACGGCACTGGCATTCAACGCGGCGGGAAGCATGCTGGAGACACTGCGTCGCTCCAGTACGGACTCCAATGTGCCCATGTCACTGGGCATACCGGCCGTCACCATCGGTGGTGGCGGGCGGGCCTCGGGTGCGCATTCGCTCAGTGAGTGGTTCGAGCCGCTGGACTCGCATCGCGGACCCATGGCGGCCTGGCTGCTGACACTGGCGGCGGTCGGT
>JBNJGU010000084.1:0-11603 GCA_051747985.1 Pseudomonadota bacterium | reverse complement strand
GTCGTCTTCCGCCTATACGGATCCACATATCCAGCACATGTCGGCGCTCTCCCTGAATGGCGAAGACGTGGTTCTGGCCATATCGCAGTCGGGCAGGACCCGCGCACTGATCCACAGCGTGGAACTGGCCATGGATGCGGGAGCGACCGTGATCGGCCTGGCACCCCAGGACACACCCCTGACCCGGATCAGCACCATACCGATACATGTCAACATGGAGGAAGACCTGCATGTCTTTGCACCGGTATCCTCACGGATCGCACACCTGCTGGTGATCGATGTCCTGGCCATGGGGGTGGCGCGCTACAGGAAACCGGTACTGAAAGACTACCTGAAAAGAATCAACAAAATGCTTCGTACGTTACGGACGCCACGTTCACATACCGATGAAAATGGAACGGATTGACGGCGCTCATTCCACCGTCACAGACTTCGCCAGATTCCTTGGATGATCCACATCCGTACCTTTCAATATGGCCACATGATAGGAGAGTAACTGCAGGGGTACCGTGTACACGATCGGCGCCAATATATCCGATACACGCGGCACGTCTATGACGCGAATATTCTCGTCATTATGAAAACCGCAGGATTCATCGGCGAATACGAAAAGCTTTCCACCTCTGGCACTCACTTCCGACAGGTTGGACTTCAATTTACCCAATAGCTCGTCGTTGGGGGCTACGGCGATGACGGGCATGCGGTCATCCACCAACGCCAACGGCCCATGCTTGAGTTCTCCCGCTGGATAGGCTTCGGCGTGGATGTAGGAAATCTCCTTCAGCTTCAATGCACCTTCCTTCGCCACCGGGTACTGTATCCCTCGACCCAGAAAAAGCGCATGGTGTTTATCTGCGAGGTTCACCGACAGCAACTGGATATCACGATCCAGTTCCAGTGTCTTCTCAATAAGCCCCGGCAGTTGATGCATATCCTCTACAATCCTTGCTTCCCTCTCCTCCGACAATCCGGTTCTTCTTCCCAGAACGAGAGAAAGCAGCAACAATGCACACAGCTGTGTCGTGAACGCCTTGGTCGAGGCCACGCCGATCTCCCGGCCCGCCATCGTCAGCAGGGAAAAATCCGACTCGCGCACCAGCGAGCTGGTGGCGACATTACAGATTGCCAGTCGACCGACATAGGGAAGCCGGTTGGCGTACTCCAGCGCGGCCAGCGTGTCCGCGGTTTCCCCCGACTGCGAAATCGTGACAAACAATGTCCCGGGCTGAACAATGATGTTTCTGTACCGGTAATCACTGGCGATATCGACCTGACAGGGCATCCGCGCAATGTTCTCCAGCCAGTACTTGGTTACCATGCCGGCATGGTGGCTGGTGCCGCAGGCAACAATATGCACACTGGTGACCTGATCGAATATCTCCCTGGCCTTGACGCCGAAGGCTTCTTCCAGCACCTGTTGTGCGCTGATTCTGCCATTCAGGGTATCTTCGATCACGCGACTCTGTTCATGGATCTCCTTGAGCATGAAATGGCCGTAGTCCCCCTTGTTGACATCCATCAGTTCGCTGGACACCCGCCGCACGGCACGCTGGACGTCGACGCCATCATGCCGGATACGGATCGCATCGGTTCTGATGTCGGCAATGTCGCCTTCCTCAAGATAGATGAACCGGTCTGTGACCTGTCCCAATGCCAGCGTATCGGAAGCGATGAAGTTCTCGCCTATACCAACACCGATGACCAGGGGACTGCCACTACGTGCCACCACAAGATGATCCGGTTCCAGAACATCCATTACGCAGATACCATAGGCACCCTGCAAACGGCTGACTGCCTGCTCCACGGCGGAAAGCAGATCGCCCGCATCAGTTCGACATTGATGGACCAGATGCGCTATCACTTCGGTGTCGGTCTCTGACAGGAAGCGGTACCCGTGCTGTTCCAGTTCGGCGCGCAACGATTCATGGTTCTCTATGATGCCGTTGTGAACCAGTGCGATCTCGGTCCCGGAAAGATGAGGATGCGCGTTGAGCTCCGAAGGTTCTCCGTGAGTGGCCCATCGTGTATGGGCGATCCCGGTGGTGCCCCGAAGTGGAGACAGTTCCAGAGAACCGGTCAGTTCGGCCACCTTTCCTTTCGCCTTGCGACAATGGATGGTCTGGTCTTCCTGCGTATACAGAGCCAGACCGGCGGAGTCATAACCGCGATACTCCAGGCGCTTCAGCCCCTCCAGCAGAATGGCGGATACTTCACGCTGTGCCACGGCTCCTACTATTCCACACATACTGAATTCCTGTATCAGTGCTTGTTGTCTTTCTTTATTTGTTCCGGACGATTCCAGCCTGCAATATTCCGTTGCCTGCCACGGCCAACGCCGAGTTGGTCCTCCGGTACCGAAGAAGTGATCGTGGATCCGGCACCCACGGTAGCGCCGTCATGGATGGTTACGGGAGCCACCAGCGAGGCATTCGATCCAACAAACACTCGGTCTCCGATGGTTGTCAAATGTTTGTTGACACCATCATAGTTGCAGGTAATTGTGCCAGCTCCCACATTCACATCTTCGCCCATCACAGTATCTCCTATGTAGGACAGATGATTTACTTTGCTTCCTTTTCCGATGACGGCTTTTTTTGTTTCAACAAAGTTTCCTATTTTGCAATGGTCATTCAACACTGTACCAACTCGAAGTCGGGCAAATGGACCCAGAGTGACACCTTTTCCGGTTCGGGCACCCTCAATGTGCGAGTTGGCATGAATCACGGAGTCATTGCCAATTTCACAATCTTTTAGAAATACATTTGGCCCTATCCTGCATCGATCGCCGATCGATACCGTGCCTTCAACCACAATGTTCACATCCAGCGATACGTCGGTACCGCACTGGATATCACCACGGATATCGAGTCGCGCGGTATCCATCACGGTAACGCCGGACAAGGCCAGTGCTTCCGCGTTCCGTCTTTGCCAGGCGCGCTCGGCCTGACTGAGATGAAGCCGATTGTTGATTCCCTTCGTCTCGAGAGGATCGCTGATGATCTCGGCACTGACCGTCAGACCGTCCGCATGAGCCATACCGACCAGGTCGGTCAGGTAATATTCTCCCTGTGCGTTGTCGTTATCCAGAGCCAGTAACCAGCGCGCGAGATGCTCATTGCGGATACAGAGGATCCCGGTATTGATCTCCCTGATCGCCTTCTGTTCCTCCGTGGCATCCTTTTCTTCGACAATGCCGGTCACACGCCCATCGCTGTCACGCAGAATCCGGCCCAGGCCCGAGGGGTCGTCGACCTGTTGGGTCAATACCGCTATCGATGCGGTTTCAGCCGTACTGCGCAGACGCTGGAGTGTCGCAACACCGATCAAAGGGACGTCGCCATAGAGAACCAGGGTCGCTCCATCCTCCCGTGTCTGCCCGTCGACCGCCCGTCGGACCGCGTGACCGGTTCCCAGTGTTTCGCCCTGTTCCACCCACTCCAGTTCCCGGCTTTCATGCGCGAAAAACTCTCGGACACGATCGGAGCCGTAACCGACCACCACCTGAAGACGGCGGGGCCGCAGCCGACGCGCGGTCCGCAGTACATGGTCCAACATGGGCCGACCGGCCAGAGGATGCAGAACCTTGGGAAGAGCGGAATGCATTCTCGTCCCTTTCCCGGCGGCGAGAACGATGATGTCCGAATTCATGATTGCGGTTCCCATACGAAAAAAGGGTAGCCTTGGCTACCCTTTGTACCGTGTTTGACGGTGAAAGTAAAAATGGGGTGTCGGACGCCGGGGGCGCATCATTTACGCAACTGTTTCAGCGCCCTCAACTGTGCGGCCGCCTCGGCCAGGGTCGCCGCCGCGCGGGAGTACTCGAACTCGGACTCCTTGTTGGCAATCGCCTTCTGTACGTCTTCAATGGCCTGCTGGGCCGCCGCCTCATCTACATCGGACGCACGGATCGCGGTATCAGCCAGCACCGTCACAATGCCACTCTGTACTTCAAGATAGCCGCCGGACACATAATAGATCTCTTCCTTGCCGTCACGCATGACACAGCGCACCGGACCGGGTATCAGTTCGGTCAGCAGTGGCGCGTGGCCGGGCGCAATACCCATATCCCCCTGGACACCGGTGGCCACCAGAAGCTCCACCAGTCCGGAGAATATTTCTTTCTCTGCGCTTACGATGTCGCAGTGTATGGTCATGGCCATGTGTGCGCCTCTTCAGTCTCAGTTCTTCAGCTTCTCGGCTTTCTCGACCGCCTGATCGATGGAACCGACCATGTAGAACGCCTGCTCCGGAATATGATCGTAGTCGCCGTCGATGATACCCTTGAAACCGGCAATGGTGTCCTTCAGCGGTACATACTGTCCCGGCGTGTTCGTGAACACTTCCGCGACGTAGAACGGTTGCGACAGGAAACGCTGGATCTTACGCGCTCGCGCCACGATCTGCTTGTCTTCCTCGGACAGTTCGTCCATGCCCAGGATGGCGATGATGTCCTTCAGCTCTTTGTAACGCTGCAGAACAGTCTGGACACCACGGGCCACATCATAGTGCTCGTTGCCGATCACCAGCGGGTCCAGTTGACGTGATGTGGAGTCCAGCGGATCGATCGCCGGGTAGATACCCAGCTCGGCGATGGAACGCGACAATACGACAGTGGCATCGAGGTGAGCAAAGGTTGTGGCCGGTGACGGGTCGGTCAGGTCATCCGCCGGTACGTATACCGCCTGGATGGACGTGATGGAACCGGTCTTTGTGGAGGTGATGCGTTCCTGCAGAACACCCATCTCTTCCGCCAGTGTCGGCTGATACCCCACCGCCGAGGGCATGCGGCCCAGCAGCGCCGATACTTCGGTACCGGCCAGCGTATAACGGTAGATGTTGTCGACAAAGAACAGTACGTCACGGCCCTCATCACGGAACTTCTCGGCCATGGTCAGACCGGTCAACGCCACCCGAAGACGGTTGCCCGGCGGCTCGTTCATCTGGCCGTAGACCATTGCCACCTTGGAGTTCTCGGGATTGTCCAGGTCGATGACCTTGGACTCCTGCATCTCGTGATAGAAATCGTTACCTTCACGAGTCCGTTCACCCACGCCGGCAAATACGGACAGACCACTGTGGGCCTTGGCGATGTTGTTGATCAGCTCCATCATGTTGACGGTCTTGCCCACACCGGCGCCACCGAACAGACCAACCTTGCCGCCTTTCGCGAACGGACAGATCAGATCGATAACCTTGATGCCTGTTTCCAGCAATTCGTTGGACGCCGCCAGTTCATCGTAAGCGGGTGCGTCACGGTGAATCGGCATGCGCTCCTTCTCGCCAATGTCGCCGCGCTCGTCGATGGGCCGACCCAGCACATCCATGATGCGACCGAGCGTTTCGGTACCGACCGGCACGGAAACCGGATCACCGCTGTTGCTGACTTCCAGACCACGGGAGAGACCTTCCGTGCTGCCCATGGCAATGGTCCGGACGACGCCATCGCCCAGCTGCTGTTGCACTTCCAGCGTAATGTCCTTGCTGGTCACACTCAGTGCGTCGTAGACCCGCGGAATACTGTCCCGCGGAAATTGCACGTCGATGACGGCACCAATGATCTGCACGATACGACCGCTGCTCATGTTCGGTTCCTCTTCACCTGATCTTCAAACTGGTTTACTAGCATTGTGTTCTGTATGTGTGCATGGCCATCATCAGACGGCCGCCGCTCCACTGACGATTTCGGACAGCTCCTGGGTGATCGCCGCCTGGCGTGCCTTGTTGTAGGCCAACCCCAGATCCTCGATGAGATCGCCGGCGTTATCCGTGGCGTTCTTCATGGCCAGCATCCGCGCGGCCTGCTCACAGGCTGCGTTCTCGATCACCGCCTGGTAGACCTGCGTTTCAACGTACCGTGTCATCAGTCCGTCGATCAGCGCCTCGGGCGCCGGCTCATAGATGTAGTCCCAGTGGTGCTTCAGTTCTTCGTCTTCCGAGGCTTCCAGGGGCAACAACTGCTGCAGTCGCGGCTCCTGGGTCATGGTGTTGACGAACTCGTTGCTGACGAGGAACAACCGGTCGATGTCGCCTTCGGCGAACCGGTCCAGCATGACCTTTACCGCGCCAATCACATCCTGCACGGACGGCGCATCGCCAAGTCCGCGCACGGAAGCGGACACCTTGCCGCCGTAGCTGTTGAAAAACGTCGTCGCCTTGGCACCGAGCGCACAGAACTCCACACCCACATCCTGCTGGCGCCAGTTGGCCACGTCTTTCGTCACCTTCTTGAAGGCGTTGATGTTCAGACCACCACACAGGCCCCGATCAGTCGACACGACAATGTAGCCCACGCGCCTGACGTCCCGTTCCGAGAAATAGACGTGGCGGTACTCCGGATTGGCGTTGGCCACATGCCCGACCACCTTGCGGATATGGGTGGCATAGGGCTTACCCACCTCCATGCGCTCCTGTGACTTGCGCATCTTGGAAGCCGCCACCATCTCCATCGCGCTGGTGATCTTCTGCGTGTTGGTGATGCTGGAGATCTTGCCGCGAATCTCTTTTCCGCTAGCCATAATCTACCGCCTGGTTACCACGTCTGGGTTGCTTTGAAGTCTTCGATGATCTTCTTGAACTGTGCCTGGATCTCGTCATCAAAGCCACCGCTCTGATTGACCTTTTCGAGCTGCTCGGCGTGCTGGCTGTTGGCATAGGACAGCAGTGCCTGCTCGAAGTCGGTGATCTTCTGCAGATCCACGTCCTTGAGGTAGCCCTCGTTGGCCGCAAAAAGCGACAGTGCCATTTCCGCCACTGACAGCGGAGCATACTGGCCCTGCTTCATCAGCTCGGTGACACGCTGACCATGCTCGAGTTGGGCGCGGGTCGCGTCGTCCAGGTCCGAGGCGAACTGGGCGAATGCCGCCAGCTCACGGTACTGGGCCAGAGCGATACGGATACCACCGCCCAGCTTCTTGATGATCTTGGTCTGTGCCGAACCGCCCACGCGCGATACCGAAAGACCGGCATTGATCGCGGGACGGATACCGGCGTTGAACAGGTCGGTCTCCAGGAAGATCTGGCCGTCGGTGATGGAAATCACGTTGGTCGGTACGAACGCGGACACGTCGCCGGCCTGCGTCTCGATGATCGGCAGCGCGGTCAGTGACCCGGTCTTGCCCTTGACCTCGCCATTGGTCATCTTCTCGACATGCTCGGCGTTTACACGCGCGGCACGTTCCAGCAGACGGGAGTGGAGATAGAACACATCACCGGGATAGGCTTCACGGCCCGGCGGACGACGCAGCAACAGGGAGATCTGGCGATAGGCCCAGGCCTGCTTGGTCAGGTCATCGTAGATGATCAGGGCGTCTTCGCCCCGGTCACGATAATATTCGCCCATGGAACAACCGGCATAGGCCGCGATGTACTGCATGGAAGCGGGATCGGACGCACCGGCGGCCACGACCGTGGTGTACTCCATGGCACCATGCTCTTCCAGCTTGGATACCACGCCGGCAATGGACGACTGCTTCTGTCCGATCGCGACGTAGACGCACTTCACGTCCTTGCCTTTCTGGTTGATGATGGTGTCGATGGCGACGGCGGTCTTGCCCACCTGGCGGTCACCAATGATCAGCTCGCGCTGACCGCGGCCGATCGGCACCATGGCATCGATGGCCTTGAGACCGGTCTGGATTGGCTGGTCGACGGACTGGCGGGCGATCACGCCCGGCGCCACTTTCTCGATGGGGGCCGTCTCGGAAGTGTTGATCGCACCCTTCCCGTCAATCGGCACACCCAGTGCATCGACCACGCGGCCTTCCAACTCCGGACCGACCGGCACTTCCAGAATACGCTTCGTGCAGCGCGCGGTCTGCCCTTCAGCAAGATTCTTGTAGTCACCCAGTACCACTGCACCAACGGAATCACGTTCCAGGTTCAGCGCCATACCGTAGACGCCGCCCTCAAGCTCGATCATTTCGCCGTACATGACGTCGGCCAGGCCGTGAATACGGATGATGCCGTCGGAAACGCTGACGATCGTGCCCTCGTTCCCTGCCTGGGCAGAGACATCGAGGCTGTCGATCCTCTGCTTGATAATTTCACTGATTTCAGATGGATTCAGTTGTTGCATGTCTATTTCCTCATTCCCGGACGGCCTAGGAATTCAATGAATCTGCCAGTTTCTTCAATTTACCCCGGACAGAGTTGTCGATGACGGTATCGCCGGCACGGATCACTGCCCCGCCGATAAGCCCCTGATCAACCCGGGTGCGCAGCGCGATCTGACGGTCCAGACGCTTCTGCAGCGCCTCGGTCAACAATCGGATCGTGTCGTCACTGAGCTCGTAGGCCGTGGAAAGCTCAACATCGACGGTCTTGAGGTGATTTGCCTTGAGTGTCTCGAACAGCGCAGCGATCTGCGGCAGCAGCACAAGCCGACGATTCTCCGCCAGCAGACGGATCACGTTACGACCCTTGTCCGACACCGCGTCACCGCAGATGTCGATCAGTGCCGTCGCCTGGGCCTCGGCACCCAGGGTCGGTGACTTCAGCAGGCTGCTCACTTTCTCATCAGCGGTTACCGCCGCGAGAGTGGCCAGCATGGGGCCCCACTCTTCCAGCGTGTTGTCGCTGACCGCGACCTCGAACACCGCAGTGGCGTACGGCCGGGCTAATGTTATTGACTCTGCCATGAATGGTTGCCTATAGCTCGGATGCCAGTTTCTTCACCAGCTCTTCATTGGCTGCCTGGTCGACGGAAGACTCCAGGATTTTTTCGGCGCCCGCCACGGCAATGGCCGCGACCTGCGAACGCAGTTCTTCACGTGCTCGCTGTACTTCCTGTTCGATCTCGGACTGGGCGCCGGCGATCAGGCGCTTGCCTTCATCACGTGCCTTGTCCCTGGCCTCGTCCACGATCTGCGTGGCACGCTTGTTGGCCATCTCGATGATCTCGGCGCTTTTCTTCTTCGCTTCACGAAGCTCGTCGGCGGCCTTGTCCTGTGCCAGATCAAGATCACGCTGGGCGCGATCGGCCGCATCGAGACCATCAGCGATCTTTTTGCGCCGCTCCTCCAGGATCTGTGTCACTGGAGGCCAGACGTACTTCATGCAAAACAGCACGAAGATGAAGAAGGCGAATGACTGGCCGATGATGGTTGCATTCAGGTTCATATCTTTACCTCTGCGTCAGTATCGCTTTGGCCGTAGCCTGGACGTCTCTGCGATAACGGCGATCAGCCCACGAACGGGTTGGCAAAGATGAACAGGAACGACATACCCACACCGATGATCGAGATCACGTCCACGAACGCGGCGACCAGGAAGAACTGGGTCTGAAGTTTCGGGGCCAGCTCGGGCTGACGGGCAGAGCTTTCGATCAGTTTGCCACCCAGGTTACCGAAGGCAACGGCCGTGCCGGCACCACAGATACCAAAGATGATGGCTGCTGCGATCAATGAAAAAGCCTGAATAGTTTCCATGTTTATCTCCAAGTTTTACAGGGTACGATCAATCAAGGTTCAAGGGTTGGGTTTTCAATGTGCCTCATCCGGCCGGGTATGCGCCTGATTCAGGTATACGATGGTCAGCATCATGAACAGATACGCCTGCAGCGTGATGATCAGGATGTGGAACACCGCCCATGCAAAGTGCAGCGGCAGCTGTGCATAGCCGATCAGGGCAATCACCAGGAATATCACTTCCCCCGCGAACAGGTTGCCATACAGTCGCAGGGCCAGTGATACCGGCTTGGCCAGGAAGCCGGGCAATTCCAGAAGTATGTTGAACGGCAAGGCCCACTTCCCGAACGGATGGAACGCGAACTCGCCGAGGAATCCGCCCAGGCCCTTGCACTTGATGCTGTAGAAAATCATCAGGAAGAACACACTGAGAGAGAAGCCCAGCGTGATATTGAGGTCGGTGGTCGGCACCGCCTTGAAATACAGGTGTGAGTCGCCAGCCACGGTCTGGGCCAACAACGGAATCCAGTCCACGGGAACCAGATCCATCAGGTTCATCAGGAAAATCCAGCAGAAGATGGTCAGTGCCAGCGGACCCAACAGATCATTCTTGTGAAAGAAAGTGTTCTTGATGTTGTTCTGGACCATCTCGACGAGGTATTCGACCGCGTTCTGCAGTGGCCCGGGTACACCCGAGGTGGCTCGACGGGTGACAAAAGTGAACAGCCCCAGGAAAATCACGCCCAGCAACACGGACATGAGCATAGAGTCCACATGGATGGCCCAGAATCCCATTTCCGCCGCTTCGGTCTGCGATTCCGCAAAACCCAGGCTGCCATCTTCCTTCTTTCCGAATACCAGGAAACCCAGGTGGTGCCGGACGTATTCGCTACCCGATTCGTAGAGAGGTTCGTTTGTGTCTGCCATATTCCAGTTCTGAGCCAGTTGTCAGTTGTGAGAATCCGCCTTCTGCAATCCTGTCAGGAGTAGCAGGCCGGCGATGTGTGTCAGAATGAATCCTGAAAACAACGCTGGTACGTTCAGGGGATCTACCAGCTGGAAGATCAGCGCAAAGCCCGCTCCCATGAACACCATCACTGCCGCCTTGCCGGTGTAGAAATCCCTCAGGATCCTGCCACTGGCACTTGCCCCGCGATGCCTGAAATACCGCCTCATGAACCAGGCGTTCGGCACGGCCGTCAACAGTCCACCCAGCAGAAAAGACCGGGCATTCGTCATACCGAGAGCCAGGAATACGGCTACCACCAGGACTGCGAGCACTACACTCTGGAGGGCTATGACCCGATTGACGGGAGGCGCTTCGATACTACTGGACATTGACGGCATTGTTGTTGTCTTGGCGCCCGACTGTGACTTCAATGACTCCCCTTGCCATCGAAGGCAGCGCGCATTATAGGGATTATGCCCTCCGATATCAACTGATTGGAGCACGATCCGTCAACGGATATGCGACAGGATCCCGTCCAGTTCGTCCAGGCTGTTGTAACTGACCGTGACCTTGCCCCTGCCCCTGTCTCCATGCTGGATCTGCACGCGACTGCCAAGCTTTTCGGACAGTGATTCCTCCAGTTTGCGGATATCCGGATCCTGGCGCGGCTTTTCCTTCTTCGGCTGCCCCGCCTCCGCCTGCAGACGTCGGACCAGGGCCTCGGTCTGGCGCACGGACAGCCCCTTGCCCACCACGGTCCGGGCGGCCTCGCCCTGGGCATCACCTTCCAGTGCAAGCAGGGCGCGGGCATGCCCCATTTCCAGATCACCATGCTCCAGCATGACGCGGACATCCGGAGTCAGGCTCATCAGGCGCAACAGATTGGTGACCGTGGCCCGGGACTTGCCCACCGCATCGGCCACCTGCTGCTGGGTCAGCTCGAACTCGTCCTGCAGACGCCGCAGTGCCATGGCCTCTTCGATGGGGTTGAGATTCTCGCGCTGGATGTTCTCGATCAGCGCCATGGCGACGGCGGACTCGTCGCTGACCGGCTTGATGATGGCCGGAATCCGGTCCAGACCCGCCAGCTGCGTGGCCCGCCAGCGCCGTTCGCCCGCGATGATCTCGAAATGCCTTCCATCAGCCTGGGGCCGCACCACGATGGGCTGCATCACCCCCTGGGCCCGGATTGATTCGGCCAGCTCCTGCAGGGCGTCCTCGTGCATGTCCGTGCGGGGCTGATACTTGCC
>JBNJGU010000083.1:0-11630 GCA_051747985.1 Pseudomonadota bacterium | reverse complement strand
CCGTACTGGGATCCGGCCTTGAGGGAGCACAATGGACTCGACCAGCCCGTACGGGCCTTCCTCGATGCCCAGGACGAAGTACAGTCACTATACGGGGACATCCGGCACTACCTGGAACGCTGGCTGCCCCGATTCGAGGCCAGCAATCGCAGCTACATGACGGTAGCAGTCGGATGCACCGGCGGACAGCACCGATCGGTCTATATCTGTGAACGACTGCAGGCTGAGTTCTCGATCCATTTCAGCAATGTGCAGACCCGTCACCGGGAACTGCATCTGGAAATCAAGGGAAGGACATGATCAGGGAACGCATCAGAATCATCAACAAGGCCGGACTGCACGCCCGCGCGGCTTCCAGGCTGGCCAGCGTCTGTGGCGAACATGACAGCGATGTCCGCATTGGCCAGGAAGAGCGCATGGTGGATGGCAAGAGCATACTGTCGCTGATGATGCTGGCCGCCAGTCAGGGAACCGAGCTGGATGTCGTCGCCGACGGCAGCGATGAGCAGGAAGTCATGCAGGCCATCATCGAGTTGGTCGACAACCGTTTCGATGAGGCCGAATGATGCACGACGAACCCGTCTCCGATAACGACGATCAGCCAGCCCTGCCCAGCAAAAGCAGCCGGAAACGGGAGATGACGGCTGCCCAGGACCTGGGAAAATCATTATTGGCACTCAATGCACGCCAGCTTGCAGCTCTGCAACTTCCCGACGAATTACTGGCTGCCCTGAAGGAATACCGGCGATTGCCCAATAGCAATGAAGCCAAAAGGCGCCAGTTACAGTTTATTGGAAAAGTCATGCGGCGCCTGGACCATGAAGCCATTGGCGAAGCACTGGAGCGGTTGCGGAAACCGGACCCGGCGGAGGCACGACGCGGTCGCTGTATTGAACAATGGGCAGAGCGACTGATGACAGATGACGGCCAGGATGCCATCAACGAGTTTCTGGCGACGCATTCGGTTGCCGAGCGGCAGGTCCTGCGTCAATTACAGCGCAACCTTCTCTCCGGAAAGGCAAATGCCCGGCGCCGACTGCTGGATTACCTCAACGACCATATCAGTACAGAATCGCCGGCGCCGGGTCGGACACCATGATGAGGAACGGTTGATGGACCCGATGATCGAGGATCAACCGCAGAACAGCTGAAGCAGTGATTCACGCAGCCAGCGATGTGACTGGTCACTGTCGGACTGGCGATGCCAGTACAGATGCAGGTCCAGGGGCGAGACATCGAATGGCAGCGACAGTATCCGCAGCTGGTACTGATTGGCCAGAAAGCGCGGAACCGTCATCACCAGATCGGTTTCTCCAACCACGGCCGCCGCCACCCGATAATGCTGGACCCGCAGATGAATCCGCCGTTCCGCCTGGTGACGCAACAATGCCAGATCCACCTGCCCCAGCCCCTTGCGGCGACTGGATACATGAATGTGCTTCATACCCAGGTACGTTTCCAGATCCAGCACCTCCCGTGCCCGCGGATGATCCGGGCGCATGGCGCAGACATAGTGATCACTGATCAGGGACTGATGGAAAAGCTGCGCATCCTCGACAACCGGGACGTCAATGGCGAAATCCAGTTCCCCGCGCGACAATTGACGCACCAGTTCATTGCGCTTGATGTAGTAACTCTGCAACCCCACCCCGGGCGCCTCACGTTCAAAGAACGGAAACAGCCGCGGCAGCATCACCGCCTCGGCAAGATCGGTCATACTGAACTGATACGTGCGTTCGGCCGTCGCCGGGTCAAATGCTTCCCGTTCCATGATGCTGTTATTGAGCGTGGCCAGCGCGCCGGATACATTCTGCGCAATACTGTCCGCCACCGGCGTTGGCAACATGCCACGGGAGGTGCGGATGAACAGTTCATCATTGAATATCCGACGCAAACGGGACAGTGCGTTGCTGACCGCGGGCTGGGTAATCGACAGTGAACGGGCCGCCTGCGTGAGATTGCGCTCCGTGTAGATGGTGTCGAACACCAGAAACAGATTCAGATCCACTTTTTTCAGGACGAGATTCCTCATGGCAATGACGCGGCCGGAAAGTCATGTGTATTGAAATTACATAGATATCATGAATAATACATAATACACGCGATAAGGATAACTGATAATAGCCGATGAGCACACCCGATTCCAGCCATCCAGATCCGACGCGCCTGAGCGCGTATCTGAGCACCAGTCTGGCGGACTTCCGGGGTCCGGTCTCGGTCCGCAAGTTCTCGGACGGACAATCCAATCCGACCTTCCTAGTGAGTACGCCGGATCGCGACTATGTGCTGCGTCGCAAGCCACCCGGCAGGTTACTGGCATCGGCCCATGCCGTCGACCGGGAATACAGACTGCTGGTCAGCCTGCGGGACAGCGCAGTTCCCGTTCCGACGCCGCACCTCCTTTGCGAGGACGAATCAGTCATAGGCAGCGTCTTCTACATCATGAGTCATGAGCCGGGAGACATATTCTGGGACCCATCTCTGCCGGAACTGCCGCCATGGCAGCGTCGCAATCACTATCATGCACTGATCGATACCCTGGCGACTCTGCATGGGATCGACCACCACGCTGTCGGGCTGGGAGATTTCGGTCGACCCGGCAACTACCATGCGCGTCAACTGGACCGCTGGACCCGGCAATACCGGGCATCGGCGACGTCTTCAATCCCTGACATGGACGCACTGATCGCCTGGCTGGAACGGGAACTGCCTGATGATGACGGGCAACAATGTCTGATCCATGGTGACTACCGCCTGGACAATGTAATTTTCCATCAGGGAACATCCCGGATTCGCGCCGTGCTGGACTGGGAGCTGGCCACCATAGGACACCCTCTCGCCGATCTGGCCTATTACTGCATGGCGCTGCGTATGCCGGGAACCGGCGAAATCCCGGGACTGCGGGGGAAAAACCGGGTCGCACTCGGTATCCCGGACGAGGCCGCCCTGGTACGGCGTTACTGCATGCGCCGGGGGCTGGATGGCATTGATCGCTGGCCATTCTACCTGGCTTTCAGCTGCTTCCGCCTCGCCGCGATTCTGCAGGGTGTCCACCGACGCGGCCTGGACGGTAATGCCTCCAGCGACCGTGCCGTCCGGATGGGAAGCCTGGTCGAGCCGCTGGCCACGATGGGCCTGAAGATCAGCAGAGAGTCCACAAGCCACTTTGCCGGGGCGGGAAAGCAATAGTAAGATGCAGGACAAGTCCACGAAAAGTGCCAGACCCACCAATAATAACAGGGGCGTTATCACATGAAAGACGAACGGGGACGCGCATACTGGCGCGCCAATGTACGATTGCTAAGCATTCTGCTGGCCATCTGGTTCTTCGTTTCCTACGGCTGCGGCATCCTGCTGGCCGATGTCCTCGACAACATCCGCTTCGGAGGTTTCAAGCTGGGCTTCTGGATGGCCCAACAGGGGGCGATCTACGTCTTCGTGATACTGGTGTTTGTCTATATCCACCTGATGGACCGGCTTGACAACAAGTACCACCGCAGCAACAGCGACAGGGAGGACGAACAGTGAACGTTCAACTCTGGACCTACGTGTTCGTCTTTCTTTCGTTCGGCCTGTATATCGGTATCGCCATCTGGTCCAGAGCCGCCTCCACCAGGGAGTTCTATGTAGCCGGCGCCGGCGTCCACCCCCTGGCCAACGGCATGGCCACGGCCGCGGACTGGATGTCGGCCGCCTCTTTCATTTCCATGGCCGGACTGATCGCCTTTCTGGGACGCGATGGTGCGTTCTACCTGCTGGGCTGGACCGGAGGATATGTCCTGCTGGCCATGCTGTTGGCCCCGTATCTGCGCAAGTTCGGCAAGTTCACGGTGCCGGATTTCATCGGCGATCGTTATTACGGACGCAATGCGCGTATCGTGGCCCTGTTCTGCGCCATCGTCGTTTCCTTCGTCTACGTCTGTGGACAGATGCAGGGAGCCGGCATCGTATTCTCCCGTTTCCTGGAGGTCGACCTCACGCTGGGTGTGATCATCGGCATGACCATCGTGTTCTTCTACGCGGTAATGGGCGGCATGAAAGGCATCACCTATACCCAGGTGGCACAATATTGCGTGCTGATCTTTGCCTATATGGTGCCCGCCATATTCATCTCGGTGCTGATGACCGGCAACCCGATCCCACAGATCGGTTTTGGCTCGGAACTGACGCCGGAGTACGGCGGCGGCTACCTGCTGGACCGCCTGGACGGACTGAGCGAAGACCTGGGCTTTCCGGCCTATACCGAAGGACAGCGCAGCACCCAGGATGTATTCTTCATCACGGCGGCCTTGATGTTCGGCACGGCCGGTCTGCCCCACGTGATCATCCGCTTTTTCACCGTCCCCAGCGTCCGGGATGCACGAAAGTCGGCGGGTTTCGCGCTGATCTTCATCGCACTGCTGTACACCACGGCACCGGCCATCGCCGCATTCTCGAAGGTCAATCTGATGACCACGGTGAACGAGACCCCCTATGAGGAGTTGCCTGAATGGTTCAGCACCTGGGAGACCACGGGGCTTGTCGAGTTCGAGGACCGTAACGGTGACGGCGTGGTGCAGTACTCCGGCGACGAGACGGTGAATGAACTGACCGTGAACCGGGACATCATGGTACTGGCAAACCCGGAAATCGCCGACCTGCCCGACTGGGTCATCGCCCTGGTCGCTGCCGGGGCCCTGGCAGCCGCCCTGTCCACTGCAGCCGGGCTGCTACTGGTGATTTCCACCGCGGTGTCCCACGATCTGCTGAAACGCTCCTTTCTGCCCGGCATCAGCGAAAAACAGGAGCTGCTGGCCGCCCGCCTCGCCATCTTCGTGGCCATACTGATCGCGGGATACTTTGGCATCAATCCGCCCGGTTTCGTGGCCGAGGTGGTGGCATTCGCGTTCGGCCTCGCGGCCGCGTCGTTCTTTCCGGCCATCGTGCTTGGCATCTTCTACCGCCGCATGAACCGCGAAGGCGCCATCAGTGGCATGGTGACCGGTTTTCTGTTCACGGCCGGCTACATCATCTATTTCAAATTCATCAATCCCGCCGCCAGCACGCCGGACAACTGGCTGTTCGGTGTTTCCCCTGAAGGTATCGGCACAATGGGCACGCTCATCAACACGGTGGTGGCCCTGACCGTCTGTCGATTCACGGCACCGCCGCCGGCGGACGTACAGGAAATTGTCGAGAATATCCGTCTTCCCGGCGAGGAGGGCACCCCGGCGCCTGTTGCTCCGCACTGAAAGCTGATCAGCGCCGGGTGCTGAAGCGCCGCCAGTAGTCGCTGGCGGCGTCACGCATTTCACTGCGCAATAGCAGAATCCCGATCAGGTTGGGTACCGCCATCAGCACCATGGTGATGGCGGCCACATTCCAGATGATGGTGGTATCCACCAACGCCGCCAGAAAGAAACCGACCACGTAGATCACCCGGTAGGGCAGCACCGCCCTGGGGCCGAACAGATAATGGACACAACGATCCCCGTAATAGGACCAGGCGATGGCGGTGGAAAACGCAAACAGCAGAAGCCCCAGAGAAATGATGTAGGGGCCGAAATCTCCCAGCCAGCCCCGACTGAAGGCCATCGATGTCAGTGGCACTGAATGCAGCAGGGAGCGCCCGTCAACCACCACCGACGAGTCGGCCAGCTGACCGTCCACGACCCGCAGTGTACCGTCTACCGGTTCGTCGGCCCGATAGAACCGGACATCCTCGGCCACCGACCGTGCATGGATCACCGTGACAGTGCCCTCGTCCGTGATCCGCCCGTCCTCAAGATCGAGTTCACCGCTGTATGGCACGATACGCGTGTCACCGCCCACAAGGTGTTCGAACAAGGCTTCACGATCCGCCGCCACCGTATCGGAGTACTCTCCAGCCAACAGTTCCAGATCAGCCCGTGCAAACGTGTTGTGATGCTTCTCGGACCAGACCCCCGATGACAGGATCACCAGTCCTGTGATCGTGCAGACCACGATGGTGTCTATGAACGGCTCCAGCAATGATACCATGCCCTCATCCACCGGTTCGCGGGTCCGTGCCGAAGAGTGAGCGATGGCCGCGGAACCGAGGCCGGCCTCGTTGGAGAAAAGACCCCGGTTGACTCCACGGTTGAAGGCGTAGGCGATACTGGCCCCCAGAAACCCTCCGGCGGCAGCGGAGCCGGTAAACACGTCCCGGAAGATCGCCACGAAGGAAGGAATCACATTATCGAAGTTGGGCAGGATGACGGCCATGGCCCCGATCAGATAGAGCACCGCCATGGACGGCACCAACCTGGACGCCACGGCGGCAATCCGGCGGATGCCACCGATGATGACCAGCGCCAGCACCACCGCCAGCAGGGCACCGGTAATCAGCGGGTCCACGGCAAAGGAACTCTCCATCGCCGCCGCGATACTGTTGATCTGTGGAAAGTTCCCCATGCCGAACGAAGTGGCGATCGCCGCCATGGCAAACACGACCGCAAGCCAGCGTGCATTGAGCCGCTTCTCCATGAAATACATCGGCCCACCGGCCATCGTGCCATCCGGCGATTGTTCCCGGTATTTGTGGGACAGAGTCACTTCCACGAATTTGGTGGCCATCCCGAAGAATGCGGTCAGCCACATCCAGAACAGCGCGGCGGGTCCTCCCAGAAACAGGGCAAACGCCACCCCGCCGATGTTGCCTGTACCGATGGTCCCGGACAGCGCCGTGGTCAAAGCCCGAAAATGACTGATATCCCCCGGTGCCCCCTCGGTATCAAACCGTCCGCGCAGCACCGCCACTCCGTGACGGAAATAGCGAAGCTGGGGAAAACGCAGATAGAAGGTGAAGAACAGACCGGTCGCCAGCAGCAGACCGGGAAACCAGGGTGCGCCACCCAGCACACCGTCCAATCGCAATAACCACTCGTTGAATCTGTCCACGTGTCATCAGCTCCGTACAGAAAGAGGGTCAGTCATCGGTGACCGAGACGGCCGGCATGCCATCGTCGCGGCCTGACAGTTCGACCTGCTCTCGCAACCTGTCCGCCAGCCGATGGTACGCAGCGGCAACCTGACCTTCAGGTTCCGCCACCAATACCGGTATACCCGAATCGGTGTGTTCCCGGATCGACAGGTCCAGTGGCAGGGAACCGATCACATCCACGCCGTAGTCGCGTGACAACTGCTCTCCTCCCCCTTCACCGAAAATGGCTTCGGCATGGCCGCAGTTGGAGCAGATATGGATTCCCATATTTTCCACGACCCCGAGCAATGGCACATTCACCTTGCGGAACATCTCGATGCCTTTTCTGGCATCCAGCAGCGCCACGTCCTGCGGTGTCGTCACCACGACCGCGCCACTCAGCTGCACGGACTGCGACAGGCTCAGCTGGATGTCACCGGTCCCTGGCGGCATGTCCACGATCAGGTAGTCCAGTTCCGACCAAAGCGTCTGCTTCAACAGCTGGTTGAACGCCCCGACAATCATCGGCGCCCGCCAGACCATGGCGGTGTTGCCATCCACCAGATAGCCCATGGAGTTCGACTCCAGACCGTGCGCCATCACCGGTTCCATGAAATTGCCGTCGCGTACTACCGGCCGGGTACCGGCCCTGACACCCAGCATGGTCGGCTGACTGGGGCCATACACGTCGGCATCCAGCAAGCCGACACGCAAGCCCTGTTGCCGCAGGGCCACGGCCAGGTTGATGGCCGTGGTCGATTTACCGACCCCGCCTTTGCCGGATGCAATACAGATGATGTGTCGAATACTGTCAAGGCCGCTCACAAATCCCCTCCGGTCACTACTGCAATATCCGGCCATTATCCATATAACACCGATCATTGAACATCCCCGCAAGGCCGGTGCGCCGACCGCGGGGATCCGTGGACAAGACAAGGATTGTCACGCGTGGGGACTTGAACTCGAACCACAAACAGTGTTCTATTGCTGAGCGGAAAGCGCAACAACCGGACGTATTTCATCATGCAGTACTCACATCGCCCAGGAATTCGATTTGGCAGCCTGCTGGCACTGCTGCTCCTGTTGCCCGTCGTGAGTCACGGGCAGCAGGGTTCAGAGGACCCACTGGCCCTGGGACCACGCACTGACGAGCATCCGGTCAAGTATGCGATCTACTCGACCGCCTGGGCAGTGAACAGCAATGATGGGCTACGGATCGTTGCACACAATCGCGGTGACCGGGATGTGGTTCTGCGATCAGTGATATTCAGGGACAACGCCCGTCGTTCCGACGATATCGAACTGGATATGGATCTGGCCGTACCGGCGGGCGGCTGGGCGGAAACAGAAACGGACTATGTAGAGCTGTTGACCGGCAACAACTGCGTTGAAGAGACGCTGCAGGAAGACTGGCGTATCAAGGAAATTTCCAACTACACACTCAATCCGTCGGTCAGGGGTCTGATCATCGAGGACACCCGCTCCTTCCGGATTTTCCAGTGTGTAAGGGAAGTCCAGTTGCGCTGGGACGACGAAGACGGCCAACATCATTCAGAGCGACAGTGGGTGATGTACCATTTCGAGCGACTGGCCCGCGACTGAAGCAGTCAGTCATTCCAGCATTGAGCGGGCTTCCCGCGCCAACCGGTTCAATCGTTCCTCCTGCTCCTCGATCATTTCCGGCTGGAGCGGTTCTGGTGTCTGTCCCTCGGCATCAACATCCTCGTATTTCTGTTGCTCACTTTCCAGCATCCGCAGCAGTTCTTCGGCCGCCGCTATGGCGTCACGCATACGGTCACCAGCGCGGTCACCACGCTCGATGCGTCGCTGCAGCGATGACAGTTCAGACTCCAGGCTGTCAATGCGCGCTTCCCGGCGTTCCTGCTCCCTTTCCAGCTCCAGCCTTTCCCGGGCGCTCTCCAGTTCCCTGACCCGGGCGGCCTCGCGCCGGGCACGTTGCAATGCCTCGTCCCTTGCCACTTCCAGGCGCTCAAGCTCGTCCGCCAACCGCTGCTGCGCCGCCTCCCGTCTCTGTTCGGCCTGCTCGGCAACATCCCTTGCCGCGCGCAGCGCTTCGGACTGTTCTGCCGTCTGCTCACGCAGATCCTCGATCTGCTGCGCCTGCCGCGCCAGCCGTGATTCCAGCTCCTCAATCTGACCACCCGCACAGGACGCCAGAGTCACTGCCGAGACCAGTGCGAATGTGGTCCGCCGCCATCGGCCGGCCCCGATCCTGTCTCTTCCACGATCCATGATGCTTGTACTCCCGGCCTCTCAGGGCCATCATTGACATCATTCCATATCTTATCGTCATCATCGACCAAGGCAAAGCACCGCACCCAATGAAGTCAACCCACCGCGAGAGAGGCTCCATCATCCCTCTCCTGCTGATTCTCCTGTCAGTGGCTGCTGCAGTCACCATCATGCTGGTGCTGCTGGACAGGGAGCCGAAGGTGCATGGTGCGGCCACACTGGATGCGTCCGCGCTGTCCCGTATAGAGCAGCTGATTGTCGAACAGAGTCCCGCGACCCTGAGCCGCAGCGGAGAACAGCGCATCGAGCTGACCACCACGGAACTGAACCTCCTCGCTACGTTCCTGCTCCAGAGCCTGCCAGAAGTGCGGGATGTCGCCGTGCAGATCCTTCCGGCCAGACCATTGAGCCGGATCGAAGCCAGCATCCCGGTCGGGAACGGCCGGGCGCGATACTATATCAATGTGTCGGCGGATGTCCGGGTCGACGACCAGTCAGTGGTGCTGAGTCAGTTACAGATCGGCGGATTGCGCCTGCCGGAGGCAATCACCGCCTGGCTGCCCGCCGCGCTGCGGGACCTGGCGCAACGGCGCGGATTCGGTGGCGCACAGCTGGTCGAGTTGAGTGACTCGGTCAGCCGGATCGAGATTCTGGATGATGGCGTGGCCATTCATGTGACATGGCAGCTTGACGCCCTGCCGCGGCTGCAGCAACAGGCCCGTCGGTCCCTGATGGATGGCGTCACGCGGGAAAGCGTGCTGCACTACTACGGACTGGCCCATGACATCGGCCTCCAGAAAGAGTCGGACCACGGCCTTCACCAATGGCTGGCACAACTGTTCGGCAGTGCCCGGCGCCGCAGCGGGCAAGGCGGCCACGATGCCATCCGGGAAAATCGCAGCGCGCTGCTGGCGCTGGCTCTGTACGTCAATCGTATCGACCCGCACCGGCTGACCGGCGACGCTTCCGGCTCCCCTTACAGAGACGCTGCCGGCACCCCGCCCCGCCTCGGTGGACGTCGGGACCTGGCTCGCCATTTCCTGACTTCAGCTGCCATCAGCGCATCCACTGGTCGCGCAATGGCTGATGTCATCGCCAACAGCAAGGAACTACACGACGCCAAGTACGGGTCCGGGTTCAATGTCGCGGATGTGGCCGCAAATCGGGCCGGCATCCGGCTTGGCGCGGAGTCGGTCGCCAACCATGCCAGTGCCATGACCATCCAGAGGCGACTGGAAACAGTGCGGGAAGATACCCTTTTCATGCCTGATTTGCGGTCCGACCAGGCTCTGACGGATATCCCCGCCAATACCGACAACGATTCATTCCGGGCCCTTGCCGCCTGTCTGGACGAGCGCATCGACGCGCTATGGCTGTATGACGGACCTTGATCCGCCTCTGCGCAGTTTCGGCGGAGGGTATCAGGCGTTATACTTCCGCCCTGTCAATTCATCGTGGGGAAATGCTTTGGAAAGTTCGATTCTGATCGCCAGCCACCTGGGGTTCCTGGTGGTTGGTGCCCTGATCGCGGGCTGGACAGCCTGGCTGTTCCGCACCGACGCCGCGCGCGCCGCTGCGGTGCGCGAGCAGACCGGCCGGCGCCTGGCACTGCTGGAAGAGGTGGCATTTCAGCTCGGCACCACCCACGATCTGCTGGAGTCATCCACCAACGCCCGCCTCCGCGGCAGTTCGGGCAGGGACGATCTGTCACGAGTACAGCAGAAGCTGGATGCCGCGCTGGAGGATATGCCGCTGGCCGAGGCCCGCCTGCGATTGCTGGACGAAGTGGCGCTTTGCAAGGCGCTGCGCCTGTATACGCAGAAAGCGGCCGGTTTCAGGCGCCAGTTTCTCTCCGTAAGCCTGCATGACAGAGACGATGAAGCATTGCGCAAGGCACTGACCGAGATCCAGGCGATACATGAAAAACTCCACGGGTCGCTGGCCCGCCGCTATAACAGGAAGCAAGGCTGAGGAAGGCCCGGAAGACTCGATGAACAGACACCAATTTGACACCACCAACCTGCATTCCGATCGCCGGGATCATCCGGAGCACGGCGTGTTGCACAAGGCGATTCACACCTCCGTTGCCTACGGCTACGAGGATGCCCGTGACCTGGCCGCCGTTTTCCAGGGCCGCCTCGCCGGCTACAACTACGGTCGGCAGATGAATCCCACCGTCTCCGCATTGCAGCAACGTATCACGTGGATGGAACATGGGCGGGAGACTCTGGCGTTGGCCACCGGCATGGCCGCGATCGGTTCCACGCTGTTCTCCCTGCTCAACGCCGGGGACCACATCGTTTCCACCGCCTACCTTTTCGGCAACACTAACAGTCTGCTGGGCAGTTTCCAACGCCTGGGTATCGAGGTGACCTTCGTGGATCCCACGGACGTGGCCAATGTGGAAGCCGCCATACAGCACAACACACGCATGGTGTTCGTGGAAACGATTGCC
>JBNJGU010000082.1:0-11869 GCA_051747985.1 Pseudomonadota bacterium | reverse complement strand
GACATGCACACCAGACAGACAGACTGAGGACACGATATGGGATTCAAATGCGGTATTGTCGGGCTGCCCAACGTAGGCAAGTCCACGCTGTTCAATGCCCTGACCAAGGCGGGCATCGCCGCGGAGAATTTTCCGTTCTGTACCATCGAGCCCAATTCCGGCATCGTGCCGATGCCCGACCCCCGGCTGGATGCGCTGACCGATATCGTGAAGCCACAGAAGACCCTGCCGACCACCATGGAGTTCGTTGACATTGCCGGACTCGTTGCCGGCGCGTCAAAAGGTGAAGGCCTGGGGAACCAGTTTCTGGCCAACATTCGTGAAACCGATGCCATCGCACATGTGGTCCGATGCTTTACAGACGACAACATCATGCACGTGGCCGACCAGATCAGTCCCACGGCCGATATCGAGACCATCAACACCGAACTGGCTCTTGCGGACCTCGAGACCATCGAGAAAAGCATCAACCGGCTGTCCCGGGTGGCCAAGAGCGGTGACAAGGATGCAGTCCGGCAACTGGCACTCTGCGAGCAGCTACGCGATCATCTGGACGCAGGCAACCCCGCGCGCAGCATGACGCTGAATGAGCAGCAACGCAGTGACCTGTATGGCTTCCATCTACTCACTGCCAAGCCGACCATGTACATCGCCAACGTCGATGAAGACGGGTTCGAGAACAATCCCATGCTTGACGAGGTGGCTGCCGTCTGTGAGGCGGAGGGCGCCGTTCTGGTTCCGGTCTGCAACAAGCTGGAGGCAGAGATCGTCGAGCTGGCCGACGACGAGCGCGAGGAATTCCTGCAGGAGCTGGGCATGGAGGAACCGGGCCTGGACCGGGTGATCCGCGCGGGATATCGACTGCTGGGCCTGCAGACGTATTTCACCGCCGGCGAGAAGGAGGTGCGGGCCTGGACCATTCCGGTGGGCGCCACGGCTCCGCAGGCGGCCGGCGTCATCCATACGGATTTCGAGCGCGGCTTCATCCGGGCAGAAGTTGTGGGCTATGACGACTTCATCGCCGGCAATGGCGAGCAGGGCGCCAAGGAGGCCGGCAAGTGGCGGCTGGAGGGCAAGGAGTACATTGTGCAGGACGGCGATGTGATCCACTTCCGATTCAATGTATAGACCTGTCGGCACTTGACAACAGGACCCGGAAAGGACAGAATTCGCATCCTCCGAAACACGTCGTGGCTATGTAGCTCAGTTGGTTAGAGCACAGCATTCATAATGCTGGGGTCGGTGGTTCAAGTCCACCCATAGCTACCATCTCTTTCCGGGAGCCGAATGACCGAGCGCGATCCCTCAGAAATCCGCCGTGATCCGCCGGACACTCTGCCCCGGGTTGAAGAAGAAGCCGCTTCCGCGCCACAGGGCGGATTCCTCGGCAATCTGATCTTCAACATCATCATTCCGGTCGTCATCCTGACCCGGTTTTCCGACACGGAAAGCCTGGGGCCGACCTGGAGCATTGTCATCGCACTGGCCTTCCCCATCACCTATGGCCTCTGGGATCTCAAGCAGTCGGGAAAAATCAATCCGTTCTCCGTACTGGGCGTGGTCAGCGTCGTACTGACCGGCGGAATCAGCCTGCTGCGACTCGACCCGCAATACCTCGCCATCAAGGAAGCCGCGATTCCGGGTCTGATCGGCGTGGCTGTACTGATCAGCCAGAGAACCCGCTACCCGCTGGTAAAAACACTCATCCTCAATGCGCAGCTGATCCGCATACGTCTGCTCTATGCGGTGCTGGACCAGAAAGGCACACGCGCGACTTTCGAGCGCCGGCTTTCGCAGGCCTCCGCCATCGTCGCCGGATCCTTCTTCCTCTCGTCGGCGTTGAACTACATTCTCGCCCGCCTCATTGTGGTCAGCCAGCCCGGCACCACGGAATACAGCGAGGAACTCGGGCGCATGACCGCACTGAGCTATCCGGTCATCGCATTACCCAGCATGGTAGTACTGATGCTGGCGATCTGGTTCGTGTTCTCGCGCATCAGCCGATTGACGGAACGTCCACTGGAGGACTTTCTGGTGGATACCCGCAAGAAGGAAGAGAACGACGCGAGCTGACGGCCGCCTCAGGAATCGTTCATCCGCACGGAGTCATCGGAGAAAATCACCAGATGATCCATCTCCACCCGGATGCCGATCTGCGAATCCGTGGCATGCGCATGATGACTCGGGACCAGGCTCAGAATCCTGGCGCCACTGTCCAGCGCCAGCGTGTACAGAAACTCGGCGCCCCGGAACGCTTTCTCCACCACCCGCGCCGTGAACGGACTGTCATCATCGTGCAGGACATCATCCGGCCTGATCAGCACCGAGACCGCGGCGCCTTCCTCATAGCCATGCAGCTCATCGCCCTGCAGCACACCCAGCTCGGTGCTGACGCTGCGCGCGTCCTCGACCGTCCCGGGAAGGAATACGCCCTCTCCCACAAAATTGGCGACATAGGCCGATTCCGGCTCATGGTACAGGTCGAATGCCGTGCCCCATTGGACCAGCTCGCCCTTGCGCATCACACCGATTTCGTCGGCCATGGCGAAGGCCTCGTGCTGATTGTGGGTGACCAGGATTGCGGTGATACGGTCCTGCTTCAGCACGTCCCGGATCTCGTGCGCGATCTCTTCCCGTAACTCGACATCCAGGCTCGCAAACGGCTCATCCAGTAACAGAATACGGGGCCTGGGTGCCATGGCCCTGGCGATGGCCACACGCTGCTGCTGTCCGCCGGACAGTTTGTGAGGATGGACCGGCAACAACTCGGTGATGTGCAGCATATCGGCCAGTTCGCTGATGCGACGGTCCCGTTGCTGTCGATCCGAACCGCGCAGTCCGAACGCAATGTTCTCCCGCACGGACAGGTGCGGAAACAGCGCGAAATCCTGGAACACCATGCCGACCTGCCGCTTCTCCACCGGCACACGCACCCCCGCGCTGCTGACCAGCCAGCTGTCGATGTGAATCTCTCCAGCCGTCACCGACTCGAAACCGGCGATACCGCGCAGCAACGTGGTCTTGCCACAGCCGCTGGGCCCCAACAGGCAACCTATGGCTCCGGTATCCAGACTGAACGAGATATGCTCCACGATGGACGTACCCTCCAGGGCCACAGCCACATCCTTGAGCTCGAGTGCCTTGATGTCAGGGCTTGTCATAACCGGGTCGGGATCCTGAAATACTGAGGCTGAGAATGATAACAGGTATGATTCCGGCCAGCACGATCATCAGTGCCGATACAGCCGCCTCGGCCAGTCGCTCCTGATTGGCCAGCTCATAGGTCCGGATGGCCAGCGTATTGAAATTGAACGGGCGCAGAATCAGAGTTGCCGGCAATTCCTTGAGCACGTCGACAAATACCAGCAGCGAAGCCGTCAGCAGACTGCCGCGCAGCATCGGTATGTGGATCCGTCGCAACAGCTGCCACGGTGAATATCCCATGGAACGGCCGGCATCATCCATGGTGGGCCTGATCTTTCCCAGACCGGCGTCCAGTGTGTTCATGGCCACCGGCAGGAAACGGACCACATAGGCGAACAATACGGCAATCAGGGTCCCGCTGAGCAACAATCCCGTTGACGTGTCAAAGCGATCGCGCATGAAGGAATCCACGCCGTTATCGAACGCGGCAAACGGAATCAGTATACCCACAGCGATGACCGTGCCAGGTATCGCATATCCCATGCCAAGGACACGGAATACGCTGCGCATCAGCATCCCGGGACGCAATCGTTTCAGATAGGCCACCAGCAGAGCCAGGGTCAACACGATCACGGCCGCCATCGCGGCGAGTCTGAGACTGTTTACGGTCAACTCCACAAAGTCGCCCCTGTCGATGACCGACCAGCTCTGCAGGGCCCAGGACACAAGCTGAATGACCGGAATGACGAATCCGGCCAGCACGGGCAGACCACAGGCAACCAGTGCCAGCAGCGCCTTACCTCCGCGCAGCCGCGTCTGGGGAAGCCGACTGTAGCGACTGCTGGTATGAAAGTACCGTGAACGGTTTCTTGACCACTGCTCGGTGACAACCAGGAAAAGAATGAACATCATCAGCACCGCGGAGAGCTGGGACGCCGCCGTGGGACTGCCCATGCCAAACCAGGTACGGAATATGCCGGTGGTGAATGTGGACAAGCCGAAATACTGCACCGTACCGTAATCCGCCAGCGTCTCCATCAGAACCAGCGCCAGACCGGCAACAATGGCTGGCCTGGCCAATGGCAGGGCAATCCGTCGGAACGCCGTGACGGGTCCGGCACCAAGCGTGCGCGACACCTCCAGAACGCAGACGGACTGCTCCAGAAATGCCATACGGGACAACAGATAGACATACGGATACAGCACCAGAGCCAGCATGGTGACCGCCCCGCCCATGGAGCGGATATCGGGGAACCAGTACTCTCCGAAAGCGAGACCGGTCCAGTCCCGTATCCAGGTCTGGAGCGGACCGGTGATATCGAGCATACCGGTATAGGTATAGGCGATGATGTAGGCAGGCATGGCCAGCGGCAATACCAGCGCCCATTCCAGCATCCGGCTGCCGGGAAACCTCGTCATGGTCACCAGCCAGGCCGGGCCTATGCCCAGAAACAGCACCAGGACACCGACCCCCCCCATGAGCAGCAGGGACTGGCCGATATATTCGAACAGCAGCGTATCGAACAGGTGGGACCAGACCCCGTCTGAGTCCCTGCCCAGGGAGGAGACGATGGTCAGTACCGGAATGGAAATCAGCAGGCACAGAATGATTATGCCTGCTACCGTGAATCGATCCCTGAACTGAGCGTTGCCCGATACGCTCACACCCGTGTGTGAGCTCGTACCGGGCACGGTCAGTCCGGGAATCAACGCCATCCAGCGCGGTCCATCAACCGGACGGCTTCGGTGTTGTGGATACCCAGCTCCTGTAGTTGCAGGTCATCCGCCTTGAACTCACCCCAGGCCGCCAGCGTGTCGCTGACCGGCACGTCTTCGCGGATGGGATATTCATTATTGGCCTCGGCATACCAGGTCTGTGCCTCCTCACCGACCAGGAATTCCATCAGGCGCACAGCGTCTTCGCGATTGGGCGCGTAACGTGAAAGACCCGCGCCACTGACATTGATATGTGCCCCCCGGTCAGCCTGATTGGGCCAGAACACCTCCACCGACTCGGCGATCTCGCGCTGGTCGGCCACCGGTGCATTCAGCATGCCCGCCAGGTAGTAGCTGTTCACGACCGCCAGATCACACTGTCCGGCATACACGGCGCCGATCTGATCCCGGTCTCCACCCTGGGGCTCGCGGGCCATGTTGTCGACCAGGGCCTCCGCCCAGGCTTCCGTCTGTTCCACCCCGTTGTGGCTGATCAGTGAGGCGACCAGTGACTGGTTGTAGATATTCGAGGACGAGCGTATGCAGATGCGGCCATCCCACTGTTCATCCGCCAGGGCCTCATAGCTGGACAGGTTGGCCGGATCCACCCGGTCAGGGTGATAGACGATGATCCGGGAACGCAGCGACATCGCGTACCAGTACCCTTCGGGGTCGCGATACTGCTCCGGCACCTGCCTTTGCAGTTCATCGGACTCCACCGGCTGCAACAGCCCGGCCTCCCGGGCGCGGTGCAGACGCCCGACGTCGACAGTGAGCAACAGGTCAGCGGGCGAATTGCGGCCCTCCAGCTCCAGACGCTGGGTCAACTCGTCCGCGCCGGCCGTGATCAGATTGACCTCTATTCCGGTCTGCTCGGTGAAGCGGTCCAGGATCGGCTTGATCAGATTCTCCTGACGCGCGGAGTAGATGTTGACTTCAGCGGACGCCATCGGCATCAGCAGCAGGCCGATGACAGAAAACAATATCGTGCGCATGGGAACTCCCTGGCAGTTTCAGTTGAAAAGCGATTGCATTACCATTGAATGATAATTGCTCTCATTTGCGTTTTCAACCTCTGATTTCCCTTTTGCATCAGACGGCGAACCTCCTCTTACTCCGCTTCTTCCCGCCTCGCCCCTCCGAGGATACCCGGCAGACCATAGTTACCTTCATGGCAGGCATACTCGTAGATGCGCTCGTCCGTGGTATTGAATGTCATCTCGCCATGCCATGGCCGTTCATAGTAGACCGGGTCATCGACGGTGAACTCATAGAGTATCTGTGAATCGGAATACCGCGTGAAGCGCTCGACCACACGCCCCTCTCCGGACAGGGCGACCTGATTGCTCTGTCCCTGCTGGGGGTGGACATTGCGGCTCTCGACCACGAGCGTGTCGCCTTCCCAATGGGCCACCGAATCGCCCAGCCACGGCTTCCAGGCATCAGGACGGTGCTCTCCATCAATGGGAATGATGCGCGCATCATGATTCATTTCCACCAGAATCATCAGGTAATCCGGGGTCTGCACAAAACGGTAATTGTTGTTGTACAACACATTGAGCATGGGTGGACCACCGGTACCACCGAATCCGATCAGACAGCGCTCCCCCAGCGAACGCCCCTCGGGGCCGTCGTTGCTGCGCCAGTTCCGGCGAAAGTCCTGGCGCAGCTCGCGGCCCTGTTCCGAATAGGGGATACGCCCGTCTTCCGGATCCGTGATCCATGAGGTACGGTACTCGCCTTTCACCATTCCGAAACTGGAGCCGGGATCGATCCAGAATGCATTGTAACCACGCCCCATTTCGAGATCCGATCCATCCAGCAACTCACCAGACTGCAGGTTGTCGTCCGTGGCCTGCCGGACATTCTGGGGGTGGGTACGGGTGGCCTCTTCCAGTTCATCCGGGGCCAGCACCAGTGAATCATAACGGGGGTGGCGCTGCAGTGTGGTAATCGAGGCATTGGTCCAGGTACCCTGAAAATCAGGGCGGCCCTGCGCCGTTCGCGGTGGCTCATAGCCATCCGGCGCCTGCGCTGAACTGATGGACGCAAGCAACAGGGCAGCCCCGGCCAATGGCAGCGAGATGATGCGGTTCATAGGAGATATCCCGTTGTTATTATCGGTCTTTTCGCGTCAACATACAGTTGAACAGTAAGGCTGTCAAAGCGTATGATGTCTTGCCTGTCACGCATCAGGGCCACCCACAGACAAGGATTTTCCTCATCATGTCCCGTTTTCATCCACTTGTATCAATCATCCCGATCTTGCTGGTATTGAGCGCCTGTGGCGGCGATACCACGGACGACAATGCCGCCGAACGCGCCGTGGACGCGGACCGCTATACGCTGGAACTCGACATGCTGCAGTTCATGAATACGGTACTGGAGCCCATTGCCGACGGCCTGTGGGATTCGGCGGGCTGGATCGACGATGTGGATGAAGGATACTACGAACTGTACCCCACCACCGATGAAGGCTGGGACGAGGTACGGTACAGCGCCGCCATGGTCGTCGAGGCAGGCAACGCGCTGGCCCTGCCTTCACGCGCCTATGACGATGATGCCTGGCTGACGTATTCCCGGGCCATGAGCAATGTGGGCCTGCAGGCAATGGCCGCCGCCGAGGAACGTAATGAGGAAGATCTTTTCCAGGCCGGAGCACAGCTGTACAGCGTCTGCACGGCATGCCACCAGGCCTACAACCCAGACCTGTCCCGGTTTGTTGATGGCGAACCGACAGACTGAAAAATTTCTCACGCTGTCGGGGCTCATGATCTCGATACTGATGCTGCCGGCTCTGGCCCTGGCGCATGAGATCGGGGAAGGCGACTCCGCCTTCGTCCTGGGAGCGGATGGCGCAGCGGTCATCCCGTTCATCTATCTCGGGGCCAAGCACATGGTCACCGGATATGATCATCTGCTGTTCCTGGCCGGCGTGATCTTCTTTCTGTATCGCCCCCTGCATGTGGTGCAATACGTCACGCTGTTTGCTGTCGGACACAGCCTCACGCTGCTGCTGGGCGTACTGGCCGACATCCGCATCAATGCCTACCTGGTGGACACGCTGATCGGATTCTCGGTCGTCTACAAGGCACTGGAAAACATGGGCGCGCTGCAATCACTGGGACGTTTCCGGCCTGACACCCGGATGGCGGTTTTCGCGTTCGGCCTGTGCCACGGTTTCGGACTGGCCTCCAGCCTGCAGGAACTGTCCCTGTCCGAGGACGGACTGATCATCAATCTGATCAGCTTCAATATCGGAGTGGAAATCGGTCAGCTGGTGGCTCTCGCCCTGCTCCTCCTCGCATTCAGCTTCTGGAGGCTGTATCCCGGCTTTCACCGCCAGGCATTTGCCGCGAACGCGGTCATCATGAGCGGCGGTTTCCTGGCGATGGCCTGGCAGATCAGCGCCTGGGTTACCAGCACCTGAGCCGACAACCATCAGTACTCACCGGAGACCGAACCATGACCACCCCGGAACACGAACAGACCAGACCATCACAGACCCGTATCATCCGGGCCACGCTGATCGCACTGGCCGCGGCCGCCGTGTTGTTTCTGACCGTCATACTGCCCGCCGAATTCGGTACCGACCCGCTGGGAACAGGCAACTTGCTGGGACTCACGGAACTGTCCCGGGAGGAATCACCAGTGCTGGAGCAGTTCACTCAGCATGCCACGGATTACGTCGAGTTCGTCCTGGAACCATTCCAGTCAGTGGAATACAAATACGTCATGGATGAGGATACCGCCATGATCTACAGTTGGCAGGCCGACGGCATGGTCTATTACGACATGCATGCAGACCCCGGCATGAGCATGGAAGGCTATGATGAAACCTTCGGCCAGGGCGAATCAGAGCGTGAGCAGGGCCTGTATGTGGCTCCCTTCACGGGCATCCATGGCTGGTTCTGGGAAAATCGCGGTTTTGACACGGTCACCATCCGGGTCCACAGCGCCGGCTTTTTCGTCAGCAGTTCGGTATTCCGCGATGGCGGTCGCTTTGACCGCGAAATCAGCCCGGTATTCGAGGCGGGCGAGGGTTGAACGTCAGCACCCTAGTGGGCCATGTACAGATCATTGTCCAGGTCCATCAAAGCCTCCACATCGCGATTCCGGGCCGCCTGCCAAAAAAAACGCCTGCCGGGCACGTTACGGCCACTGGCAGGCGTTCCTGATCGGGCGGCGTCCCTGGATGGACGCCCACCCGGATACCGACAAAGCCGGTATCAGTTCTGGTTGGGATCAGCCCCGTCCTGCGGAGCACCCGTGCCGGATGAACCCATGAACAGCTTGCGGCCGTCCGGGAACGTGATATCCCGGCCATTGGCCCGGCAAGCCGGCGTGCACAACTGGTCCTTGCTCTGGTAGCCAGTGATCACCAGGTCAGTACCGATCTGCAATGAATCTCGGGTGATACCACGACGGAGCAGTGTGTTGGGCGTACCACCTTCGGCCATCCAGGGCTGCTCTTCACCGTCCTCGGTGGTGTGCATGATGTGAATCCAGGAGTGCGGGTTGATCCACTCCACTCGTGTGATCGGACCACGCAGGGCCACCGGCAGATCCGCGTCAAACTCGGCGGAGAATGCGTGATGGGCTGTAGCAGGCTCTTTGGCTGTCATGGCCAATACGCCTCCGGCAACTGCAACGGCAGCGGCAAGCAGTTTGATCTTCATGTAGTTTCACCCCTCTTTTGGCTATCTGTATTCGTCATCAGTACGAATATCTGTGTCTCAGTGTGCGCCGGTCGGCCTGAACGGCAGCTGAATCGACTGTCGTATCCGGCCTGACCGGCCATTGGCTTCATTGTACCTGATATTGACGCGACTTCGGGCCGTTCACCCCGCGCCCGCTTCGTTCCGGCGCATGCCGGACACGTTCTGTTTTCCCACAAGACCGTGGCATTGCCAGGCCCATTTCATGGACCCGATCCGGATTTGATCCAGATCAGAGTCCGGCCACACGATCAGAACGGCAATCCCATATCCTCGATCGGCTCACCCTTGCGGAAACTGCCGTACATCAGCTCCTCCACGAACTCGACACACTTGAACTGCGGCAGTTCGAAGTTCTCTTCAAGTCGTCGATACAACGGCAGGCGCAGGGTCCAGGGCTCTTCATAGATCTCCGGATCCTCGATCGTGGCCTCATACTCGATCACGTTCTCGCTCGCCAGCGTATAGCGCTCGGTCACCGTGGAGTTGGCGGTGCGGTAGTTTCCGGCCCGGTCATACCAGGTCTGGTCATTGAGGCCGGTCACCTCCACCACGAAGGTATCGCCCTCCCAGTATCCATGGGATTGTCCCATCCACGAATCAATCGGCGCGGGGCCCGGGTCCTCGAGATAGACATTGCGGACGGCACCAGCGAATGAGTAGGCGATGAAAAACGCGCTGTCACTCTGGAAAATCTGGAAAGGATGCGGCATGTACGTCGCCCGCGGTACGCCCGGCATATAACATTTGATCTCGGGATCACGGCTGAGCCAGTTCTCCTGATTCTCGATCTGACGTTCGCGTGCCCCCTCCTTGTAGGGGATCTCGCCACCGACCACAACGCCCTGACTGGCGGGGACGGCGCCCACCGCTCCCATGGCGACCACTTCCGGCGCGGGAACGGGAACGAAGTCACCGGGAACCAGTGCATGAGCCGCCTTCGGAGGCGCAGGTTCGACGTTGTTGTTGGCATTGGCCATGGCCTGCCAGATGCCATTGAAATCGGGTTTGCCATCCGGCGTCCGCGGAATCGAGTCGGATGTCTGTCCGGCCTGGGCCGAAACCGTCTGATTCAGTACGCCGTCAACGGAATCCTGTGGCGAGCAGGCGAACAGAGTGGCCGACACCGCGGTGGCGAGCAGAGCGAGTTTTCCTGTGATTCTTGGCATTGTTATCATCCTCCCCATAGATCGGCTGATATAAACATTATGCCCAAAAGCTGTCAAGGCAGGGAAAATCAGGCGACGTCAAGATGGCGGATCCACCATCGTTCCGGTCGAGCCGTTCATCCGGAACCATCCGGCAATGCTGAAACGATCCCGAGCCGCGGCCAACACTTCATGCGGTACACTTTCACTGAGGAATACCGCCACCGTGCCCGCTTCCGGCTTGACCCGATCGATTATCCGCGTGGCATTCCGATCATGGATCAGCAGTTCACCACCGTCATTATCCGACCACTCCGGGTTCAGGTACAACACCACCGAGATCATCCGTCCGGAATCCGCTGCAAGCGGCTGATCACGAAAGGCATCCAGGTGCAGCCGATAGAAATCACCCGACCCGTAGTGTGCAAAATGGCTTTCGAAGGAAAACAGACCGAGCAGCAATCGACGATTCAACGCCAGGCGAAGTGATTCGGCCCAGGCCAGCCAGGCCCGCTCGATCTTCGTTTCGCCGCTGATCCAGTGAATACGATCACGCCGCACCTGCCGGTCCAGCACGTGATCGGTCTCCCGGCCGATACCGGCCGGCCTCATGGCCAGGTCATGCAATGCCAGCGCGCGTTCCCGTAGCGGTTCCAGCAGGACCCCGGGCACCGCCCCCCGTACTACACACCAGTCCTGGCCACGCAGCTCTTCCGCAATCCGGTCGACCACCGGAATACCAATCGGCTGGATCGTGACCGGCGGATCCGTTGCCCCGGTCCGTGGCACTATCGCAATCCGGCGGCCACCAGAGCGGCAGCCACCGCGCCACCGATCATCAATATCAGCGAGGGCAGTACCGTCAACAGAAAACCCAGACCCCGACTGGCCGGGTCCTTCACGTAGGCACGAAGGTAGATCTGGCGTCCGAGCAGGTAGACCACGCCTATGGCCGCACCTACCGTCGCACTGGCGTAGGTGGCGAAAACCAGCAATCCCGGCAGGAAAAGCATCAGACTTTCGAGGGTGTTCTGATGCACCCGATAATATCGCTCGAACACGGGATGTCCGCTCACAGCCGGTGCCGCCACATCATACTTGCCGCGCGCACGCCCGACCAGGGCACCGAAAACCATGTATTGC
>JBNJGU010000081.1:0-11895 GCA_051747985.1 Pseudomonadota bacterium | reverse complement strand
CTCGGCCGCGCCCATCAGGATGGCCACGTGATTGTCATGACCGCAGGCGTGCATGACACCCACTTCCTGGCCGTTGTACATCGTGGTCACTTCCGAGGCAAAGGGCAGATCCACCTGCTCGGTCACTGGCAGGGCGTCCATGTCGGCGCGCAGTGCCACCGTCCGGCCGGGCTGACCGCCACGCAGTATGCCGACCACGCCTGTGTGGGCGATTTCCGTGTGGACTTCCATGCCCAGTTCGCGCAGATGATCGGCCACGATACCCGCCGTGCGGAACTCGCGGTTGCCAAGCTCCGGGTGTTCGTGGATGTCACGGCGCCAGTCCACCACCGAAGGCATCACGTCATCAATGCGTTCCTGCACAGCAGGCGGCAGGGGAGGTGTCTGCGCCAGAGCGGCGGAGTGGGCGAACAACAGAAAGGCAGACAGAATGCAGAGCCGGCTACGCATGGGCGGAGTCCTCGTCAATGATGGTTGTCCCGGTCAGAGTACCGCAGCCGGTATGTCATGACCAGACGTCAGGCGGCGACGCAGAACCGCTCAAACTGTTCCGGAGGCAGAGGTCTGCTGAAATGGAATCCCTGGGCCAGTTCGCAGTCCATGGCCTTCAGCATGTTGGCCACCTCCGGCGTCTCCACGCCTTCAGCGATCACCGTCATACCCAGTGCATGCGCCAGGTTGATGGTGTGTCCGACCAGGTGATGGCGGGCGGAATCAATGCCCAGGCGATTGATGAAGACCCGGTCCAGCTTCAGCGTCGAAACTGGCAGACGGTCCAGGTACTGTAGCGATGAGTAGCCGGTACCGTAGTCATCGATGGAGATATGGACGCCCTCGCGCGCCAGCAGGTGCAGCTTGCGGGCCGATTGCTGGATGTCATCCATGAAGGCGGTTTCCGTGACTTCCAGCTCGAGGATGTCGGGATCGACACCGTGGCGGTCCATCAGGTGGAGAACATCCGTCACGAAATGCCGTGACTGCAGGTTGGCGGGGGAGATGTTGATGGCGATGCGACCGCATTCCAGGCCCCGGGAGCGCCAGGCCTGGTGCTGCAATAGCCCCTGTTCGATGACCCAGTGGCTGAGCGTGTGGATCAGACTGCTCTTTTCCACGCGCGGTATGAAATACGCCGGAGAAATGTAACGGCCATCGGCGGTGCGCCAGCGTAACAGTGCTTCGCTGCCGGCCAGGCCACCATCCGCGAGGCGGATCTTGGGCTGGAAGTGCAGGAACAGTCGTTGCTCGTCAAAGGCCTGCTTGAAGCGCCCCAGCATCTCGATGTTCTCGCGCGAGATCGAATCCAGGATTTCCTCGTAGGTCACATGGCGCTGTCGGATCTGCAGGGCCCGGGAAATACACAGCTCCGCCTTCTGGAGGTATTCCTCGGCCCGGCCCAGAACCAGCTCCCTGGTGTGCACCGTTCCGCTGTGGAAGGACAGCAGCACCGGTATGTCATCAAAATGGAAGGGCTCCAGCATGAGACTGTCCAGCGACCGCAATATCGACTCGGTGATCTCCGCGCTGTCGTGATCCGCCAGCAGGGCAATCTGGTTCTGGCCCGCCTGATAGACCCGGACGCCATCACCCAGCGCCATACGACAGCGATCATGCAGCTGCCGCAGGATGAGGGTGCTGAAATGACTGCCCAGGCGCAGTTCGTAGTCCTGCAGGTCATCCAGATTGATCAGGATCAGCGCCTGTCGTGCGTCCCGGTCAGGCTCGGTGCGCAGGTTGGTGTCGAGATCGTTCAGCAGGGCATTGCGGTTGGGCAACTCCGTGGCCGGGTCATGGTACAACCGCCACTGTATGCGTTGCAGATACAGACGGATAAGATCCGAGGCGGACCCGACGATGGCCGCGACCAGCACGAAAATGGCCATACGATAGAGCCAGTTTGCTGTATTCTGCATTTCCCCGGTGGCCGTATCCACCGGCATCAGTGGTCCCAGTGCCAATGCCGCGATCAGGGCGACCGGGATGGCACCGCGCACGCCGAATGCCAGTGCGGACAGGACCAGCGGAATATACATGGTGTGCGAGTAGACGAATTTGATGCCACCGGTCTGATGGACCATCCAGGTGATGCCGGGAATCAGCAGTAGTATGAGGGCCAGGATGGTCAGCTTCAACACCGGACCATACTGTTCCATGCGCATCACAAACGAGCTGATCATCGGGGGCTCCACGGCGCGGTTTCTCCAGCGAGGTTACGCGTGATTCCGGCCGGTGACCGTGACCCATATCACAGTCCCGGAATCAGCCCGGCGCGTTACGCTGTGACGGATCCCTCTTGAACGGGCGGACCATCCGGTCCGGATCGGACCGCTCGTGTTGCAGTCTGGCCGCTTCCGCCCACCAGAGCAGCTGGAGCAGGGTGCGGCCCAGGTACCGGTTCCAGCGACCGCTCTCGCTTTCTTCCTGCACGGTGCCATCCTCGTTCAGCACATTCTGCGCGGCCGGCACATGGATCATGGCCGATACGGGCAGACAGCCCAGTTCGGACAGAAAGGTGCGCATGGCCACCGCGGCCCGCGCGCCGCCCCACTGGCCAGCGGAATAGGTGACGATGGCGCTGGGCTTCCAGGAAAACAGTGAACTGCCGAAGTGATTGAGCAGATGCGCCAGGGCCGGACTCATGGAGTGGTTGTACTCCGGGCTGACCATGACGTAGGCATCCGCCGCCCCGATCTTTTCCGCCAGGGATTGAAGGGCTTCCGGCACCTCGCTCTTGCGGTAGGAGAAATGCGGCTTGAACACACCGCCGAGATCGTGATCCAGCGGATCGATGAGCTCGATCTCATGCTCCTCGTCCAGGCTCTCCAGCCACTGCTGGCAGTTGCGTGCCACGCGCAGTCCCAGCCGGGGTGGATCGGGTGGCGTGCTGTCGCGGACGGTGCCCAGGAAAATCAGGACGCGCATGGAGATATCCCTGATACGGACTGATGGCAACAGATCCGTCCGGAATCATCCCGAACGACATGACAGCGCTCGGCCAGCGCCTCCCGAAGGCGTTCGCGTGCACGGCGGTTGCGCGCCTTGGCGGCCGGTAGTGAAAGACCCCGGGAGCGCGCGTATTCCTCTCGCGTCAGCGTACCCAGGTCGCAGGCTTCCAGGATGTCCCGGTCGGCTTCTTCCATCTCCGGCAACACTCTCCGGATACAGGTGTCCAGTTCCGCTACTGGGTCCCGAGGTGCCATCCCCGGGTCTGGCAACTCTTCCGGAACGGGTACCCAGTGCTTTCGCCGGCGGTGACTGTCGGTCAGCGCGTTGCGGGTGACGCGGAACAGCCAGCTACGCGGGTTCTGCAGTTCACAGAAGTCGTGGCCGGCCAGCATGGCTTTCAGGAAGATTTCCTGCAGGAAATCGTCCACACTGTTTCCGTCGGCCAGCCGCCCGGCCAGAAATGCCCGCAACTCCGGCTCGTGGTCCCGCCATGCCTGCAATGCACATTCGAATGCCATGCCCTGACTATAAGCCAGGGGCGTGCTGAAGACAATCGGTACACCGGCAGGGTGTATCCTTTTGCCGGCTCATTCGTCTCCAGTTACAGGACACAGCAATTTTTTGGGAGGCAGTGGAACGATGCTGGGCATTTTCACCGATCTGGCCAACTGGCTGGCCTATGACCTGATTGGGCTCAGCCCGGAAGAAAGGCTGGGAACAGCTGTCCATTTTTTCATTGAGGACACCACCAAGATCCTGTTCCTGCTGGTGGTGATGATCTACGTGATCGCGTTGGCCCGCGCCTCCATGGATCTGGAGCGGGTAAGGGCCCGCATACAGCAGCACAACCGCTTCGTGGGCTATGGTCTGGGGTCGGGATTCGGCGCCATCACGCCATTCTGTTCCTGCTCCAGCATACCGTTGTTTCTGGGCTTCACCAGTGCCGGCATTCCGCTGGGCATCACCATGGCCTTTCTGTTCACCTCTCCGATCATCAATGAGGTGGCGGTGATCATGCTCTGGAGTCTGCTGGGCTGGCAATTCACCCTGGTCTACGTGGTGGTCGGCATGGCGGTCGGCATCACCGGCGGGATGATACTGGACCTGCTGAAGGGCGAGCGTTGGTTGAAGGATTTTGCCGCCCGGGCCTACCAGAAGGCGGTACGGGAGCATGGTGAAGATGCGGACGTTGAAGCGCCGGCGAAAGGCCCGATGACGCTGGGTGAGCGGCATCGCTTCGCCATCGAGGAACTGAAGGAGATCGTCGGACGCATCTGGATGTGGGTGCTGATCGGTGTCGGGTTGGGCGCGGCATTGCACGGCTTTGTGCCCGATGACTGGTTCGCCGAAAATCTGGGCTCCGGCCAGTGGTGGAGCGTGCCGGCCGCCGTGGTGGCCGGACTGCCGCTGTATTCCAATGCCACCGCGGTCATCCCGGTAATGGAGAGCCTGATCGTCAAGGGGCTTCCGGTGGGCACCACGCTGGCGTTCTGCATGAGCACCGTGGCCGCCAGTTTTCCGGAATTCATCATGCTCAAGCAGGTCATGACTTTCCGCTTGCTGGGTCTGGTCTTTTTCATTCTGCTGGCCAATTTCATGGTGGTCGGCTGGGTCATCAACGCGGTTTCACCCTGGCTGTTTGCGGGCGCGTGAAGTCGTTTCATGGGAGGAGATATGAAAACCATTGAAGTGCTGGGCACGGGATGCAAAAAATGCGTCAATACGGCGGAGAGCATCAAGCGTGTTGCTGAAGAGTTGGGCGCGTCAGTCAGCGTCCAGAAGGTGACGGATCCGGCGAAGATCATGGAGTATCAGGTCATGTCCACGCCCGGTGTCGCCATTGACGGTACGCTTGTCCACAGTGGATCCGTGCCGGATCATGGCACCATCGTCAAATGGCTGAAGCAGGAGTGATTGTCCGCGACTGGTGACAGAGAACAGGACGTGTTGGAAACGGGCGCATCGCAGCGGTCATCAGGGGGTTTGCGAAACCCGTTTCATTCGACACCTTCAGTGTGCGGGACCATAAGCCGCCTGTAATCCGTGCGGACCCGTTGCGCCAGCACAGCGATCCGGGCGTCTTCCACTGTATCGACAAAAAGGCTTGCGTCGCCGGCATTGGCCTCGGGTACCGCGTGGGCGCGCAGAAAATCGGCAATCACCCATTCCAGATCCTCGGCTCCGGCCAGTACTTCATCCGCCATTGTCCGCAGCCGCGCGCGTTCCGCGTCGGACAGCACGGCTGGGGGATGGGCCAGGGCACGGGCATGGCGGATCATCCGCAGGTGCTCGTATTGCAGAAAGTCAAAGTGTGCGGTCTGCCTCAAGAGTATGCGTCGCATCTGCTCGACGATGGCCTGCTGTGAGTCGATCACGATGTCGAGTGCGGCCAGGTAGTCCTGGTGATGACTGGCATTGAATCCGCGGTTGTCACTGGCCGCCGCACTTTCAGTCAACGGCTCGCTGGCAGGGTCCATACGTCCGACACCACCCATGCCACGCATCCCCCGGCCGATGCCAGTCATGAAGTCACTGGTCAGGGACTTCAGAAAGGCCACGATGTAACCGGTTTCGTCAGCCGTCAGCTGCTTGTCCAGCTGATGTTCCGCCATGGCTTCAACGGCGTCGGCCAGCGTTGTGATGCTGCCATCATGGAACCAGGGGCCGGATTCGGCGACATTGTGCAGGCCCGGCACCTTGAAGACGTGACGATCACGCTCTCGCCCGCTGCGCGCGAACAGTCCATCGTTGACGGAGCTGGCGATACGCTCAGTGCGGTAATACGGCACCCGTGCGCCCAGTTTCTGATAGGAGTTGCCGCCCACGTTGATGCCATTGTGACAACTGGCACAACCAAAGGCCTCGAACAGCCCTCTGCCACGCAGTTCACGGGGCGTCAACGCCTGCTCGTCACCCGCCAGGTGGCGCAGGAAGGGCGAGTCGGGGCGCACCAGACCGACCCGCTGGAAATAGGCCAGGACGTCAGCCAGGTTGGCGGCGGTGACCCCGTCAGGGTAGAGTGCCTGAAACCGGGGTGCGTAGCGCTCGTCCTCGCGTAGCTCGACCACCAGTGCATCCAGGTCATGGCCCATCTCGACAGGATTCTCGATCGGACCGAGTGCCTGTTCGGGGAGATCCAGGGCACGCCCGTCACGGAACTGACGGAAATTGAATACCGCGTTGAAAGTGCTGGGCACATTCAGTTCACCCGACGCGCCGCCGATTCCCTCGGCAACAGGCAGACCATTGCTGCCGCCGTGCATCCCGAAGTGGCAGCTGTTACAGGCGATGGTGCCATCCCGGGACAGGCTGCGTTCATGAAACAGGTCGAACCCCAGCCGCATACGTCTGTCGTCAATATCTTCTTCCAGCTGCATCGGTATCGGACGGAACCGGCCGTGTGCCAACGCATGGTCGGCACTGGCATTGATGGCCGGCTCAGTGCCTCGGGCTTGCTGAAACGCCAGATAATCGGGATCGGTGTCGGCCATCGCGGGCGAGCCGATCAGGGCGGCCATGATCATGCTGATGCAGGTGACGATGGCTTTCGACATCTTCCGGCTTCCCGCGACAGATAGGGTATACAGTCGTTGCCATTATAACCGCATTACTTGCGCTTGAGATGTGGCATGGTGACACAGCCGCTCCATGCCTCTTCCTGTTCCAGTCCTCGTACCGGGTCCCTGGTTACAGGTTCTTGTCGGTGACTGCACCTTCCGAGGCCGAGGCTACGGTCTTGGCGTACTTGGCCAGCACTCCCCGGGTATAGCGGGGCGCGGGCTGCTGCCACTGTGACAGACGCTGCTGGATTTCGTCATCCGGCAGTTCCAGGATGATCTCGTGCTTCTCGGCATCGATGGTGATCTCGTCGCCGTTCTCCACTATGGCGAGTGGTCCGCCTTCCTGGGCTTCCGGTGTGACGTGTCCCACCACAAAACCATGACTGCCACCCGAAAAACGCCCGTCGGTGATCAGTGCCACATCCTCACCCAGGCCGCGGCCCATGATGGCGGAGGTGGGGCTGAGCATCTCGCGCATGCCGGGGCCGCCCTTCGGGCCCTCATAACGGATCACGATGACGTCGCCGGAAACGACGGTGCCGTCAAGGATGGCGCTCATCGCCTCTTCCTCGGAGTGGAACACCCGCGCCTTGCCGGTGAAACGCAGACCTTCCTTGCCGGTGATCTTGGCCACGGCGCCGCCCGGTGCCAGGTTGCCTTTCAGGATCACCAGGTGGCTGTTGCGCTTTATCGGATTGTCGAAGGCATGGATGATGTCCTGGCCTTCGGGGTAGGGCTCCACGTCCGCCAGGTTTTCGGCCAGCGTGCGGCCGGTCACCGTCAGGCAGTCGCCGTGCAGCAGGCCGCGGTCCAGCAGCATCTTCATCAGCGGCTGGATGCCGCCGATCTGGATCAGCTCGGACATCAGGTACTGCCCGCTGGGACGCAGGTCGGCCAGTACCGGTACGTTCTCGCCGATGCGGGTGAAGTCATCCAGGGTGATTTCCACACCGATGGTGTGCGCCATGCCGATCAGGTGCAGCACGGCGTTGGTGGAGCCGCCCAGTGCAATGACCACGGTGATGGCGTTCTCGAAGGCTTCACGGGTCATGATGTCGGACGGCTTGATGTCCTTGCGCAGCAGTTCCAGAATCGCTTCCCCGGCGCGTTGGCAGTCGCGGATCTTGTCCTCGGAGATCGCGTCTTGCGCCGAGCTGCCGGGCAGGCTCATGCCCATGGCCTCGATGGCCGAGGCCATGGTGTTGGCCGTATACATGCCGCCACAGGAGCCGGCGCCGGGAATGGCGGTTTCCTCGATCTGCTTCAGCTCGATGTCGGAGACCGTGCCATTGGCATGACCGCCCACGGCCTCGAACACAGAAACGATATCGGTGTGGTTCTTGCCTGGGCGGATGGTGCCGCCATAGATGAAGATGGAAGGGCGGTCCAGTCGCGCCAGACCCATGACGCAGCCGGGCATGTTCTTGTCGCAGCCGCCGATGGCGATGATGCCATCATGACCCATGCAGCCGGAGACGGTCTCGATGGAGTCGGCGATGACCTCGCGGGAGACCAGCGAATACTTCATACCCTCGGTGCCCATGGAGATGCCGTCGGAGATGGTGATGGCGTTGTAGATCACGCCCTTGCCGCCGGCCGTGTCCACGCTCTCGTTGACCGCGTCGGCCAGGGTGTTGATGTGCATGTTGCAGGGCGTGACCATGCTCCAGGTGGAGGCCACGCCGACCTGGGGCTTGCCGAAGTCTTCCCGGGTGAAGCCCACCGCGTGCAGCATGGCGCGGCTGGCGGCGTGCTCGACGCCCTCCACGACCTGGCTGGAATGTCTGCGGGTGTTGTCGGAAGAACTGTTATGGTCCGTCATGACTGCATGCCTGTGCTTGAGGAAATCAGCTGAAAATTATACACCAGACCGTTGACTATCGCACCAGCCCCTCCGTGTGTCGCAGTCTGTTGCATGTCGGGCGAAGAACGCTTCAGCTTTGTCGGCGCATTGGGTACCATCGACTGAATCAGTCAACAGGATCAGGGGAGAAAATTTGTGTTCCAGTCCATCAAGCGTTATATCGCCGGAGCCGGCCTGGTCTTGCCCGCCGCCCTGGTGTCCCAGGTCGTCACGGCACAGGATGACGGTCCGGGTGCCGATCTGTATGACCAGTACTGTGCCACCTGTCATGCCGATCCGGAGGATGTGCGCACACCGACCCGACGGGCGCTGGGCACCTACAACGCCAACAGCATCCATCATGCGCTCACCGATGGGGTGATGCAGGCGCAGGCGGCGGCATTGAGCGAGGAGCAGATCATCACCCTGTCCGAGTATCTGTCGGGCGGTGAATACAATGCCTCCCCGCTGCGGAACGTGGCCATGTGCAGCGGCTCCATGTCGCCCCTGGATCTGTCCGCGTCCGGCAACTGGTCGGCCTGGGGCAATGACACCGGCAACACCCGTTATCAGTCGGCCGACGGAACCCGCATCAACGCCGACAATCTCGATGAACTGGAGCTGGCCTGGGTGTTCGGTTACGAGGGCGCCAGTTCGGCCCGGGCCAACCCCACCGTGGTCAGTGGCACCCTGTTCATGGGCAGCCCCAGTGGTACGGTCTACGCCATGGATCTGGAGAATGGCTGCGCCTGGTGGACCTTCTCCGCCATCAGCCAGGTACGGGCCGCGGTGTCCGTGGTGCATTCCGACGCGTTGAACCGGCATCTGGCGGTGGTGGCCGATGGCAGCAACCGCCTGTACGTGCTCGATGCCCGCAGCGGCGAGCGGCTCTGGTGGGATGATGTGGATGACAACCGGTATGCGACCAGCACTGGCTCTCCCGTGGTCCACGGCAACCGCATCTTCGTGCCGGTGTCGTCGGGCGAGGTCAGCGCGGCGGCGCGCCCGGATCACCACTGCTGCACCTTCCGCGGTAACGTGGCCGCCTATGACCTGAACAGCGGGACGAAGCTGTGGCATACCTATGTGATGGAAGAGGCCCGGCAGGTGGGAGAGAACAGCCTCGGCAACCCGGTGCTGGCGCCGTCGGGCGCGCCGATCTGGCAGGCGCCCAGCGTGGATGCTTCACGCGGTGTCGTCTACGCCGGCACGGGTCAGAACTATTCTCGTCCGACCTCCGATACCAGTGATGCCGTGATCGCCTTTGACATGGAAAGTGGCGAGATGCGCTGGGTCAACCAGACCATGGCCGATGATGCGTTCCACATGGGTTGTGCGATGAGTGACAATCATCCCAACTGTCCCGATCCCGGTCCGGATGTCGACATCGGTGCGCCGATTCTGCCCGTCACGTTGTCCGACGGCCGTGAGATCGTGGTGGCCGGTACCAAGGGCGGTGTGGTGTTCGGACTGGACCCGGATCGCGATGGCGCCGTGTTATGGGAAACCCGGGTGGGTCGTGGCAGCCCGCTGGGTGGCATTCACTGGGGCATGTCCCATGTGGGTGACACCCTGTTCGTGCCGGTGGCCGACCGGGCCATCGTCGAAGGCGATTTCCCGCGTCAGCCGGGGCTGCATGCCATCGACATGAACAGCGGCCAGGCGCTCTGGTACACACCGGCGCCGCCACGCTGCGAACCGGAACAGCAGGGCTGTTTCGACCAGTATTCCGCCCCGCCCACCAGCGGCCCGGATTTCGTGCTCAGTGGCTCGCTCAGCGGTCACCTGTTCGCACACGATCAGCGCAGTGGAGAGGTGATCTGGGAATACGACAGCAACCGCGAGTACGAGACCATCAATGGTGTATCGGCGCGGGGGGGTGCCTTCGATTCCACCGGTCCGGTGCTGAGCGGTGATCACCTGATCGTCAATGCCGGCTATGGAGGCTTCGGCCAACTGCCGGGCAATGCCCTGCTGGTGTTCCGCCTGCCCCGGGAGTGATCAGGCGATGAGGCATTCGTGGCTGCCGTCCTCGCGGGCGATGCAGCTACGATTGCGTCCGGTTTCCTTGGCGAAATACAGGGCCTGGTCGGCACATTCCACCCACTCCCGGTAGTCGGTGAAGTGGTTCCGGAACTCACAGACGCCGAGGCTGGCCGAAATGGTCACGGTCTCATCGCCACAGGGGATGGGGCCGGCGGCGATCAGGTTTCGCAGGCGTTCGGCGGTGGTCCAGGCGTCCCGACCATTGGTGTCCGGCAGGATCAAGGCAAATTCCTCTCCTCCATAGCGACCGGCAATGTCCGAGGTGCGCCCGGCCTGTTTCAGCAACCTGGCCACGGCCCGGATCACATCATCACCCGCCTGGTGGCCCAGGGAGTCATTGATCGGCTTGAAATGATCGATGTCCAGCAGCAGCAGCGAGGAAATCGTGCCGCCTCGACGGCAACGCTGGAATTCCATGGCCAGGCATTCCTCCCAGTAACCGCGATTGAACAGCCGGGTCAGCGGGTCGGTGCGGCTCAGGCGTTGCAGGGAGGTGTTGACGTTTTTCAGGGCCAGCTTGCTGGTGGCGGTTTCCGTGACATCGTAGACGATCAGGGCGACACGGGACACCGTGCGGTCCACGTCCGTGATGGGAATCATGGAGACATTCTGGTACATCATCTGGGAGCTGCCCGTCAGGGGGCGCGAGCTCTTGAAGTCGAACAGCCGGTTCTGCAGCTGCCAGACCGAGTAGCCGCGGATCTGCAGGGAGAAGGCCGCATCGATCTTGGCCTTGACCCAGGATTCGGGCAGTTCCGGGAACAGCGAGAACAGGTCGCTACCGATGGCATCACCGGTGTGGATGCCACTGTGGCTCTCCATGAAGCTGTTCCACAACTGGATCCGGTAGTCCCGATCCACCATGACCAGGCCGATATCCAGGGTCTGCAGCAACTGCAGCACCAGGTGCATGTCGTTCCCTGACTGGTCCGGTATCTTCATGCCGCCGATCCTCCGTATTCGCTGTCCTCGTCCTGGCGCAACAGGGTGGCCCGTTGTTCCAGTACCGGAATGGAGTCCTCGGTGAAGGCGATCAGCAGGTCGCAGGCGATACCGGGCTCCAGGGTGTAGCAGATCTCGATGACCAGCACCTCCTGGCCGGCCGACTCGTCCCCGATCAGCGCGTCGAGACTCTCGTCCTGCCCCAGAATCACCGGATAGCTGTGATCGAAATGCAGGTCCAGCTGTTCGCTGATGCCTTGCAGGCAGCTGCCGGCCAGCAGGCCGCAGACGTCGATCAATGCGCCGGGCAGCTGATCATCGGCGGTCTGCCGGTCGGAGGCAGGGGGGCACCAGGGCAGTCGCAGCTGTTCCAGGTCGGCGCGCTTCATCAGCAGTATGGCCTCGCCGCTGATGCCCCGCGCCGAGAAACCCTGCGAGACCGCGTGCAGGCTGGTTTCTCCCTGGAAGGCCAGCAGTCCCAGCAGGTCCGCGTAGATGGTCTGATGCACTTCGGGGATGGGTAATGTGATGAAGCTGTCCAGCAGCTCGCCGAGGCGCCCG
>JBNJGU010000080.1:0-11905 GCA_051747985.1 Pseudomonadota bacterium | reverse complement strand
CCCATGTAGTGGTGTATCGGCTTGCCGTCGATGGCAAACCGCGATGTGCCGTCCGGCATCAGCCCCTTGCCCTGCGTGTCCCGGATCTTTCCGCACAGGTTGGTTTTACCCGACAGACAGAACTTGCACTCGCCACACTCGGGCGTGTACAGGGGTATCACGTGGTCACCGACCTCGATGCCGGTCACTCCCTCGCCCACTTCCTCGACAATCCCGCCACCTTCATGGCCGAGAATGGCGGGCCAGTTGCCTTCCGGATCCTCTCCGGACAGCGTGAACGCGTCGGTATGACAGACACCCGAGGCCACGATCCGCACCAGCACCTCGCCCTTCCGTGGTGGCGTGACCTCGACTTCCTCGATACTGAGCGGTTTCCCGGGACCCCAGGCGACCGCGGCTCTGGACTTGATCATGGTGGCAAACTCTCCAAGCAGTGATGATGCCGCGAAAATAGCAACCACCCACGTACTTGGCAAGGGCGGGCTGTACTGGTCCGGCGCCACGGGAAACCGCGTAGACTACACGTATCCAGACACAGACAGGAAACAGAACATGACCCGCATCGCCATCATCGGCGCCGGCCTCAGCGGCCTGACGCTGGCACACTGCCTGTCCGCTCGGGCCGGGGTCGTCATTTTCGAGAAGTCCCGTGGCCCCGGTGGCCGCATGGCCACGCGTCGCGACGGCGCGCACCAGTTCGACACCGGCGCGCAGTTCTTCACGGCACGGAGCCGGCGCTTCCGCCAGTTCCTGCAACCGTACCGGAGAGCGGGCGTCGTCGCTTCATGGGAACCAAAGCTGTTCACCATCGACCCGGATGGCAGCGACTACAAGCGCTTCTGGTTTGAACCCCACCTGGTCGGACAGCCGACTATGACCGCGCTGGCAAAACACCTTGCCGCCACGCAGACGGTTTTCACCAAGACCCGGATCACAGCCCTGCGGGGCGGGCCCGGCGACTGGACGCTGCACACGGAGGACGACGCCGTTCACGGCCCATACGACTGGGTGGTGGGCACTGCTCCCGCGCCACAATCCCTGGAGCTGTTCGGCGACCGGGGATGCGCCAGGGAGTGGCTGGAACAGATCCGCATGCAGTCCTGTCTCTGCGCCCTGGTGAGCCTGCCCGCCGACGTTGCCTTTCCCTGGCAGGTGGTGGAGCCACGCCACTCGATGCTCCGGTGGACGGTCGATGACAGCACCCGGCCCGGTCGTCCCGGGAGCCGCTCGCTGGTGCTGCATGCCCACAATGACTGGTCCGACGAACACTTCGAGGCGGACGACGCCTGGTTGAAGCAACGTTTCCTGGATGAACTGGAGAGGCTGACGGGAATCGCCCCCGGCCTGGTGACGGGGTTCGACCTGAAGCGCTGGCGTCACGCCCGGGTGGTTCAGGCCGCCGAGGATCCGTACTGGATGGATCAGGACCTGCAGCTGGGTCTTTGCGGCGACGGCGGGGTCGGAGGCAGCGTCGAGTCGGCGTTCACCAGTGCGGACCGGTTGGCCAGATCGCTGCTCCGGGTGTTATAAGGAACACGGATTCCGGCAAGCGAGGACAGATGAAAATCGTATACAAGGCCAATGACATCCTGGAAGCGCACATCGTCGCCGGCATGCTGAACGCCGAGAATATCGAGGCACATGTCGGCGGGCATTACCTGCAGGGCGGTATCGGCGACCTGGCCCCGACAGGGCTGGCCTCCGTGTCGGTGGCCGATGAGGATATCGACGCAGCGCTGCGCCTGATCCGGGACTATGAAGGAACCGATGAATCCGGTTCCTTCACGGCCTGAACCGTCATTCCCAGAGACTGCGACGCATCAGCTCGATGTCCATGGTGGAACCATCCGGTCGACCGACATGGATGATGAAGGTTTCCGCGTCCGGATGGCTGTAGCCCAGCGAGGCCATGCCGCCGTCCGAGACCGCTTCGAACATCACCGAGTTGTCCGTGATTTCGCTCAACTCCATGGTCTGGGGGCCCTCGGTACGTGGCTCGAAGCCCGGATCCCACTGCTGGATGTTAAGTACCAGCGAACCATCCGCCTCCTCGATGGTGATCATCTCGAACATGTTGGTTTCACCGGCGCCAGTCATGCGGACCATGGCGGCAATGGAACCACTCTCGGCCGCGATCCAGTTCTCCTCCAGCTGGCCCGAACCCACGTTGCCGGCCCAGTTGCCGGTCATCCAGTCGAGCTGATCGATGGTGGCCGCCGGGCCGGCAGCCTGCGCCGAGGCAGTCATCACCAGCGTCAGCATCAGTGCAGCGATCGTTCTGATTGTCATTGTTGTCTCCATCAGTTTCCGGGTGGGGTATACAGCTGACCGCGGGTCTCTACAGCCAGCCCTTGCTCTTGAAATACAGATAGGGCGCGATACCGGCCGCCACCATCAGGCCGATGGCGAAGGGGTAACCGAGCACCCAGTCCAGTTCCGGCATCACCTCGAAGTTCATGCCGTAGATGCTGGCCACCAGCGTCGGCGGCAGAAACACCACCGCCGCGATCGAGAAAATCTTGATGATCTGGTTCTGTTCAATGTTGATGAAGCCCTGGGTCGAGTCCATCAGAAAGTTGATCTTGTCGAACAGGAAGGTGGTGTGGGACATCAGCACCTCCACGTCGCGCATGATTTCGCGCAGCGTCTCGCCCAGCTCACTCTGACCGCGCAGATGCCGTAGCAGGAAAGAGATGTCGCGCTGGGTATCCATCAGACAGAGACGGATCTTTCCGTTGCTGTCTTCCAGTCGAGCCAGCTTGTCGATAGCGTCTTCCAGCTCGGCATCCTCATCCTCCAGCACCAGATAACTGACCGCCTCCAGCTGTCGGTGCAGATCTTCGAGGGTATCCGCGTGGTTCTCCACCTTCTGCTCCATCAACGTCACCAGCAACTCCGCCGGCGACCGGGCCTCCACCTGCCCGCGACGGGCCCGCATCCGCAGCAGCCGAAAGTCGGCCAGCTCCTCGTCCCGGATGGTGATCAACCGTGTGCGTTGCAGAATACAGGCCACCGACACGCCGTTGTGGCGCCCCTCGCTCTGAACCACAAACAGCGAGTGCACGTGGATGCCTGCCTGGTCGACAAAACAGCGCGCCGATGCCTCGATCTCTTCCACGTCCTCGAATTCAGGCACATCGGTGTGCAGCAGATCCTGCAACAGCTCCCGCTCCCGCTCGTCCGGCTCGGTGACATCCACCCAGTCCGCCTCGGCAAGGTTGTGGTGCAGCTGATCCGGCGCGACATCCATCTCGCGGATCAGGCCATCATCTATCCTGAATAGTCTCAGCATCGCGCCGTCTTTGCTCCTTCAGTCGGTCTTTCCAGAATGTGGCGTTGTGCAGGCCCAGTGCCTCCGGGTCAAAGCGGATCGGCTTTCCGGAGGCCAGTTGCGCTTCGTAATCACGCAGGCACAGCATGGCCGGCTTCGACACGAAGAAGATGGCCAGTATACCGACAATATTGATCCAGGCCATGAGACCAACACCGATGTCGCCGATCATCCAGATGAAACCGGCGCTGTTCACCATGCCGAAGGTCACCATGAACATGATCAGCAGCTTGACCCCGACGAGGGGAATGCGGGCACGAAAGTACCGGTTCAGGTACGCCACGTTGGTCTCGGCGATATAGTAATAGGCCAGGATCGTGGTGAAGGCAAAGAAGAACAGGGCGATACCCACGAAAGCCGGCCCGAAATCTCCGAACACACTGAACAGCGCGAACTGCGTGAAGGCGGCGGATGCGATTTCGGTGTCCGCGGGGACATTCTGGACAATGAACTGCCCCGCCTCCAGCGTACCCTGGATATTGTATTGCTGCGTGATGAGGATCATGAACGCCGTCGCCGAACACACGAACAGCGTATCGACATAGACCGAAAACGCCTGCACCAGTCCCTGCTGGGCCGGATGATCCACCTCGGCGGCGGAGGCCGCGTGGGGACCGGTACCCTGGCCGGCCTCGTTGGAGTAGATGCCACGCCGCACGCCCCAACCGATGGCCGCGCCGAAGCCTGCCTGGGCCGTGAAGGCATCGCCCAGAATCAGGCCGATGACATCCGGCAGCTGATCCACGTTCAGGAACACGATGATCAGGGCCATGACGATATAGCCCAGTGCCATGAACGGGACCACGATCTGGGTGAAATGCGCGATGCGCTTGATGCCACCGAAAATGATGAAGGCCAGCACCATCAGGATGATCGCCAGCGCCACGAGCTTGTTGGAGGGCACATCACCGAATGTGGTCGCCACCATGGCGCCATCACCGAACACCTGGGTGACCGCGTTGCCCACGGCATTCGCCTGTACTCCGGGCAGGAACATGCCGCAGGCGACGATGGCCGACAGGGCAAACAGCACCGCGAGCCAGCGTTGCCCCAGACAGCGTTCAAAGTAATAGGCCGGACCACCCCGATACTGTCCGTCTTCTTCCACCTTGTAGAGCTGCCCCAGCGTGGACTCCGCGTAGGCCGTACTGGCACCGAGAAAAGCCACCGCCCACATCCAGAATACCGCGCCGGGCCCGCCGAAACCGATGGCGGCCGCCACCCCGGCGATATTGCCGACACCGACCCGGCCGGACAGGGTCACGGCCAGTGCCTGGAACGATGAGATGCCCTGGGGCGACTCGTTTCCGCTGAAGAGCAGTCGCCACATCTCGCGAAAATGGCGGATCTGCGCGAAACGGGTCAGGATGGAGTAGAACAGCCCGGCGCCAAGGCAGAGTATCACCAGCGCCGAGCTCCAGACGATGTCATTGATCGAGGTGACCAGGTTTTCCATATTGTTGTTCCCGGAAAGATGGACGACAGGCTGCTGTCAGCAGTATGCCATCATTTTCCGGCAAGATCGAAACCCGGCCACCCGGAAGGGTCTACCAGCTCGCCACGACACGGGCGCCGCCACCGGCACCACGTCCGGACCGCTCTCCACCGCCGCCGCTCCGGCTGTTGCGACGCCGACGCTCGCCGGGTCCACCGGCATTGTCCGCACGTTGCTGGCCACCACGACCATTGCCCGGACGGGCGCCAGGTCGACCCTGTGGCCGCTTGTCCGCGCGCGGCGGGTTGTCAAGACTGTCCCGGGGTTCGAAACCTTCCACGGAAACACGTTCGATACGTCTTTTCAGCAGACGCTCGATGTCCTTCAGTTGCTTGCTTTCGTCCGCGCTGACCAGGGAAACAGCCTGTCCCCCCGCGCCCGCGCGTCCAGTCCGGCCAATGCGGTGAACATAATCTTCCGGCACATTCGGCAGATCGAAGTTGACCACCTGGGGCAGCTGATCGATGTCGATACCGCGGGCGGCAATGTCAGTCGCCACCAGGATCTGCAGCTTGCCGCGCTTGAACTGATCCAGCACCTTGGTACGCTGCGCCTGACTCTTGTTGCCATGAATGGCTCCGGCCTGGATGCCGTCGCGATCCAGCAGCTTCACCAGTTTGTTGGCGCCATGCTTGGTTCGGCTGAACACCAGCGCCTGATACCAGCCCTGATCCCGGATCAGATGGCTGAGCAATTCGGCCTTGCGGCCCTTGTCGACCGGATGCAGGGTCTGGTCGACCCGCTCGGCGGCCGTGCTGACCGGCGCCACGTTCACTTCCGCCGGGTTGTTCAGCAGGCCCTTGGCCAGCTTCTGGATGTCCGGCGAATAGGTCGCCGAGAACATCAGATTCTGACGCTTCTTCGGCAGCAGGCCCAGTACGCGGCGGATGTCATGGATGAAACCCATGTCCAGCATGCGGTCCGCCTCGTCCAGCACCAGGATCTCGATCCGGTCCAGGCCGACAGCTTTCTGTTGATGCAGGTCGAGCAGACGACCGGGCGTGGCCACCAGAATGTCCACGCCACGACGCAGGGCCGTGATCTGCGGATTGATCTTGACTCCACCGAAAACCACGGCGGAACGCAGCGGCAGGTGTCGCCCATAGGTCTGGATGCTGTCATGCACCTGAGCGGCCAGTTCCCGTGTCGGGGTCAGTACCAGGGCCAGCGGCCGGGTGCTGTCGGCGCGCGGCCGATCCACCAGTCGGTGCAGCAGCGGCAATGTGAATCCGGCGGTCTTGCCGGTACCGGTCTGCGCGGACGCCAGCATGTCGCGGCCTTGCATGACCGCCGGTATGGCCTGGGCCTGGATCGGTGTGGGCGTGGTGTACTTCTGTTCGGATACAGCTTTCAGCAGAGCCTCGTGGAGGCCCAGTTCAGTAAATTTCATTGGTTACCTTTCTGTCTACGGAGTACCACCGGAGCAACGCGACACTCGCGAGCGTCAATCGGTTGTCGGGTGGTCAATGATGTCCATCACCGGATGGACGGCGTGCGACATTCAGTAATTGCAGCTCGCAAGGATCAATCTGGAAGGATTGTCGACAGGATGGACAATTAAGGATGGCGCGCCTGGCCCCGATTCAGTCAAGGGGCAATACAGGCTGTGCGGCAGCATAGCACGAATCGGGAAGGTGCAACAGAATTATCAACCCGCCGCTTCCCGTGCCACGCGCCGGAATGGCGGGCGCACGGAAATCAGCGGAGTTGATGGCGGGCTCAGCGTGGCGACACCGTCACACGCTGATAGGCATTGCTCCAGCAACACTGGTCGTTGGAGGAGCTGTCCGGACCGGCGAAATTGTCCGCCTGGGCACGGAACAGATAACTGCCCGGTTCCGAGAAACGCACACGGACACGGGCCTCTCCCTCGGCTTCGGGCAGCTGCACCACGGCCGGGTCGTCGCCGGAATCCGCATGAGCCTCGTGACGCTCATAGCTCACCGTACCCGGAGTGCCGTCGAACAGCGACCACGCCACCCGCACGGGTATGGTTTCATCAAAGCGCTCATCCTCGGGATCGCGCGGGGAATCATCCAGCACATTCACCGACAGCGTGACCGGCTCTCCGACCCGGGCATTCAGCGCCGAGGCGGCGGTGACCCCCGGGGGGCCGCGCTCTGCGTTGGCCTGCGAATCGAACCACATCAACGGCGGCAGACTGCCATGCGGCCTCGGATTCCAGTCCAGCTCGTACGCCCCCACGGTGCCGCGACCCGGCACCTTGTGAACCTCGTCTCGTTCCTCGTCGACAATGTTCCACCAGATGTCTTCCGCGCGGCTGTCCGCCGGCACGGTGACGGCATACACGCCGCGCTGACGACCGGGATGGAACACCGTGGGCTGCACGCCCTGGAAGTCGGAGTTTTCTATGAGGTTATTCTCGCCATGCGGGATATGTACCACGGTGGTCTCGTTCCGGTTCAGATACCCGAACGAGAAGGTCACCGTCCCGTCTCCGTTGTCATACCAGCCCTCGAAGAAGGGCGACACCGGCAGTCCCTCATCCGGACTCGGCTGCTGGGGATACAGATAGGAATACTGCTGGAACTGTTCCTGGGCGGTACCGGCCAGCGGCAGGGCCATGGAAAGCCCCGCCACCGCCCACAACGCCCGGCGCATCATTGCTGGAAAGATTGGCATTGTGTACTCCTTGTTGTCATTGTGCGGACGCCACGGACTGGCCCGAAGACTCGTTCCGCTCTCGCTCGGCCAGCAACTCCTGGTAGCCTTCCTCGTCCAGGTGGGTCACGGCGATCCACGCGTGATCCATCTCGTCCGCGGTCCGACTACCCCAGTCCACCCACTGATCCGGGTCCGGATTATTGGGATTCTCGGCGGTGTTGTCATACCACTGCTTGATGATCATCACCGCGCCGGCGGGAATCAGCGGTGCCGAGTCCACCTCGTAGATATGACTGTGGTGCCACTGGGCGCTCCAGTTGGAAATCATGCTGATGGTTTCCATCTCGCCGCTATCCGGATAATAGACTTCCAGGGACGCGGCCACCATGCGCAGGTGTCCATGCGGCTGAAAACTGTCGATCCGGACGGGGTGATCGAAGCTGTGGAAATCCTGCTGCATGGTCACGCCATGCGGCGGCACCACCATCTCGCCACGATCCACGCTGTACAGCGCCAGGTCCTGCTCGAACCGGGGCTCATAGTCTTCCGGATGGAACCAGATGCCGATCTCCACGACATTGTCCTCAATCACGGTACCCGGCGCCATGCGGCCGATACCGCCCGGATACAGGTGGATATCCCAGCCGACATAGGCATTGGCGGGAGCCCTGCGACAGACGCCATCGGGAATCAGCTCGCCGACCTTGCCCATGGCGTACTCGGTGAGGCGATCAGACGACTCCAGCTCGCCCTCCTCATTGCGCACGAGGAAGCGGGAATTGGCATGATGGACCACTGCCTTGGCATCCCCGGCCGGCTTGACCTGCACGGCCCGGATGCAGCGATCCTGCGCCAGTCCGGTCGGAATCTGCGGGCGATGCCACATGTCATTGCCACCGGCCGGCACATCGATCGGCGTGGAAGGCACCACCAGGTCCGGTGGTCCGTACCGGTCAGCAAAAGTCCATTCGGAGGGATCCGGCAGGTCCGGCGCGGCAGGAGCATTCTCCGGGTTACCCCTTGCGGCACCCTGATCCACCCACGCGGCAATGGTGTCAATCTGCGCCTCGCTGAGACGCCAGTCCTCTTCCAGTGCCTGGATGCCGACATCGCGATCATAGGAATAAGGAGGCATCTCCTCGTTGACCACTTTCTGCCGGATCAGTGGTGCAAAACCACTGACCAGCTCATAGCTGTCCAGCGCCATGGGCGCGATGCCACCCTCACGATGACAGACCACGCAGTTATCATTGACGATCTGCTCGACGTCTTCGTGATAGGTGACATCATCCATGGCACCGGACGACTGGGCAAACACCACCGGCGCGAACAGCGCCGCGATGACTGAGGGAACGGTTGTTCCTGTTCGGAAAGATTTCGTTTTTCCTGACGGGTTGAAGTCTGCGGGCAATCCCATAGTCCTCCCCTCCACTTGATGAAGTGATGATTCTTGGACCAGCACGTGGCGGACTACACGCCTTGAGGGAACTGCCTTACTTCGCCCTGGCGACCAGCCACTGCCGGGCTGACGGCCATGCTTCCTTGCAGGGTCTTATGGACACCTTATACCAGAACGGGAGAGGCCCGCAACCCGACCGTGCCGGGCCGCCGGAAACCGCCGTTCCGGCGACCTGTCGGGCTTGCTATAGTAGCCAGCCCCAAGGAACAGAACAGGAGTCCCCATGGCACAACACATACTGATCACCGGCGCCTCCTCTGGATTCGGCGCAGCCTGCGCCCGCCGATTTGCCCGCTCTGGCGCTACACTGGTACTGGTGGCCCGCCGGGCCGAGCGATTGCGGGCACTGCGGGAAGAACTGGGACCGTCGACACCCGTCCACGTGATCGCCGCGGATGTCCGCGATATCGATGCATTCCAGCGACAGTTCGAGGCACTTCCGGATGCCGCTCGCGACATCGATGTGCTCGTCAACAATGCCGGCCTGGCCCTGGGCCTGGAGCCCGCGCACCGGGCCCGGCTGGATGAGTGGGAGACCATGATCGAGACCAACATCACCGCTCTGGTCCGCATGACACGACTGATCCTGCCGGGCATGGTCGAACGCAATCGTGGTCATGTCGTCAACATCGGCTCGACGGCCGGCAACTGGCCGTATCCGGGCGGCAATGTGTATGGCGCCACCAAGGCCTTCGTGCAGCATTTCAGCCGGGAACTGCGGGCGGACCTACTGGGGTCGGCCGTGCGGGTCAGTAATATCGAGCCGGGACTGTCAGAAACCGAGTTCTCACAGGTCCGGTTCCGACAGGACAGGGAAAAGGCGGATGCAGTCTACGAGGGCACCCGCCCGCTGGCGGCGGACGACATCGCTGATATCGTCCATTGGGTATGCAGCGTGCCACCGCACGTCAACATCAATGCCCTGGAAGTCATGCCCGTCTGTCAGGCCTGGGGACCGCTGGCCATTCATCGGGGCATGGAAGAATGAAACGACTGTTGATCAACCGGACACGGAGCTGCCAGCGGCATCACCGGTCGGCTGTTTCGTGCCGGGCAACTTCACCAGACGATCCGTCACCTGGCCGGCGGTCATGGCGCCGCTGACATTCAATGCCGTGCGTCCCATGTCGATCAGCGGCTCAATGGAGATCAGCAGGGCCACCAACTCGATGGGCATACCCATGGCCGGCAACACGATCAACGCGGCGAAGGTGGCACCCCCGCCGACACCGGCCACGCCAAAGGAACTGATGGCGATGACACCGATCAGCACGAAGAAGAAACCCGGATCCAGCGGGTTGATCCCCATCGTGGGCGCCACCATCACCGCCAGCATGGCCGGGTAGATACCGGCGCAGCCGTTCTGGCCGATCGTGGCACCAAAACTGGCTGACATGTTGGCGATGGGCTCGGGAATCTTCAACGACTCGATCTGGGTCTTGATGTTCAGCGGAATGGTCGCCGCCGAACTTCGGGTCGCAAAGGCGAAGGTCAGCACGGGCCAGATGCGGCGGAAAAAGTTCATCGGATTGACGCCGACCAGGGACAGAAACAGGCCGTGTACAACGAACATCAGCGCAATGGCCAGGTAGGAAGCCACCACAAAGCCGATCAGATTGAGGATATCCGACAGCGACGCACTGGCCAGCACCCGGATGATCAGCGCCATGACACCATAGGGAGTCAGCGCGAGCACGATCCGCACCAGTTTCATGACGATGGCCTGGGCGGAATCGATGAATCCGTGGATGCGCTCTTCCTGCTCCGGATTCTCCCGTGCCACCAACAAGGCAGCGGCACCGGTGAGCACGCCGAAGATGACCACCGCGATGATGGAGGTATCCCGGGCGCCGGTCAGGTCGGCAAAGATGTTGGTCGGCACGAAACTGACCAGCACCTGCGGCAGTGTCAGATCGGCCACACTGCCCTGCCGACTGGCCAGGGCCTCGGCCCGTTCCATCTCCCTCGCTCCGGCCTCCAGGCCTTCCGCTGAAAGACCGAACAGCAGCGTGACAAAGATACCGATGACCGCGGCAATCATGGTGGTCAGCACCAGCATGCCAATCACCGAGCCCCCGATGCGGCCCATCGCCGAGACTTCCTTCATGCGAAGCACGGCGGCGATCATGGTCACCAGCACCAACGGCATGATGATCATCTGCAACAGTCCCACGTAGACATTGGCCACCACATTGGTCCAGGCCAGGGTCTGATCGAGTACCGGCTGATTGCCGGCATAGATGACCTGCAACAACAGACCGAATCCCGCACCGACGATCAGGCCGGTGAACACCTGCCTGGGCAGCGTGTGGTTCCGCTTGCTCATCCTGGCCAGCAGCACCAGGAGTCCGATAAAGAATACTAGATTGACGAAGGCGAGAAATGACATGAGAGAGTCCTGTGCACCGTATTGTTATGTGGTCTCAAAGTAAACGATAGCCGGGCCTTATGCAATGGATCAGCCGGTCGGCCGGTTGTTACACAGAGTGGTGCAAGCGGTGGACATCCGAAGGGAAAAATCGCCATCCCGGACTTGACGCTACAATGATATGATATAACATATACCATTCAGTCACCGGACAACCCGTGTCCAGTCAGCCAATAACAAGGATACAGAGCCATGCGTCGTACTGCGCTTTTCCTCGCCGTCATTGCTGCCCAACCATGGGCACACGGCCAGAGCGATGACCCCGATACCACCGACCGACATTACGCCGACGTCGAGGAGATCATGGTCCGCGCGCTGCCCTTCCAGCGCAGTCGCCTCGAATCGACCCAACCGGTGGGCATGCTGGTCGGAGAATCCCTGGATGACCAGCGCGGCATGACCCTGGGCGAGACCCTGCAACAGCAGCCCGGCGTCCACAGCACGGCCTACGGTGCCGGCGCGTCCCGTCCCGTGATACGCGGTCTGGGCGGACATCGGGTATTGATCCTGGAAGATGGACTGAGCACCGGGGACACCTCCGCACAGAGCGATGACCACGGCGTATCC
>JBNJGU010000079.1:0-11920 GCA_051747985.1 Pseudomonadota bacterium | reverse complement strand
TCGCCAGACAGGGTATCGGGCGCGTACTGGCCGATCATGCGCTGACGCTGTGAGCGTGGTGGCATGGGCACTTCAACCACCATGCAGAACCGGCGCAGAAAAGCCGGATCCATGTCCCGGATCTCGTTGCTCACCCAGAGCGTGGGCACCGGATTCTCTTCCAGTGTGCGGTTCACCCACCCCTTGAGCTGCTGTCCCAGCGCAAGTTGCCCGAACAGCGGGGCATTGCCGCCGAACACATCCTCGATCTCGTCGAACAGCAACAGGGCCTCCTGCTGGGCGAGCACCTGCTGCGCGGTGCGCAGTGCCCGCAGCCGGCGATCACCACGTACCGGGTCGCCCTCTTCGTCGGCATTGGCGATCTCATACAGCGGCGTGCCGATCTGCCGTGCCAGCATGCGCGCCAGCTCCGTCTTGCCCGTGCCCGGGGCACCGTAGAGCAGGATGTTCACTCCAGTGGCTTCTGAAGCCATCCTCTCCTTCATGTAGGGCAGCAGCAGCGACAGTTCCCGGTCCAGATGCGGGTAGTCGTCCATGGCCAGCTTGCCCTCGGGCGCCTCGCGGATGATCTCGCGCAGCAGGTGCAGGGCTTCGGCGTCGGTGGAGCAGAGGCAGTCGGCAAACTGGGGAGAGAGCATGTCCAGCTTGTGGGAGAGTCTGCCGTCGCCGGTGCGGTCCAGACGCAGGAGGCCGGAGCGGGTCAGTGCACTGTTGGCGCCCAGCGCCTTCCGGACCTCCCTGGTGGGCAGATCAAGGATCACGGACAGGGTGCGGATCACTTCGTTGGAGGACAGGGAGCCCCGCAGTTCACAGACTTCCTCCAGTGCATTCTCGCTGTGCAGCAGGGCGGTGAATCCCAACAGCTGACACTCGATGTCCGACAGCGAAAGCGTCGCACCCAGACGTTGCAGGTTCTGCCGCAGACGATCCGGCAGTGGTGTGTTGGCTGCTGCCTGCTCGGCTTCCAGGTACTGTTTTTTCAGGTTCTTCGTTACCGCCTGGGGATCCAGCTCCAGAGGGTCCGCCGGATCCATCAGGTCCTCCAGGTCAATCAGCTGGTTGATTGAATCGCTCATGAACCCTCGCGTGGAGATCAGTTCACGAAGACCTCCCAACGGTACCAGTACGCGCAGGCTCCAGAGTCTGAGCAGGCGGTACAGGGCATCCTCGCTGATGGAGTGGCTGGTGTTGGCGGGCAGGGGGCGGGATCGGCGTCGACGTCGTGGCATAAGGGCTCCTTTCCTGAACGGTTGAGACCCATTATGAAGCTGTCGGCGACGATCAGTGTCGCAGCTGCCGGAAGCTCGATCAGACACTGAATGTCGCAAGCTGCCGTAAGGTGACAGTGGTATCACTTTCATCAACCCGTCACCGGAGGAGTCTTGATGTATTGCAGTGCCTGTGGAAAAGAGATCGAGGACGACGCGGCCGTCTGTGTTCATTGCGGCGTTGGAACAGGCCAGGGACGCCCGCCGCCATCACCAATCGGCCGGGAATGGGACACTCCCGTACTGGTGCTCAGCTATGTGGTGGCGCTGTCCCTGCCCGTCGTGGGCTGGGTGGCCGCCGCGTACCAGTTCGTCAATGAACGTGTGGTACACGGCATCATTCTGGTGGTGTGCAGCACGGTGATCACGTTGCTCTGGATCAGTAACTACGAACCGGCTAACGGAGAAGCCGGCGAGCCAGTTCCTGTATCTCCCGAGACCACGACACTCTCTCAATCCAGTGCTCCGGAATTCCATTGATTCCGTAATACGCCCCGGCCACCTGCCCGCACACCGCCGCGGTCGTATCCGCATCATCCCCCAGGTTGGCGGCGAGCAGAATCGCTTCGGAGAAGGAGTCGGTCTGGTAGAAGCACCACAGCGCCGCTTCCAGGCTGTTGACGACATAACCGGTGCCCCGGATGTTGTCGATGTCCTTGTCGACGTAACTCCCGGCGGCAATGGCGTTGATTGCCGGGCTGTCGAATTTCATCACCGGGCCGGTGCCGAACAGGACATCGTTCCTGCTCTGACCGTCCAGAGCGCGATGGAGGAGGCTGGCCAGCAGTCGGCAGGCATCCAGGCATTCGTCGGCTCCGTGAGTCACCCGGCTACTTTCCGCCGCATAATGCATGGCGGTCTGTTCGTCGGGAAAGTAGAAGAGGGCGATCGGGGCCAGTCGCATGATGGAGCCGTTGCCCGCGCTATGCGGATCGGTGGAGCCGGAGTAGGGATCGCCCGACTGTTGATAGGCACGGAGCGCTGAGGAAACGGTATTGCCGATATCGAAGCATCGGCCGTTGCTGCTCATGTAGCCTTCCGTGGCCCATCGGCAGTAGCGCCGCATCTGGTCATCGGCATCAAAGCCCTGGTGGTCGACCAGGCTGGTGGCCAGGCACAGTGCCATGGAGGTGTCATCGGTCCACTGACCGGGTTCGAGGCCGAATGGCCCGCCACCGATCATGTCGGTCAGTGGCGTGAAACTCCCTCGAGGCTTGAATTCCACTGTGGTGCCCGTGGCATCTCCAGCGGCCAGTCCCAGTAATGCGCCTTCGGCGCGGTCGGTCAGTGTCATCGCATCCTCCCAATCCAGTGTGGTGTTCACCATGATGCCTGAATGCGCGACGAACAGTGACGCAGTTGCTGCCCGCGTGCACTGCAGAATCTTGCCCGAGACTGCGTGCTCGAACCCCGGGCAAAATACTGTACTGGCAGTCCAGTAGACAAGCCGGCTCTATGCTGTTGCAATCGCTTGCGATACAGAATGTCGTTAAAGCGGGCAGTCTGTCGGAAAGCCCGGCAGTGCGCCCACAGACCGGGATGCATGCAGGGAGGCCCTATGCCACGAAGACCCGACACGGTGGAGACCGTCCATCTGGCCATCGAGCTGCTGCGTCGTATACCCCGTCACCCGCGCAAGATCACTTCCGCCACGCTGCACGGCCAGCTGCGGGAGGCCGGTATCCAGCGGGATCTGCGCTCGGTGCAGCGGCAGTTGAAAATGCTCACCGAACATTTTGCCATCCAGTGCGATGATCGCGACCGCCCGTACGGCTACTCCTGGATGGAACGTGCCCAGGGTCTTTCGTTGCCAGGCCTCAATGAGCAGGAGTCGTTGCTGTTGTCACTGGCCGAGCAGCACCTGCGCAATCTGCTGCCGGTTCGCCTGTTGCGGTCGATGGAAGGGTTCTTCCAGCAGGCGCGCAGCAACCTGCACTACAACGGCGATGACACGGATCGCGCGGCCCGCGAACGCGAGTGGCTGGACAAGGTGCGTGTAGTCAGCACCACGCAGCCGCTGTTGCCTCCGGCCGTTGACGACAACGTCTTCAGCGCCATCAGTAATGCCCTGTACGCCAACCACTGGCTGGAGATCCGATATCGCAACCGCGCCGGGAAACTGCAGGAAAAGCGGGTGATGCCCCTGGGGCTGGCGCAGCAGGGCCAGGTGCTGTATCTGGTCGGCCGTTTCGAGGGCTATGACAATGAGCGCAGCCTGGCGCTGCATCGCTTTGAATCGGCGCGTGAGACCACGCTGGGCTTTCGGCGCCCGCCCGAGTTCGATTTCAGTCAGTATGACCGCGACGGGCGATTCGGTTACGGGTACGGAAAGCAGATCCGGCTCAGCTTCTGCATTGACCGCGAGGCGGGGATGCATCTGCTCGAGGCGCGGCTGTCCGAGGACCAGCGGGTGGTTGAGCATGAGAAGTACTATGAGATCACGGCTACAGTGGTGGATAGTGAGCAGTTGACGTGGTGGTTGCAGGGGTTCGGGGATGATGTGTGGGACATCAGCAGGGAACCGCCTCCCGCGGGTTAAGAGGGCGAGAGGCGGCATGGTGGTCCGGCTTGAGATTGCGCCGCTAGTCAATCGGAATCAGCGCCTCACGCTGCTCCGGCGTCAGCGAGTCGATGGTCGCGATCGTCAGAGAGTCCTGCTCAGCGCCGGCCACGGCCGGATCCAAAGTGATGTCAACACGGGACGGCAGGTTGTACATGGCACCCGTGGCGGGATCCACGATCAGCATGCCGATGAGGCCACCCAGCAAGATGTTGCCCCAGTACCAGCCATCGATGGTGCTGGACAGGGTATAGATGCGGTCGGCGTACCCGTCCTTGCTCAGTTCCACCGTATAGGTTTCGCCACGGAAATAGCCTCCGGAGGATTTCAGGGTCACGGTGGCGGGGGTGGTCCCGGAATGCACGCGCTGGCCGTCGCGATTGCTGACGCGGAACTCCGCGCCGTCGGGCTGGCTGTTGATGGCGACCGGGTAATCGGTATCGCTCACTATGCTGGAGCAGGCGGTACCCATAGCGGCGAGCAGGGATACGAGTGCTATGCGGTGTTTCATTGGCGGTTCTCCTTGTTGGTCCTGGTTCTCCGGGGAGGGAGGTGGTTGAGCATAATGGGGGTGTGCGCCGTTTTGTGTCGCAGGAATCATGTTCGAGAGAGGGGGTTGACGGTTTGCGGCACAGCCCGTAGCCAGCTCTTCTTGACAAATGACCATGACCGGGCAGCATGCCCGCTTAAACACTAAAAACGAACAGGGAACGGTGGTCGCTAATGGCTCTTACTTATGAGGCCCTAAAAGAACGCCAACGCAGAGAGCGGGATCAGCATCCGGAAGGTTTGGCGCTGCGGGTACACCGTGCACTCAGCTGGCTGCGGAGGGCCGAACAGTGCGAGGATGCTGACGGGCGCTTCATCTTCCTGTGGATTGCCTTCAATGCCGCCTATTCGGACGAATGCGGTGAGTATCGGCCCAGAGAGGGACAGCGGTTCCGCTTCTTCCTGGAGCGTCTAGTGGATCTGGATGGTGATGGGGCGTTGGAAGCGGTGCTGTGGAACCAGTTTTCGGGTGCCATCCGGGTGCTACTGGACAATCGGTATGTGTTCCAGCCGTTCTGGGATCACCTCAATGGCTTGCCGGAAAGTGAGGACTGGGAGCAGCGATTCAGCCGGGCAAAGGCGGCATCCAGTAAAGCACTGGCCAGTCGGGATGTGGGGGCACTGCTGTCGATCGTGTTCAATCGGCTGTATACACTGCGGAATCAGTTGATCCATGGTGGCGCAACTTGGGGCAGTTCAGTGAACCGAAATCAGCTGCGGGACGGGAATCGGATATTGAGTGAGCTGGTGCCGTTGGTGATCGAGATCATGATGGATCATCATCGAGAGCATTGGGGGGACGCATGCTATCCAGTCCATCAAATGTGACTTTTCCGGATGGGTGCACCTACAAGATATTAATTAATTGAGAAATTCTACGAGTTATCGCAATTGTCAGCGTGATTCCCCGCAAAATGGACAGACTCTGGCTCTGAAGATATCTTGTGTTCCTTCTGTTGGCAGGTGGAGCCTTTGATGCAATTGACCGAACTGGATTGGAGCGAGGCTCTGCTGACTCTGGATAGAGGCGCCACTCTGGTGACCGGCAATGCTCGGCTAACCCGTCGTGTACTTGGCGACCACGCCTTGCGGCAACAGGTCGCGGGTCACTCAGTTTGGCAGCGGGCTGATGTGTTGCCTTGGGGCGCTTGGCTGGCGCGACTGCATGAGGCGGCGTTGGTGCGTGGGGTGGTCGCTGATGGTGAACCGGCGGTGCTGCTGTCCCATGTCCAGGTGGATGCCCTTTGGCGTCAGGTGATCGAGGCGGATAAGGGTGAACGGGGGTTGCTGCAACCGGCGGCGGCTGCGGTGCAGGCTCGGCAGGCACGAGAGTTGTGCCTGGGCTGGCGGATCGATAAGGCGCCGCTGCGCAGTGCTGCTGACCATGAAGACGTGGCGGCCTATCTGCGATGGTCGGATACTCTGGAGCGGCATCTCGCCGATGGCGGCTGGCTGGAGCCCGCAGCGCTTGCCGATCACGCGATGTGCTGGCTGGAGCGGGATGTGTCGCTGCGCCCAAAAGCGCTCTGCCTGGCGGGGTTTGAGGAATTCACACCACAACAGACGGCACTACTGGAGCTGCTTGTGGAGTGGGGGGTTGAGGTCACCCGGGTCAGGAGCGAGACTGCGGTTGAAGGGCAGGCGGTGCGCAGCGCTTGTGTAGATGCAGAGCAGGAGATGCGCGCGGCTGCGCACTGGGCGAGAGCGCGATTACAGGCGAATCCGGCGGCGCGGTTGGGGATTGTGGTGCGAGATCTGAACGAGCGTCGCACCGCCATAATGCGCGAGCTTGATTCGGCATTGCAGCCTGTCGCGTGCCGACAGCCGGGGCATCGACTGGTGCGGGCCTGGAACCTGTCGCTGGGGGTGGCACTGGCGGATGAGCCGCTCGTCAATGATGCGCTTCTGTGGCTCGGCGCCGGCCGGGGTGAGCTGGCATTCGTCGATGCCGGGCGTGTGTTGCGCTCGCCTTTCTTTTTCGGTGCCGAGCAAGAACAGCAGAAACGATTGGCGCTGGAGATCAGCCTGCGCGACAGGGGTGAGCTGCGTCCCGGGTTGGATACCGTGGCCTGGCTGGCCCGTGGCCGACCGGAGAAGGGCGAACCCGGTTGCCCGAAGCTGGCGGATGCACTGGATGATTTGAGCGAGCAGACCCGTGCTGTGCCCCTGCGACAATCACCGGGCGCCTGGGCACTGCACTTCGCTGAGCTGTTGACCCGGGCCGGTTGGCCCGGCCAGCGTGCTCTGGACAGTCATGAACATCAGGCGGTACAGGCCTGGCAGGCGCTGTTGCATGAGCTGACGTCTTTGGGCACGGTGCAGTCGGCGATGACCCGCGAGGAGGCGTTGAGTGCATTACGTCGTCTGGCCCAGGAGCAAACCTTCCAGCCGCGCCTGTCGCCAGCACCCGTCCAGGTGCTGGGTCTGTTCGAGGCGCTCGGCCAGCAATTCGACGGGCTCTGGGTCATGGGCCTGCACGATGGCGTCTGGCCGGAGCCGCCGCGCCCAAACCCCTTTCTACCGAGCTGGTTACAGCGAGAGCGACAATTGCCGCGTGCCACCGCCGCCCGTGAGCTGGGCTTTGCCGAGCAGCTCACCGGTGAACTGCTCGGTGGCGCCCCGGAGGTGATTGTCAGTTGGCCGCAACGCAGCGGCGACGAACCTCTGCGCCCGAGCCCGTTGATTACGGATCTACCGGAAACGCCGCTGCCAGCGGAAATGGGTGCCGATCCGTGGCGCACCATGCTTGAAGCCGGTGAGATGGAAACCCTGAACGATGAACACGCTCCTGTGGTGGCAAACGGCGGGGCGTTGCGCGGCGGCACCGGCCTGTTTACGGACCAGTCCAACTGCCCGTTCCGCGCTTTTGCCATTCACCGGCTGGGGGCCGGCAGTCTCGACTCCCCCGGCGAGGGGCTCGATGCCCGCACTCGCGGCACCATGGTGCATCGAGTGCTGGAGGGGATCTGGAAGGCGCTGGACAGCCGTCAAAGTCTTGAGGCTCTGACAACGGAAGAGCGTGGTGAACTGATTGCTGGACAGGTTGCCTCGGTGGTGGCTTGGGCGACGCGAAAACAGCCTTCGGTATGTACCGCCCGCTTTGCCGAGATGGAGTGCCGGCGACTCGAAGCACTTATGGAAGAATGGCTGATGCAGGAATTGGCGCGGGCAGATTTCCAGGTGCTGGCTCGTGAGTGGACCGTCAGCCTGAATGTCGGCCAGATCAGTGTCACCGGCAAGGTGGACCGAGTGGATGAACTGACCGACGGTAGTCACGTGGTGATTGACTACAAGACCGGCGAGGTCAAACCGAATGACTGGCTCGGGGAGCGGCCGAGAGACCCGCAGATACCATTGTATTCCCTTCAGTACGATGAAGAGCTCAGTGGCGTGGTGGTTGGCCGGGTGCGCCGCCATTCGTGCGGCTGGGCAGGGGTGGTGGTCAATCCTGATGAGGTGCCCGGCAGCAAGGCACCGGATGATCCAAAGAGCGCCGGCGTCGAGTGGGACGCATTGCGAGAGCAGTGGTGGGACATGGCCAATGCGCTGGCGGCGAACATCATGCAGGGAGATGCGCGTGTTGACCCGCTGCCAAAGGCCTGCGACTACTGCCACCTGGCGGGTTTGTGTCGGGTAAATGAAGTCGTGGCGCAAGCGGTGGCGGAGGAAGAGAATAATTCCACATGAGTGACGTTACCGACAAGGCACAACGACAGGCAGCGATTGCGCCGGATCGATCCTTTATCGTTCAGGCACCAGCTGGTTCGGGTAAGACAGCATTGCTGACGCAACGGGTCTTGAGGCTGCTGGCGATAGTGGATGCGCCGGAGGAAGTGCTGGCGATTACCTTTACACGCAAGGCCGCCGGGGAAATGCGTGAACGGATTATTGAGTCACTGTTGCGCGCCACAGAGGACACGCCTCCGCAGGCTGACTACGAAAGGCAGACTTGGGCGCTGGCCCGTGATGTGCTGACTCGTGATGATCAACTGGGGTGGGCCCTGCTACGCCATCCGTCGCGGTTGCGGGTACAGACCATGGATTCCTTTAACGCTGCGCTGACCCGGCAGATGCCATTGCTGTCCGGGCTGGGTGCGCCCCCTTCCATCGCTGATGATGCCCGTGAGCTGCATCGCGAAGCCGCGCATCAAACCATGACCCTATTGGAATCTGGCGAGAAATGGTCTGAGGCGGTGGCGACTTTCCTGTTGCACCTGGATAACCGTGTCGATCTGGCCGCTGGATTGCTCGCCGATATGCTGGCGCGTCGGGATCAGTGGTTGCCGCGCCTGATGGACGAGGGAGCCGCCAATCGAGCAGCACTGGAAGTGGCGATCGCCACCGAAGTGGAATTGGCGCTGAAAGAGTTACAGGCGGTATTGCCTGAACCGCTGCATCAGGAAATTATTGCTATCGCTAGCGGCGCCGCTGAGCGTTTGCGAGCTGAGGGTTCAGATTCGCCGATCTTGAACTGCGCTGACCTCACATCGTTGCCCGGTACGATGCCGAGGGATGTGGAGACGTGGCAGGCGCTGGCGGAATTGTTGTTGACCCGTGAAGACAGTTGGCGTAAGTCAATCACCAAAAACCAGGGCTTTCCTGCCGGTAAGAAGTTCAAGCCGGAAAAAGAACGGATCCATTCGTTGATCGGTGAGCTGGCTCAGGTGGAAGGCGTGGTGGGGTCGCTGTCACGCGTGCGTATCTTGCCACCAGCGGTATATACCGACCAGCAATGGCAACTATTGCAGGTGTTTCAGCAACTTTTGCCGTTGGCGGCTGCCCAGCTGCAGCTGGTATTTTCTCGTCGTGGTGAAGTCGATCACACGGAAATTGCCTTGCGTGCGGTGGCCGCACTGGGCGATGAAGAAAACCCCACCGACCTGGCATTGGCACTCGATTACCGCATTCGCCATATCCTGGTGGATGAGTTTCAGGATACCTCAAGCAGTCAATTTCGTTTGCTCGAAGCCCTGACCCGGGGCTGGGAACCGGATGATGGACGTACTCTGTTTCTGGTGGGAGATCCCATGCAATCCATCTACCGTTTTCGGGAGGCCGAAGTTGGCCTGTTTTTGCGTGCCCGCCAGGAGGGGATTGGCCAGTTGTCATTGGAGGCGCTGAACCTGGAGGTCAACTTCCGCTCACGGCGCCCGGCGGTGGAGTGGGTCAATCAGGGCTTTCCAGCTCTGTTGGCGGAAAAAGAGGACGCTGGCGCAGGCGCGGTGCCTTTTTCGCCAGCAACAGCTTTTGACGACAGTAGCGAAGGCGGTGTCAAGGTGCACCCCAGCCTGGGCGAGCAGGCCGACGCGCAGGCAGATGCGCGCAAGATCGTGGAACTGGCACAGCAGCGTCTTGCAGAAACCGATGACGGGCAGGTGGCAATCCTCGTACGCACCCGTCCCCGGGCGGCAGCGATTCTGCCAGCATTGCGTGAGGCGGGGGTCCGCTACCAGGCGGTGGAAATCGAAACCCTGGCGACGCGGCCTGTCGTACAGGACCTGTTGGCCTTGACCCGTGCGCTGGTCCATGAAGGGGACCGCACTGCCTGGTTGACGCTGTTGCGCGCACCCTGGTGCGGATTGACTCTGGCCGATCTGCATACGTTGGCCACGTATGACCAGCCGTTGCCAGAGTCCATAGCCAACCCGGACGATGTAGCGGGACTCTCTGATGATGCACAGAAACGCGTCGCGCGTATTGCCGAGGCTATTCGCGAGGCACGTCGTCACAGCCGGCGAGGAACCTTGCGTCACCGGGTACAAACCACTTGGCTGGCTTTAGGTGGCCCGGCCGCAGCCGGTGATGCTGCCGCACTGGAAGATGCTCGCGCATTCTTTGATCTGCTTGAAGGCAGTGAGCAGGCCGCTGACCTGGATGACATAAATCTTTTGAATGAGGCCCTGGACTCCCTTTACGCGCGAGTTGATCCGGAAGCCGATGGACGCCTGCAGGTGATGACCATACACAAGTCCAAGGGCCTGGAGTTCGACACTGTGATCCTGCCCGGTCTCCATGCCGGCACCGGCCGCTCCGATGATCCCTTGTTGCTCTGGATGGAGCGGCCGCGTATTGATCGTGAACCGGATCTGCTGATGGCTCCTGTACGCCCTTATGGAGTGAAAGACAAGGAGCCGCTGTATCAGTTTATAAAGACCCTGGCCGAAGAAAAGGAGGATCATGAGCTGGGGCGCCTGCTGTATGTAGCGGTAACACGGGCGGTACGTTGCCTCGACCTGTTTGGTTTCGTAAAGGTTTCGGCGAACAAGGATGGTGAGCTCGAAATGGGAACACCTGGCAAAGGTTCATTGTTGGCACGCTTGTGGCCATTGCTGGAAATGGATTTCCAGCAAGCCTTCCATCAGAACCAGCCGGGGGCGGAAACAGGGATCCAGGACGTACCGGTGAAGGAACGTCCCATTCGCCGTTTCCCTGTGGAGTGGCAGATTCCGTTGGCGGAGAAGGATGTCGTTTGGCAAGGAGGCGTGGTCGAGCAGGATGAAGAAGAGCCACTCGAGTTTTCCTGGGCCTCACAGACGGCTCGCATCGTTGGTACCGTTGTCCATCGGTTTCTACAACAGATTGCCGAGGACGGTCTGGATGCCTGGAGCGATGAGCAAGTAGAGTGGTGTCGTCCTGCCTTGCGAGCCATGTTGGCCGGGTTGGGCATCAGTACTGATGAGCTCAAGGAGGCGGAATTACGCTGCGCGCACGCTCTGAAGGCCTCTCTCAATGACGGCAATGGCCGCTGGATATTGTCGGCTCATTCAGAGGCGCAGAATGAACTACCTCTGACAAGCTGGAGTGATGACGGTCCACAAACACACATTATCGATCGTACTTTTGTTGATGAAGACGGCACACGGTGGGTGGTCGACTACAAGACAGGCTATCGCGAGGGAGGTGATATTGAGGGCTTTCTGGATCAGGAAGCGGAGCGATATTTGCCCCAACTGCAGCGCTATGCCGACCTGTTCAGGCAGATTGATGATCGCCTGGTCAGACAGGCGTTGTATTTCCCGCTACTGGGACGATTGCGAGAGGTGGTAATTGAATGAAACTGTATCCCGACATTTGTCTCGACTTCCACAGGATATTTTTTGCCGGAAAACCTTCCAGTGAAGTCCTCGCTATCCAAAGCCCTGTTACCCCCTCCAGCTCTGATCGCATGATCCGTTGTTTCGGTGTTATTTCGCGCTCGCCTGCAAGGGTTTCAATGATGTCCGGGTAGCGTTACCCGGTCTCTGTATATGACTGTGAACGATTCTGTTTTTTTGGAGTTAAATTTTCAAAACGCTTTTCTTTTCACGTTAATGAGCAATTTGATTGATAACGCGCGATCAGTCTCACCTATCGACAGTTGATAATCAACGATTCCTGCGCAGCCTGTGGACGGACGAGGACTCGGGTATCGAGCCTATGGAAGTGCTGGGCGGAGGTGATGAGGCCTCCTGGACGGGTCTGGCCTCGTTCCGCCTCAAGGGGCGCCCCTTCGATGAAGATGCCAGAACGCTGCAGCAGCGCCCGGAGCATGAATACGGTATCT
>JBNJGU010000078.1:0-11984 GCA_051747985.1 Pseudomonadota bacterium | reverse complement strand
ATTGTCATTTCAATGCGGTGCCGGAATGGACAGCAACGAGAAACCGAACAGCGCCAAAAACGGGCAACGGAAGTGGTACAACACCAGGGTCGGTGACACTGCCTCCTGGATCATCCTCGGCATACTCGCACTGATCTTCATCCGGCAGCTCGCCAGCTTCTTCTGAGCGCCCCGGTCGGCTGCCACAAGTTGTTCCCCCACCCCTCGCGTGATAAATTACGCGCCTCGCAGTACCGACCCATTCACCTCCTGATACCAGAATCGAGCAGACATGAGCCAATATACGATCGCCCTGCTGGACGGGGATGGCATCGGCCCGGAGATCATGGCCGAAGCCGTCAAGGTCCTCAACGTCATTGCCGAACGCAACCCGGTTGAATTCAACCTTCGGCACACGCCTTTCGGAGCCAGTGCCTACTTCGATCACGGGCATCCGTTCCCCGAACAGACCCAGAAGATCTGTGACGAGGCCGACGCCATCCTGAAAGGGCCGATCGGCCTCAACCACGAGGAATCCCAGAAGATTCCCGTGGACATGCAGCCCGAGCGCGCCGCCCTGCTGCCGCTGCGCCGCCGCTATGACACCTACGCCAACTTCCGGCCGGTGTTCCTGCCCCCGGGCCTGGCGCATTTCTCTCCGCTGAAAAAGGAGATCATCGGCGACGGCATCGACATCATGATGATCCGCGAACTGGTCGGCGGCCTGTACTTCGGCGACAAGGAGACCGGCGTCAACGAGCAGGGCAAGCGCTATGTGCGCGAGACCCTGGAATATGACGAGGACCAGATCCGCCAGATCGCCAAAGTGGCTTTCGACACGGCCATGCGCCGCAAGAAAGTGCTGCACAACATCCACAAGAGCAACGTGCTGAAGTCCAGCGTATTGTGGAACGAGGTACTGGAGGAAGTCGGCCAGGACTACCCGGAGGTGAAGATCGAACACATCCTGGTCGACGCCGCCGCCACCTATCTGTGCCTGAACCCCGGCCGTTTCGACGTCATGGTCATGGAGAACATGTTCGGCGACATCCTCAGCGACCAGGGCGGCGGCATTCTCGGCTCCCTGGGCCTGATGCCCTCGGCCTGCATGGGCGACGAGAAAGCCTACTACGAGCCCTCCCACGGCTCGGCGCCGGACATCGCCGGGCAGAACATCGCCAATCCGTACTCCATGATCGGCTCGGTGGCGATGATGCTGGAGATGAGCTTCGGCATGCAGGACGAGGCGGCGAACGTCTGGCATGCCATGCAGAGCGTGTTCGCGCAGGGCTACTCGACGCCGGATCTGTCACGGCCCGGTAGCGGTGTTGAACTGATCAAGACCGATGCGTTCGGGGATCTGGTGGTCAAGGAGCTGCTGAAGACCGGTTCCTGATGGGCGATCACATTCCGATCCGATGAACAATGGAGAGAACGCCCGATGAGGTCTGCTGTCTGGTCCACAATCTGTGTGTTGATGCTGAGTGCCTGCGCCACGACGGTGACGCCGGAAAACTGGCCCGACAGCGCGCCGCCCTACCAGCACTTTATCGAGGCCTATCGCAGCGACGAAGCCAACCAGACCCACCAGAGCGAAGACGACTACCTGCTCTGGGTCCGACGCTTCTATGAGGGCCGGCCCGGCATACTGGGCTGGAACGACATCACCGACAGCGTGACCCAGGACATGGACAGCAGTCAGCGGTCGACGGTGGACGGCCTCGGCTCGGCACTCGGGCGCCGCATCGCCGCCGAGTGGGCCAAGGCCAACGATGTCCGGCGCATCGATACGGCAATGCTCAGCCTCTGGGGCAGCATCATGGTCACCGCCGAGGCTCCGGAGGATCGCCTGGAGGCCATGCAGGCGATCGACCGGGATACCCGGGCGCTGCTGGAGGGGGAGCTGCCCCCCACGCAGATCACCGAGGAGCGCTACGCGGAGTTCGACAGTTTCTTCTGATCGGACCATGTGGCAACGTCCGCGTTGATGTGGTTTATCGATCTCGCAAAACGCGCGGAGATCACAAAGAAGGTAGTCAGGCACGGCGTGAGCTCAGGCCCAGAAACTCAGCCGCGTCAATCAACGCTGCATCTTCGCTGACCAGGCAAGCCTGATGGTGCGCCGCGCATGCCAGATGAAGCGCATCCAGCGTTCTCAGGCTGGTCCTGCGCTTACTGATCCAATGGATGGCACGCCGGTAATGAGAAGACTCAGCCGGACGACGGGTGAATCTGCCAAGATCAATATCCTGATGGAACGCACTCTCGATGCGATTGGCCTCGGGCTCGGTCAGCTCTTCCATTCGCACCCAACGCGTCACGGCACTGGCCACTTCCACTTCCGTCAGATGACTGATCAGTACCGGACCGTACCGGCTTCAGGACTCGTCAGTCGCGCAACGGGTCTGCCATGGCGCAGAATGACGACCTCTTCCCCCGTCTCTACGGCGTCCAGCAATGCCGAGCGCATTTCCTCAAAGCCTGTCGGGCACTGTTGTGGCCCGATCCTCCAGCACCAGTTGCCGGCCCAGGCATTGCAAAGCCGTTGAAACTCCACCAAGGCGCGAGGGATGGTCCGGATTGACAAGGCGACGAACCGCCCCCTCCGAGATGCCAAGTTTTTCCGCCAGGGCCACATTACTCACTCTCCGCGCCTGCATGGCGCTGCGCAAAGCCAGCTTGGCGGCAACGAGTGGCGTGACAGCGACCATGTGTTCGCCCGCCTGAGGAGCAGAGGGCAACGGAAGAGCGCGATTCTCCCGGGAATAGCCCGCCAGCGCCGCCCCGAGCGCGTCAGCCATGGCGGCCAGCGCTTCGCGCTCCGAATCTCCTTCCGCTAAGGTGCACCCGCACTCACCGTTGACTCGTGTCACAGAAGTTATTGAACTGTATAAAAAGCCAGTATAAGCTGAACGCTTTATTGAAACCGGAGACGGAACCCCCACCCCATGTCGCGACCTGAAATCACCGTCCGAGGCGCCCGCCAGAACAACCTGAAGAACCTCGACCTGGACCTGCCCACCAACAAGCTGATCGTGGTCACCGGCGTCAGCGGCTCGGGCAAGTCGACACTGGCCTTCGACACGATCTACGCGGAAGGCCAGCGCCGCTATGTCGAGACCTTCTCGGCCTACGCGCGGCAGTTCCTGGACCGCATGGACAAGCCGGCGGTGGACAGCATCCTGGGGATTCCACCGGCCATCGCCATCGACCAGACCAACCCGGTGCGCACCTCGCGGTCCACGGTCGGCACGATGACGGAGTTGAACGACTACCTGAAGCTGATCTACGCCCGGCTGGCGACGCTGTTCTGCCCGGGCTGCGGGCGCGAGGTGCGGCGCGACTCGGTGGCGAGCATCCGTGATGACCTGGCCCGACGCCTTCCGGAAGGCGCCCGCATCCATGTCTGCGCGCCCTTCTCCGTGCCGCACAATTTCAGCGACGACGAGATCATGAAGTTGCTGGGGCAGCAGGGCTACACCCGCATCCAGTACAAGGGCCGCAGCAAGGGCGGCGAGCGCCCGGTCCACGCGGTGCAGGACCGCCTGCGCCTGCGCGACGACAACTCCGAGCGGCTCGGGGAAGCCCTGGAGGTGGCCCTGCATCACGGCCAGGGGCACATGCTGGTCTATCCGATGTCGGACGATGGCAGCGAAGCCGGCGAGCCGCTGCGCTATTCGCAGCACCTGCACTGCCCGGATTGTGACCGCGAATTCAGTGATGTGACACCCAGCCACTTCTCTTTCAACTCGCCGGTGGGCGCCTGCGAGAGCTGCAAGGGCTTCGGCCGCATCATCGGCGTCGACTACTCGCTGGTGATACCGGACGAGAGCAAGAGTCTGAAGGAAGGTGCCATCAAACCGTTTCAGACGCCCAGCTTCAGTGAGTGCCAGGTCGATCTCGAACGCTACGCTAAGGCGAAGAAGATCCCGCTGACCCGTCCCTGGAAAGAACTGACCGAGGAACAGCAACAGTGGGTACTGGAAGGCGAAGGCGGCATCCGCAGCCGCAAGTGGTACGGGGTCAAGCGCTTCTTCGACTGGCTGGAGAGCAAGGCGTACAAGATGCACATCCGCGTGCTGCTGTCGCGCTACCGCTCCTACAGCGAGTGCCGGGCCTGCAACGGCGCGCGCCTCAAACCGGAGTCGCTGTGGTGGAAGCTGCCGCAGAAGCCGGGCGCCGACGGCAGTACCGGAAAGGCCCTGCGTATTGACGAACTGATGCAGCTGCCGCTGGATGAAGCCACCACGTTCTTCCAGGCCGTCGACCTGCCGAAGCCCTTCGACGAGGCCACCGAGCTTCTGCTGGGCGAGATCCGCACCCGCCTCGGCTATCTGCTGGACGTGGGTCTCGGGTATCTCAGCCTGGACCGGCAATCGCGCACGCTCAGTGGCGGCGAGGTGCAGCGCATCAACCTGACCACGGCGCTGGGCACCTCCCTGGTCAACACCCTGTTCGTGCTGGACGAGCCTTCCATCGGCCTGCACTCGCGCGACATCGACCGCATGATCGGCATCCTGCATCGTCTGCGTGACACCGGCAATTCCCTGATCGTGGTCGAGCACGACCCGCAGATCATGCTGGCCGCCGACCTGATCATCGACATCGGCCCGGGGCCCGGCAAGGACGGCGGCGAGATCCGCTTCATGGGCACCCCGGCCCAACTGATCCGCAGCCGCGACTCGCTGACCGCCCAGTACCTGCGCGGCGACCGGCAGGTGTTGCAGGAGGCGCGGATCGGCGGAGAGGGCGTTGCGGTACAAGAGACACCCGGTACCATAACGATCCGGGGCGCCAGGGCACACAACCTGAAGGATGTGGATATCGACATCCCGCTGGGCCGGCTGGTCTGCCTGAGCGGCGTCAGCGGCAGCGGCAAGTCCACGCTGATGCGTGATGTGCTCTACCTGGGGCTGTGCAAGCATTTCGGCAAGCCGGTGGAAGCCCCCGGCGATCATAATGGCATCGACGGACTGGACGGCATCGACGATGTCGTGCTGGTCGACCAGAGCCCCATCGGCCGGACCACGCGCTCGGTACCGGCCACCTATGTGGGCGCCTTCGATGCGATCCGCAAGCGGTTCATCGCCCAGCCGCTGGCGAAAGAGCGCGGCTACACCATCGGCAGCTTCAGCTTCAACGCCGGCAAGGGCCGCTGTCCGGCCTGTTCCGGTAACGGCTTCGAACATGTGGAGATGCAGTTCCTCAGCGACGTCTACCTGCGCTGCAGCGAGTGCAACGGCCAGCGCTACCGGCCCGAGATGCTGGAGGTCAAACTGGCCGATCCGCGCGACAGCCGCCGCTTCCATTCCATCGCCGACGTGCTGGCCATGACGGTCAGCGAGGCGCTGGAACTGTTCCGCGGCGAGGCGGATGTCGAACAATGCCTGCAGCCCCTGCTGGACGTGGGCCTGCATTACCTGCAACTGGGACAGGCGGTACCCACGCTCAGCGGCGGCGAGGCCCAGCGGCTCAAGCTGGCCGGTCACCTGGCCGAGGTAAGCCGGCAGAAGCCGGAAAAGACGCCGAAGAAACGCAGCGGGAAGAAGGCGCATTCACGCCATCTGCTGTTCCTGTTCGACGAGCCGACCACCGGACTGCACTTCCACGACATCGGCGTGCTGATGCAGGCCTTCGCGAAGCTGCGCGCCGCCGGCCATTCCCTGCTGGTCATCGAACACAATCTGGACGTGCTGAGCGCGGCCGACTGGCTGATCGACATGGGGCCGGAAGGCGGGCACGGCGGTGGCCGGGTGGTCGCCGAGGGCACGCCCGAAGACGTGGTCCGGGCCGGTGACGGTGCGACCGCCGTGGCGCTGAAGCAGTATCGCGAGGCCCTGGAGGAAACCCGTGCCCGCTCCTCCGGCCGCCCTTCCCTGGCCAATGTGCCCATGGCGCCAGCGCCGGACAAAGGCGCAAAGCGCAAGGCCGTGAAAGCCCTGAAGGGCATCGAGATCCATCATGCCCGCGAACACAACCTGAAGAACATCGACGTCTCGGTGCCCTGGAACCAGTTCACCGTGATCACCGGCGTCAGCGGCAGCGGCAAGTCCACGCTGGCCTTCGACCTGATATTCGCCGAGGGGCAGCGGCGCTATCTGGAATCCCTGAACGCCTACGCCCGGCAGTTCGTGCAGCCGGCCTCCCGGCCCGATGTGGATGCGATACATGGCATTCCGCCCACCGTGGCCATCGAACAGCGCACCAGCCGCGGCGGCCACAAGAGCACCGTGGGCACGCTGACCGAGATCCATCACTACCTGCGCCTGATCTACGTGAAACTGGGCACGCAGTACTGCCCGTCCTGCGACGTACCGATCGAGCCGCAGAGCCGCGAGATGATCCTGTCGCGCCTGCTGCGCGATCACAAAGGCCGCAAGCTGACCGTGCTGGCGCCGATGGTCGTGGCCCGCAAGGGCATCTACAAGGATCTGGCCGCCTGGTCGGCGGGCAAGGGTTACGAACAGATGCGCGCGGACGGCAAGATCGTCTCCAGCGCCGACTGGCCCGTGCTGGACCGCTACCGCGAACACGACATCGAGATCGTGGTCGGCGATTGCAAGGTCAGCAGCAATAACGAGAACGAGCTGACCACCCTTCTGGATCAGGCACTGGGCCTCAGCGACGGTCTGCTGCTGGTCAGCGACGGAAAACGCGACACCCTGTTCTCCACCCGGCGGGCCTGCCCGTCCTGCGGCGAGAGCTTCGACGAGCCGGACCCGCGCCTGTTCTCCTACAACTCGCGGCACGGCTGGTGTATGCGCTGCCACGGTACCGGACAGATCATCAAGGGCTTCGACGAAGAGCAGACCGGCGAGGAGGCCGTCTGGCTGGATGAGGAAGATGACGGCAGCCGCAAGCCCTGCCCCGACTGCAACGGCCAGCGCCTCAATCCGGTGGCCCGGGCCGTGCGTTTCCGCGAGCAGTCCATCGCCGACATCAGCGCCCTGCCGGTCAAGGCGGCCGGGAAAGCCATCAGCCGCTGGAAGCTGGACAGCAAGGAGACGCAGATCGCCCGCGACATCCTCAGCGAACTGCACAACCGCCTGCAGTTCCTGCAGACCGTGGGCCTGGACTACCTCAGTCTGGACCGCGCCGCGCCCACGCTGAGCGGCGGCGAGGCCCAGCGCATCCGCCTGGCCGCGCAGCTCGGCTCCAACCTGCAGGGCGTCTGCTACATCCTGGATGAACCGACCATCGGGCTGCACGCGAGGGACAACCAGCGCCTGATCCAGACCCTGCGGCAACTGCAGCAACAGGGCAACACGGTGATCGTCGTGGAGCATGATGATGCCACCATGGCGGAGGCCGACCACCTGATCGATGTGGGACCCGGCGCCGGCGTCAACGGCGGCCATATCGTCGCCACCGGCAGCCTGGCCGCCCTGAAGCGCAACAAGAAGTCCCTGACCGGCCGCTTCCTGGCCAACCCGATGCGTCATCCCCTGCCAGACCTGCGCGACGGGGAACTGCGCCGGCTGATACCGGACGAATCCCTGAAGATCGTCAACGCCAGCATGAACAATCTGCGCGACCTGACCCTGGATATTCCGCTGCGGCAACTGGTGGTGGTCAGCGGCGTCAGCGGCAGTGGCAAGAGCACCCTGATCCGCAGCGTGCTCTATGACAACCTGCGTCCAGTGGTCATCGACAATGCCCGCAAGCGCGGCAGGGCCCCGGCCGTGAAGGCCTCCCACTGGCAGGGCTGCGAGCGCATCGAGGGATGGGATTCGATCCGCAGCATCCTGCAGGTGGACCAGACCCCGATCGGCAAGACACCGCGCTCCTGCCCGGCCAGCTACATCGGCATCTTCGACACCATCCGCAAGCTGTTCGCCGACACCCCGGACGCCCGGCTGCGCGCCTGGAAGCCCGGCCGCTTCTCCTTCAACGTCGCCGGCGGACGCTGCGAGGCCTGCGGCGGCAACGGCATGCAGAAGGTCGAGATGAACTTCCTGCCGGACGTGCGCGTGCCCTGCGACCAGTGCAACGGCTGGCGCTTCAACCGCGACACCCTGGCCGTGGAATACAAGGGCAAGCACATCGGCGAAGTACTGGCCATGGACGTCAACGAGGCGGTGGAGTTCTTCGAGCCCATTCCGTCCGTCCACCATCCACTGCGCCTGATGCAGGACATCGGTCTGGGCTACCTGACCCTGGGCCAGCAGAGCCCCACCCTGAGCGGCGGCGAGGCGCAGCGCATCAAGCTGGTCACCGAGCTGGCCAAGGCGAAACCCGAGCACCTGCAGCGCGGTACGCCCTCCCACAAACTCTACATTCTGGATGAGCCTACGGTAGGGTTGCACATGGCGGATGTGGAGAAGCTGTTGCGGGTGCTGCATCGGCTGGTGGATGCGGGGAACAGTGTGATCGTCATCGAGCACAATCTGGATGTGATTGCGGAGGCGGACTGGGTGATTGATATGGGACCGGAAGGTGGGGATGCTGGAGGACGGGTGATTGCGCGGGGGGCTCCCGACGTCGTCAGCCGGCGGAAGACTTCGCATACGGCGGAGTATTTGCGGCCGTTGTTGTCTGCCGGTTAGAGCCTCGTAGCATGCGATACAGGACTCAGAATAGTTCCGACTGCGTCACATGCGGCGGATGGAATGTGCCAACCACCACATAGGGATTACTCAGCTTGCGGACATGGGAGGTGTACACGGTGCCCAGGAACAAATACAGATCCTTGGTGCGGGCGAAGTCGTCCAGGTACTTCTGCCGAATCTTGTCAATGGCCACCTCCTCACCGTGACTGTCAGCGTAACGCCAGTACAAAGCACCAATTTCCCAGTCTTCAATCATCAGGGTACTTGGCTTACCGGTATCATCAGTAAAACGGTAGGAAAATTTGTACGGGACTTTTCGCACTATTTCGAAGCCGGAACGATCCGTGTCATCAAATAACGCCCCCTGTTTCAACGAGGCCTCAGCCGCCGCCTTGCGAGACAGTTCCCATTCCCGTGCGACGGGCTTTACGATTACATCAAGAACTTCTGTCGGCTTGAATATTGCGAGAGAGTACTCATTGTTTCGCGAAGCCTGAATGATGGTTTCCAGGTTCGTGTGAATCGGGTTCCTGTCCAGAATCAGCTTTCTGCGTTCAGCCCAGGCGCGCTCGGTGCCGACTTTCTCATGCACCGTGATAGCATCAATATCACGCGGTCTGAAACTCTCTGGACGCGGGTCTTTGGGGTTCTTCTCCAGCTCCAGTTCTATCCAGTGATACTTGCCGTATTGCTGATCCTTCTCAAGGAAGCGGAATGGCGAAGGGTAGATACGCACCCAACCGCCTTGCTCGCGAAAGCCTGCCGTGCACACCAATTCAGCGTAAGTGCTTGACAACGATGGGTATGTTTTGACTGCAATCAATATCCGTTCCCTGGCCATGATTGTCTCCCGTTACAGGTGTTCGATGCGGTACTTCCACTCCGGCAGTTGTTGCAAGGCCTTGGCCACCCTGCCACGGTGACACATGCATTCCTCGGCTTCGAAGCAGGTAATGGCCACCCGCTTGTGTTTCTTTGTTGTTTCAAAGAGCTGCTGCAAGGCAGCCTGATTCCGCTGCAGGGTGCTCGCTTCGTACTCATCAAACAGGCGCTTGTAATCCGCTTCGGTTTCAAGCGTTTGCCGTTTATCCGACACGATCCCCAGCTCCGGCAGGTGGATATACCTAATACCCAAGCTCTCCAGCGTCTGTGACAACACGGTCTTCGAAAAGCCGTATTTTCGACTCAGCGGGTTCTTGCGTACATCGCAGAGTACCCGGACATTGTTACGCAACAATTGATTGAGATACTGCTCGAAACTCTTTCCCTCATAGCCAATCGTGAAAAAGCGGCTGGCACGCTGACGCGGGCGCTGCTTTTCAACCAAAGCCAGTTCATCAGGGGAAAGCAGCCGGTCCGCTATCTCGCTGCGGATGGCATAATAGGGAAAACGCGTATACACCTCGCGGATCAAGGCATCGCCAGTCATGTCTGCGTACTTCTTCCTGAAAAGAGTCAGCTTCTCTTGCTCTCCGGCAGTGAGCTCGGCTGAATAGTCGGTGTCATTGACAAGCTGCCAGTGATCCGGATCCGGTGCAATCGCGCCCCGATCAATCAACTTGCGCCGATCCGCGTAGGACTGAAAAGAAAAACAGCCATAGCGAAAGGGAACAAACTCGTAACTTCTATTCTGCTGGCAAAGCTGAGTAAACAGGAACAGATACTTCTGCAACTCAATATTCGACAGGCGGCCGCCAAACGCCTGCAAAATGGATAGCAGAACTTTCTGGCGGTGGAAAACCACCTTTTTGGAGGAAGAGATAATCATAGTGGGTAACGATACATGATCGGGGTGGCTATGTAGAGTATAGACCATGCAAGTGGGTCATGCCCGGTATTCATTCGGGTCTTACAGACGACTTCTCCGCCTCCCCTTCTTAATGGCCCACCACTGCCAACACCGTGCAAGTTCTCTGCAGAGGGCACTTTCAGGTTGCAACGGCAAGGCATTGAGCTTGTCGCGGGCTGGGAACGCCACCGGCATCCTGTTCCCGGACATCCCGGAAGCCATCACAGCCGGAGACACCATTGAAGAAGCCTGGGATATGGCGGTGGAGGTGGCTCACATCAAACTGAAAGAGCTGGCCGACCAGGGGCTGGCCATTCCGATGCCCAGTCGCGTGGAAGAGCTGCGGAACAAGCCGAAGTATGCCGGTTGGGACTGGGGGATCATTGATATCGACGTCACCCCATACTTGGGAAAGGCCGAGAAGGTCAACGTCACACTGCCCGGTCAGGTGATCCGGAAAATTGATGACTACGTGGCGCTACACGGCCTGAAAAGCCGCTCCGCGTTTCTGGCCAGTGTCGCCCTGGAGAAGCTCGAGGGACGATAGAAAACCAGCGAGTGCCTACTCCATGCCCTTCTGAACACTGGCCTTGCCTGCCGCCGTCAAGCGGTACCTTTGCAAACGGCTATTAGGTTTGTCCGGAATCGTGTATTCAATCAGCCCTTGCTCCAGGGCTGGCGCAGTGTAGTGCTCACGAAAGTGGGTGCGATCCTTGAGTTGCAGGCGCTCTCTCAATTCCGCACTCGACAGTGGCCCTTCTTCAGCCAGCATCACTAGTAGTTGTTCCACTGGTGGGGTGACTGGTGGGGTGACTGGTGGGGTGACTTCCCCGGTAACACCCCACTCCGCCTCGGGCCGCCAGACCACGGCACTGAACTGGTTGCCCGCCTGATCATCCACCAGATCGATCCGGGACCAGGCTTCGAGCGCCCGCGGAATGCCGCTTCCCATGCCCCTATACGGCAGAATCTGACTGGCGTGTTCCGTAAGAGTCGGATTGCGCCGTATCGTCTTGCCCTGCCGGATCTCGTCCTGGCTCAGGCTGTCCGGCAGGTGGCCCGGACTGACGATTTCCACCCGGTCGGCAAACACCATCAGACGAATGGAAGCGCTGGTGAAGTAGTCCCGATGGATCAGGGCGTTGACCAACAGCTCCTCGAGCGCCAGTGCGGGAATCTCCAGTTCGCCCAACGTATTGAAACTCCGACCGCGCTGCACATGATGCAGGTTACGCTTCATGAAGGCGAAGGCGCCACGAAACTGTTCCAGCAAAGTGCCCTTGATATCCTCGCTGTCCAGGTAGCGGGTATCGTGTAGCACAGTCCCAGGAAAGGCCACGGCTTTGACCTCGAAGGCCGGGCGCCAGCGCTGCGGATTGCGGCCGAACAGCATCAGACCCGCCAGGTTCAACTCCCTGCCGTCGCCCAGGCCGAGATTCTGCAACAATTGTTCCCGGGTCAGCCCGGCGTATTCACTGCTCTCCTCGTAACGGTGGTTGAAGTAGCCAGAAAAAGCCCGGTCGTCGATGTCGTCCACCGAAGTGCCTTCCACAGGCACCACATCGGCACCCGGATTCAATTCGTAAGTGCAACTCGAACGGGTTGGCAAGGGGGTAAGCTGCGGTAACATAGGCAGCTTCTCTTACCGACCAAAGTTTGAGGAGCAC
>JBNJGU010000077.1:0-12000 GCA_051747985.1 Pseudomonadota bacterium | reverse complement strand
CACCGGCTCCTTGGGTCGGAAATTCTGGATCAGGGTCTGCAGGGCCACCTTGGCCACGAACCGACTGCCGCCAATGAACAGCAGGGAAATCATCCAGAAAATCGGCAACACCGCATAATCATGGGTCGCCGGCGTCATCAGGAAGTAATACACACCCCCATTGAGCATGGTGGCAATGGAAACCCCCTGCAGCACGATGAAACCGGACTGCAACCCCATGTACAACAGTAGCGCCCGGTACAGACCAATGCGATGAAAAACGCCTACACAGACCAGTGTGGAAAGACCGAAATACAGGTACACCGGATCACCCGGATCCACCGGATCCACACTCAGCAGCGTGAAGGTCAACCACAGAGCCATCACCAGCATCAGACCGTCCGCCAGCATCAGCAACAGCTGCTTGAGGGTACGTGACAGTGGAATGGTGTACAGATTCATTCGGATCCCTGATCTGACGCGGACTGATCCGCCCGGTTCCGGTCTCGCGCGGCACGATCGCCGGCACCGACTCGCCAGCAGATCGCCATGAACGGTACTATACCAGAGATTGCCAGAAATACTCCGTACTCGGGGGATTTCTCCGCCAGCCATGCCAGCGGCATCACGTACAGAACATTGACTGTCATGATCCCGGCTACGACCCGGGCATGTCCAAACCGCCTCGCCAGAATCTGGTACGCATGGGTGTTATGGGCTTCGTAGGGCGCATGCCCGCGGGCCAGTCGAACTGCCAGTGTCCATCCGGTATCGACAATGAATACCGACAGCAGCAGGAACCAGACCCAGATGGTCAACACCTGGTCCCGAAGACTCATGAGAATCAGTACACCGAACACGAATCCAAGCCAGGTACTGCCAACATCGCCCATGAAGATACGGGCGGGAGACCAGTTCCAGACCAGAAAGCCGGCGGCAATGACGAACAGGGCCAGTCCCAGCGTGGCATGCAATGGCGACTGACTGCCCGTCAACCAGGCGGAAGCGGCGGCAACGAAACAGCACTCGGCAGCTGCCAGGCCATCGATTCCGTCCATGAAATTGTAAAGATTGCATAACCAGGTCATGGCCAGAGGCACCAGCAACCAGGCCCAGAGACCCAATTGCACGTTGATGCCTCCCAGATAGAGAGGAGGCAACTCACGCAACAGAGAATACACGGCCAGTGCCATCAGCAACTGCATGGCGATGCGCCAGCGATGACTCAATGGACGCCGGTCGTCCAAGAAACCCACGAATGCCACCGGCACCGCCAGCAGAAAGAGATACAGGTCCGTCGGCAACAGAGTCCCGGAGAAGCCCAGCAGGACAGTGAAACCGGTGAAGATCAACACCAGGGACAATCCGCCGCCGCGAGGTATCGGCTGACGGTGCGCACTGCGTGGTCCGGGAACATCAACCAGCCCCATTGCCGGCGCAGCGGACAGTACCAGCCTGGTGACCAGTAGACTGGCCGCAAACAGTGATGAAAGCACCAGGAAAGTATAGTCCATGGACATGAGAACGGGCGCCCGAAAAAGCGCCCATTCTACCGCAATCGATCAGTCGTCGGCACCTTCCACCCGCAACCGTTCGAGATTGTTCTCCAGTGTCACGGGACCGACACCGCTTACTTCCTGCAACTCCTCGACACGCTCGAAAGGTCCGTTTTCCTCGCGGTAGGCCACAATCGCCTCGGCCCGTGAGAGGCCAACGCCCTCCAGGGCAAGGGCCAGCGTATCCGCATCCGCGGTGTTGATGTTGACCTGGTTGACCGGCATCGACTCACCCTCGTCCTCCTGCGCGGCGGCGGGTACCGCCAGCACAGCCATGGTCAACAGGGCAAGGCACAACTGGTACATTGATCCGGCAATCGATCCCGTTCGATGATTCTGCATGGTATAACTCCTTTTATACGCATAGACGCATTGATTTCCAATGGAGGCGCCAGCAGACCGTCACGCGCCCCCGCAAGCGTTTCCGCCCGACGGTGGGACCCACAAACGCTTTCACAGGCTACTGTAGCAGAGATCGGAGAATGCGCCAGTCGGCGCAGCGGATCACAGTTCCCGACAGATCGCGGCAAGGCGCTCCGCCGGGTGGGAACTGCGGGTTACCGGACGCCCGATGACGAGATAGTTGCTGCCGACGCGAATCGCTTCGGCGGGCGTCATGACGCGCTTCTGGTCATGGTGACTGTCTCCCGCCGGCCGGATGCCCGGGGTGACCAACAGGAAATCCTTGCGCAGTAACGCACGAAGTCCGGCGACCTCCACGGCCGAACAGACCACGCCGTCCATGCCACTGCCCTGGGCCAGTGAAGCCATGCGCTGAACCTGCTCGAGCATGGAACGCTGGACACCCATATCATCGAGATCCTGCTGATCCAGGCTCGTGAGCAACGTGACGGCCACCAACAGTGGTTGCCGTTCAAGGCCATTACGGGTTGCCCCTTCCCGGGCCCCCTCGCGAGCCGCTTCCAGCATGGCGCGTCCTCCCGAGGCATGGACAGTCAGCATCCATACACCCAGTGAAGCCGCTACAGCCACGGCTTTGCGCACAGTATTGGGGATATCGTGAAACTTGAGATCCAGGAACACTTCGTGCCCCAGGGAGTGGAGTTCCTGTAACAAAGCCGGACCGGCAGCCGTGAAAAGCTCCTTGCCGACCTTCAGGCGACACAATCCCGGATCCAGCAATCGGGCCAGCGACAGAGCCTGCTCCGGCTCATGTGTGTCCAGCGCAATGATGACGGGACCGCGGTCATGCTGTCTCATGAATGACTCAGTAGCCTTCTTCCATGCCGGCATTGACCCGGTCTCGCAATTCCTTGCCGGGCTTGAAATGCGGTACATACTTACCGGTGAGAGCTACCGGCGCCCCGGTTTTCGGATTGCGTCCGATCCGGGGCACTCGATAGTGGAGTGAGAAGCTGCCAAAGCCCCTCACCTCGATGCGACCTCCTTCCGAGAGAACCTGGGACATGTACTCCAGAATCGACTTGACGGCAAATTCACAATCTTTCGCCGACAGCTGCGTCTGCCTGGCAGCAATGCGCTCGATCAGTTCTGACTTCGTCATATCCGTGTTCCCTGTGTGTCGCTCCGCTTCTTGCGATTACTTCTTGTCCATTTCCGCCTTGATCAGATCACCGATGGTGGCCGGAGCGGACTGCTCCTGACTCTTGTGATCCTGAATGGCGGATTTTTCATCATCCATTTCCATGGCCTTGATGGACAATTGCAATACGCGGTTCTTGCGATCCACGCTGACAACCTTGGCTTCCACTTCATCGCCGGCATTCAGCACGTTGCGGGCATCCTCGACCTTGTCACGGCTGATCTCGGAAGCACGCAGCACCCCTTCAACCCCTTCCGCCAGAGAAATGGTTGCCGCCTTGGCGTCCACTTCGGCAATCTGGCCCTTGACGATACTGCCTTTCTCGAACTGGCCGACAAAGTTCATGAACGGATCGTCGGACAGCTGCTTGATGCCCAGCGAGATGCGCTCGCGCTCGGGATCGATGGACAGGATGACGGTCTCGAGCTCGTCGCCCTTCTTGAACTCGCGTACGGCTTCCTCGCCCGGTTCGTCCCAGGAAATGTCCGACAGATGCACCAGACCATCGATGTTGCCTTCCAGTCCGATGAAAATACCGAAGTCGGTGATCGACTTGATGGTGCCGGCAATCTTGTCACCCTTGCGGTACTTCTCGGCAAAGGCATCCCAGGGGTTCTGGAAGCACTGCTTGATACCCAGGCTGATACGACGACGCTCCTCGTCGATATCCAGGATCATCACCTCGATCTCATCGCCGATCTGCACGATCTTGGACGGATGGACATTCTTGTTGGTCCAGTCCATCTCGGAGACGTGCACCAGACCCTCGACGCCTTCTTCCAGCTCGGCAAAACAACCGTAGTCCGTCAGGTTGGTGACCGTGGCCTTGACCCGGGTGCTTTCCGGATAGCGCAGCTTGATGTCGACCCACGGATCCTCGCCCAGTTGCTTCAGACCCAGGGAGACGCGGTTGCGCTCACGATCGTACTTGAGCACCTTGACTTCGATGTCGTCACCCACGTTGACGATTTCGCTGGGATGCTTGATGCGCTTCCAGGACATGTCGGTGATATGCAACAGGCCATCGACGCCGCCCAGGTCCACGAAGGCACCGTAATCGGTGAGATTCTTGACCACACCCTTGATGGTGATGCCTTCCTGCAGCTTGGCCAGCAGTTCCTCGCGCTCCTCGGAGGTGACCGCTTCCAGTACCGCGCGACGGGACACCACCACGTTGTTGCGCTTCTGATCCAGCTTGATCAGCTTGAATTCCAGTTCGTGACCTTCCAGATGGGTGGTGTCGCGGATCGGACGGATATCGACCAGCGAACCCGGCAGGAATGCCCGGATATTGTTGAGGTCGACCGTGAAGCCGCCCTTGACCTTGCCATTGATGACACCCGTGACCACTTCGCCTTTCTCGTAAGCTGCTTCCAGCTCCATCCAGGATTCGGCACGCTTGGCCTTCTCGCGCGACAGGCGCGTTTCGCCCCAGCCGTCTTCCACGGCTTCCAGGGCCACCTTCACTTCATCGCCGACGTTCAGCGTGAAGCTGCCATCCTCGTCGAGGAACTGGTTTTTGGGGATGATCCCCTCGGACTTGAGTCCGGCATTGACTGTCACCCAGTCAGAGTCGATATCCACCACGGTGCCGATCACGATCGAACCGGGGGTCATATCAACGTCATTCAAACTCTGTTCAAATAGTTCAGCGAAGCTTTCTGTCATGTCAGGTCCTGTATTCCGCGCTCCGGTCAACACGGTTCAATGAGTATGAACCCTGCCGACGACCATGACCGGGGTCTGTCGTGCAGGGGTCTCGCAACTGCCATCACCTGTTGCCGCCACAGGCAACAACAGACAGAAAAATACCGGCTACAGCCCCTCTCGGGCCGCCAGTGCCAGTACCCTGTCCACCACCTCCTGGATCTCCAGCTCGGTGGTATCGATCGTGATCGCATCCCCGGCGGGCACCAGCGGCGACAAGGCCCGGGTGCTGTCGCGCTCGTCGCGCGCCTTTATATCCGCCAAAAGGGCCGAAAGGTTACCATCAATCCCCTTCTCCATCAACTGCTTATGACGCCTTCTGGCACGCTCCCCGGCACTGGCGGTGAGGAACACCTTCACGGCGGCGTCCGCGAACACCACCGTGCCCATGTCCCTGCCATCCGCCACCAGGCCCGGCGGTTCCCGGAAGTCCCGCTGTCGCTGCAACAGCGCACTCCGGACCGGGGCACTGCCAGCAATGACCGACGCCGCCCGGCCGCACTCCTCACTGCGCATCACGTCCGCCACGTTCTCATCGTCGAGCAACACGGCCCCGGACGTATCGAAGCGCAGCGGCAGTGACGGCGCCAGGGCGGCCACGCGGTCGCCGTCATCCAGGTCGACACCGGCACGCAATGCCGCCAGCGCCAGCACACGATACATGGCTCCACTGTCGAGATAATGCCACCCCAGTCGATCGGCGACCTGCGTGCTGACGGTGCCTTTCCCGGCTCCGCCCGGTCCATCGATGGTGATCACGGGCACTGACATCGATCAGACCTCCCGCGACCGGATATCGAGACCGACCCGGTTGGCCAGCGCCACGAAACCGGGAAACGAGGTGCTGACATTGGCGCAGTCGCGGATCACGACAGGCCCGGTGGCCACCAGCGCCGCGACCGCGAATGACATGGCGATACGATGATCACCGCCGCTGTCGACCTCGCCGCCGGATATCGCGCCCCCACTGATGCGGATCCCGTCGTCATAGGTCTCCAGCGACACACCCAGTGCCGCCAGCCCGTCGGCCATCACCTGGATCCGGTCGGTTTCCTTGACCCGCAACTCTTCGGCCCCATGCAGCACGGTATCCCCGCTTGCACTGGCCGCGGCCACGAACAGCACCGGAAACTCATCGATCGCCAGAGGAATCAGTCGGGCCGGTACCTGTATGCCCTGCAGCGGCGCGTATCGCACCCGGATGTCCGCCACCGGTTCTCCGCCCGCTTCACGTTCGTTCTCCAGCACGATGTCCGCACCCATCAGACGCAGCAGCTCGATGATGCCGGTACGGGTCGGATTGACGCCGACATGCTCCAGTAGCAACTCGGAACCCGGAGCAATGGTGGCCGCCACCATGAAGAAAGCCGCGGACGAGATGTCGGCCGGCACATCAATCTGTGCGGCCTGCAGTGTCTGCCCATCCTGCAGGCGCGTGACCAGACCATCCTCGCTCTTGCCCACCTGGCAACCGAAGCCCTGCAACATGCGCTCGGTATGATCCCGGCAGGGCTCGGGCTCGACCACGATGGTTTCACCGTCCGCGTACAGCCCGGCCAGCAACAGACAGGACTTCACCTGCGCGCTCGCCATCGGCATCTCGTACCGGATTCCCTTCAGGGGCGTGCCGTGAATACGCAACGGCGGTCTGCCACCCTCGGCCGTATCGATGTCGGCCCCCATGGCTCGAAGCGGCCCGGCCACGCGCTCCATGGGGCGCGAGGACAGGGATTCATCGCCGGTCAGTTCACTGTCGAAATCCTGTGGCGCCAGCAGCCCCGACAACAGACGCATAGCCGTACCGGAATTGCCCAGATAGACAGGCCTGGCAGGTGCCGCCAACCCTCGCATTCCCACACCGTAGATGGTCACCTCCCCCTGCTCGGGGCCCACGATCGGCACTCCCATGTCGCGGAACGCCTGCAACGTATGCAGGGCGTCCTCGCCCTCCAGAAAACCGCTGATCCGGGTGGTGCCTTCCGCGATGGCGCCGAACATGATGGCACGGTGGGAAATGGACTTGTCTCCGGGTACCCGGCACTGTCCCGTGACGGACCCGCCCGGCCCGACTGTGTAATCCACGCGAGCTGAACTCATGGCTGTACCTGTATCTCCTGTCGCCTCGAAACGGCGAATGAAATGATCACGGGCCCGCCTGGCCCGACTGAAATAGGCCTGCATCCGGGCCCCTTCTCCGGCAGTGATGCATGCGCGCATGCGATCCAGCTCTTCCCGAAAGCGATCCAGCACCTCCAGCGTGGCCTCGCCGTTGGCAAGGAATATGTCCCGCCACATGACCGGGTCACTGGAGGCGATACGCGTGAATCCGGCAAACCCGCCGGCCGCATAGTCGAATATCTGCCGCGTCTGTTCTCCCTGTTCCGCCGGGTCGCCAACCTCCGACTCGCCATCCCGCGCCAGCGTATTGATGAGTGTATAGGCCAGCAGATGCGGCAGGTGGCTGGTGGCGGCGAGCACGGCATCATGACGGGTCACGCTCATGCCATGCACATCGGCTCCCAGGCCATGCCACAGAGCGGTCACGGCCCGCACGGCATCCGCATCCGTGCCCATTGACGGAGTGAGGATGACCTTGCGCTGCCGGAACAGTCCATCCCTGGACGCGGCGAACCCGCTCTGCTCAGAGCCTGCTATGGGATGTCCGGGCACAAAACGATTTTTCATCGGCCCCAGCACCCCGTCCGCTTCGCGGGTCACCTGACCCTTTACGCTGGCGACATCGGTGATGACCACACCGGGCCGGGCATGATCGCGCACCACCCGCAGCACCTCGGCCACCGACAGCGTGGGCACGGCGATCAGGATCATGTCCGCCCGCGCCGCGAACACCGCCAGATCATCACCACCGTCATCGATGACGCCATCGACCCTCGCCTGATCAAGGCCCGACAGATCCCGGTCACAGGCCAGGACCGTCCCGCACAGCCGCTCGCGACGTACCGCACGCGCCACGGAGCCCCCGATCAGGCCAAGGCCTACCACAAGCAGTGTGTCAGGCAACCCCTTCATCATTCCTCGTCACGCCTGTGCTGGCGCACGTGCGCCCGGTTCGCTGTCGGCCATCGCATACGAACCCAGATAACGGATCTGGACCGTGCGCTCCTCGAGCTCCTCGAACACCCTGGCCACCTCGCTGTCATCGCGATGCCCTTCGAAGTCGATGAAAAACACATAGGCCCAGATCCCGTCCCGCGATGGCCTGGTCTCGATCCTGGTGAGGCTGACCTGATGTCGGTCAAACGGCTCCAGCACCCGGAGCAGTGAGCCCGGCCGATTTTCCGTGTAGACCAGTATGGAACTCTTGTCCCGCCCCGTCGGTGCGGCGGGCTCATGGCCCAACACCAGAAACCGTGTGGTGTTGTTGCTACGGTCCTGTATACCCGCATGCAGAATCCGCAGATCGAATGCTTCCGCGGCATGATCACCGGCAATCGCCGCCACCCCATTTCCCGACGCAGCCTGTCGTGCCGCCTCCGCATTGCTGCTTACCGCCACCTGTTCAATGTCAGGATAATGTTCGCGCAGCCAGTGACGGCACTGTGCCAGCGACTGGCGATGCGAGACGATGCGGCGCACCGCCGATTCCGGTGTACCCGCCAGCACCAGCAGATGATGGGTGATCGGGAGGTAGACTTCCCCGCAGAGACTGAGCGTGGTATCGATCAGGCACTCCTGCGTGATGGTCACGGCCCCTTCCGTGGAATTCTCGACCGGAACAACGCCATATTGCACACGCCGCTTCTCCACCGACTCGAATACATCGTCGATGCCGGTCACCGGCTGCTTCTCCACGCCGGCCCCGAAATACCGGTCCACGGCCAGCTCCGAGAACGTGCCCGGAGGCCCCAGATAGGCCACCGTCACCGGCGCATCACTCATCGGACCCGTCGCCCTCTTCGTTGTCATCGTCCGGCTCGGTCACCTCGGCCAGGCCAACCAGTCGCTCGTCTTCCTTCAGGCGGATCATGCGGACACCCTGGGTATTGCGACTGAGCACCGACACCTCGTCGACCCGCGTACGCACCAGGGTGCCACGATCGGAAATCAGCATGATTTCCTCGCCATCGGTCACCTGCACGGCTCCGACCAGACGGCCATTACGATCACTGGTCTGCATGCCGATCACACCCTGACCGCCACGGCCATAGACCGGGAATTCCGTGACATCGGTGCGCTTGCCGTAACCGTGCTCGCTGACCGTCAACACCTGATGATCTTCCCTCGGAACGATCAATGAAATCATTTCATGACCATCGGCCAGACGGATGCCACGCACACCCCGGGCCGTCCGCCCCATGGCGCGGACACCGCTCTCGTTGAACCGGATCACCTTGCCGCTGCTGCTGAACAGCATGATGTCCTGTTGCCCGTCGGTGAGCGCGGTCCCCACCAGGCGATCATCCTCGTCCAGCTCGATGGCTCTCAGACCGACACTGCGCGGTCGCGAGAAGTTTTCCAGCGGCGTTTTCTTGACCGTGCCCAGTCGGGTGGCCATGAAAATGAAATAGCCTTCGGTGTATTCATTGACCGGAAGCAGGCTGGTGATCCACTCGCCCTCGTCCAGCGGCAACAGGTTGATGATCGGTTTTCCGCGGGAGGTTCGCGAGGCGACCGGAATATTGAACACCCGGATCCAGTAGACCTTGCCGCTGCTGCTGAAGCACAGCAGGGTGTCGTGACTGTTGGCCACAAGCAGATGCTGGACGGCATCCTCGTCCTTGAGGGAGGCGGCGGACTTGCCCATACCCCCGCGCTTCTGCGCCTGGTAATCGGACAACGGCTGCGACTTGGCGTATCCGCCACGGGAGATCGTCACGACCCGCTCTTCACGGGTGATGAGATCTTCCATGTTCAGATCCAGCTGCGAACCGACGATCTCGGTGCGTCGCTCGTCTCCGTAGGCGTCCCGAACCTGTTCCAGCTCCTCGCGGATCACCTGGAACAGACGTTCATCACTGCCCAGAATATCCAGGTAATCCGCAATCTGCAGCAACAGTTCGCGGTAATCATTGATCAGTTTTTCATGTTCCAGACCCGTCAGTCTGTGCAGCCGCAGATCCAGGATGGCCTGGGCCTGTGCGGGCGACAGGTAGTACTCATTACCCTTCAGCCCGAACTGCTCCGGCAGTTCGTCCGGGCGACAGGCATCGGCCCCGCTTTCTTCCAGCATGGCCAGCACACTGTCGGACTTCCAGCTGCGCGCCAGCAGTTTCTCTTTAGCTTCCGCCGATGTGGGCGAGCTCTTGATCAGCTCGATCACGGCATCGATATTCGCCAGCGCAACGGCCAGTCCTTCCAGAATGTGGCCCCGCTCACGCGCTTTCCTCAACAGATAGATGGTGCGCCGGGTCACCACTTCGCGACGATGGCGCAGGAAACACTCAAGAATTTCCTTCAGGTTCAGCAGACGTGGCTGACCATCGACCAGTGCCACCATGTTGATGCCGAACACCGACTGCATCTGCGTCTGGGCATACAGGTTGTTGAGCACCACCTCGCCCACCTCGCCCCGCCGCAGCTCGATGACAATACGCAGACCATCCTTGTCGGACTCGTCGCGCAGCTCCGAGATACCTTCGATCTTTTTTTCCTTGACCAGCTCGGCAATACGCTCGATCAACCGGGCCTTGTTGAGCTGATACGGAATCTCGGTGACGATGATGGTCTCGCGGGACGTCTTGGGATCCACCTCGATGTCCGCTCGCGACCGCAGGTAGATCCGGCCGCGCCCGGTCCGATAGGCCTCCACGATGCCGGCCCGGCCGTTGATGATGGCCGCGGTCGGGAAATCCGGACCGCTGATATGCTCCATCAGGCCGTCGATGGTCATGTGCTCGTCATCCAGCAGGGCCAGACAGCCGTTGATCACCTCGGTCATGTTGTGTGGCGGTATGTTGGTGGCCATGCCCACCGCGATCCCGGATGAGCCATTGACAAGCAGGTTGGGAATCCGGGTCGGAAACACGTCGGGAATGGACTCGGTGCCATCATAGTTGTCCGAGAAATCGACCGTCTCCCGATCCAGGTCCGCCATCAGGTCATGCGCGATGCGGGCCATGCGGATCTCGGTGTAACGCATCGCCGCCGCCGCGTCCCCATCGATGGAACCGAAGTTGCCCTGACCATCCACCAGCGGGTAGCGCAGCGAGAAATCCTGCGCCATGCGCACGATGGTGTCGTAGACCGCCGAGTCGCCATGCGGGTGGTATTTACCGATCACGTCACCAACCACGCGGGCCGACTTCTTGTAGGGCTTGTTCCAGTCGTTGTTGAGCACGTTCTGGGCAAAGAGAACCCGCCGGTGCACCGGCTTGAGGCCGTCTCGCACATCGGGCAATGCCCTGCCGACAATGACGCTCATGGCATAGGCCAGATACGACTCCCGCATTTCGCTTTCCAGCGAGACCGGCAATACCTGCTTGGCTGAATCAGTCATAATGTAACCAGATCCTTATTATGGACGTCCCTGGACGCTCCGGTTGATCTCCGGATTTCTCTCTGACGTACAAAGGCAGAATTGTCCCCTGACATAAACGGCTGATTTTAGCACAAAGCGACGCCAGGAAGCGCCAATTTCGTTATAATCCCGGCCGTCCGACACCGGATACCGGTGGATCCGGACAATCCACACACCCGGACAACTGCAAACGGATTCCCCGATGCCCCGTCAGAATCACGACACCGACTCACAGCATACCGACAGGCCACTGGACACCCTGCTGCACGCTGACTGGATCATTCCGGTCAATGACCACGATGAAGTGCTGCATCAACACAGCATCCTGATACGGGATGGCCGGATTGTGGACATCCTGCCACAACAGCGGGGGCGCGAGCTGACCGCCACGGAAGTCGTCGAACTGCCAGGACACGCGCTCATCCCCGGGCTTGTCAATGCCCATGGCCACGCCGCCATGTCGCTGCTGCGGGGCATCGCCGACGACCTGCCGCTGCACACCTGGCTGGAAAAGCACATCTGGCCACTGGAAGGCGAATGGATCAGTGACGAGTTCGTGCACCAGGGCTGTCAGCTGGCGATCGCCGAGATGTTGCGCGGCGGCACCACCTGCTTTGCCGACATGTACTTTTTCCCGGAGGCGACGGCCCGGGCCGCGACACAGGCGGGCATACGGGTCCAGCTGGCTTCGCCGGTCTTCGACTTCCCGTCGGCCA
>JBNJGU010000076.1:0-12081 GCA_051747985.1 Pseudomonadota bacterium | reverse complement strand
AACCACTCTTCGCGCGATTTGACGTAATCGTCACGGTCCTCGTTGATGACGCCATCCCGGTCCAGTATCACCAGCCGATGCGGGGCCATCATCCGTCTCCTCAACCCTTGTGCAGACAGGAGATGTCGGCGGCCTGCAGGAACAGTTGTCGCAGTGCCGACAGCAGGGCCAGGCGATTGTTCCGGAGGGCCTCGTCCTCGCACATCACCAGCACTTCATCGAAGAAGCGATCCACCGGTTCGCGGATGCCGGCCAGAGTCTCCAGACCGGTGGTGTAATCACCGGTCCCGAACAGCGGCTCGACCCGTGCTTTCAACGACCGCACGTCGGCCGCCAGCGTCTTCTCGGCGTCCTCCTGCAGCAGATCGTCATCGACGGTATTGCCGACACCGGCCTCTTCCTTCTGCAGGATGTTGGCGACTCGCTTGTTCGCGGCGGCCAGGGCCTCGGCTTCCGGCAGGTCATTGAAGCGCTTCACGGCGCGCACACGCCGATCGAAATCCAGCGGCCGTGTCGGGCGTAGCGCGAATACTGACTGGAATACATCGTGCGAGACACCTTCCGCCTGGTACCAGGCACGGAAACGTTCCAGCATGAACTCGAAGACGCGCTCAGTGATCTGTTCTCGTCCGCTTTCCAGCACGGTTTCCGGCAGTGCGTCGACAGCGGCGCGGATGCTCTGGTACAGGTCCAGCTCCAGCTCCTTGCCGATGATGATGCGCAGCACACCCAGAGCGGCCCGCCGTAGCGCAAACGGATCCCTGGAGCCGGTGGGCGGCTGATCGATGGCGAACAGACCGGTGATGGTGTCCAGCTTCTCGGCAATGGCCAGCGCGGCACCGGTCCGTGTCTCCGGCAGGCGATCGCCGGCGAAGCGCGGCATGTACTGTTCGGTCATTGCCGCCGTCACGTCGTCGGGCTCGCCGTCGTTGCGGGCATAATAGGAGCCCATGATGCCCTGCAGGTCAGCGAACTCGGAGACCATGTGGGTGACCAGGTCGCACTTGGCCAGCCGCGCGGCCCGCGCCGCCATGGCGGGATCCGAGCCGATCTGCGTGGCGATGGCGGAAGCCAGCGCCGCCACGCGCTCACTCTTCTCGTAGACGGTACCCAGCTGTTGCTGGAATACGATCTGTTGCAGTTGCTGGCGATGCGATTCCAGCGGCTGTCTGCTGTCGGTCTCGTAGAAGAATGCCGCATCGGCGAGGCGGGGTCTGATGACCCGCTCGTTGCCGGCCACCACCTGGGCCGGATCCCGGCTCTCGATGTTGCTGACCGCGATGAAGAACGGCAGCATCCGATCGTTGTCATCCAGCAGATAGAAGCATTTCTGGTGCTGCTTCAGTGAGGAGATCAACGCTTCCGGCGGCACTTCCAGAAAATGTTCATCGAAACGTCCGGTCAACGCCACCGGCCATTCCACCAGGGCCGAGACCTCGTCCAGCAGGTCATCCTCGATCACCACGCGGGCACCCTGCCGGGCCGCCTCGGCTTCCACCTGCTCCCGGATGCGGGCCTTGCGGCGTTTTGGATCGGCCAGTACATAGGCTTTTTCCAGCGCCTCCACGTAGTCTTGTGGCTCCGAAAGGGTGATGACGTCTGGATGATGGAAACGATGCCCGCGCGTGGTATTGCCGGCCTCGATCCCCAGGATACGCGTGTTGACCACGTCCTGACCGAACAACATCAGGACCCAGTACACCGGTCGGACGAACTCCTCGCGACGGCTGCCCCAGCGCATCTTTTTGGGAATCGGCAGCCGCGCCAGTGCCTGGTCGACAATGGCCGGCAGCAGTGCCGAGGTTGCCTCGCCTTTCCGGGTGCTGCGGAAGACCAGCTTCTCGACGCCGTCCTTCTCGTCCCGTTCCAGCGCCTCCAGCTTCACGCCACAGGATCGCGCGAAACCCAGCGCGGCTCTGGTGGGATTGCCGTCGGCATCGTAGGCCGCCTTCACGGCCGGCCCGAACTTCTCGATGTCGGCATCGGCCTGCCGCTCCTGCAGCCCATCCACCTGCACCGCCAGGCGGCGTGGCGTGGCATAGGCGCGGGCATCGCCATAGGACAGACCGGCCCGATCCAGGCCGTCCCGTACCCCGGAAAGAAAAGCGTCGGACAGGGTTCGCAGGGCACCGGGCGGCAGTTCCGCGCAGCCCAGCTCCACAATGAAATCGTTAGCAGCCATGAGAAGTCAGCCAGTTGTCAGCAATGATCAGTTCTGTTCCAGGACCTGCTTGCGCAGCGTCTCGGGAGCCAAGGGGAAACCCAGTCTGCGGCGGCTCTCGAAATAGGCCTCCGCCACCAGGCGTGACAATGTCCGTACACGCAGTATGTAGCGCTGTCGTTCGGTCACCGAGATGGCCTGGCGGGCATCCAGCAGATTGAAGTAGTGTGAGGCCTTCAGGACCTGCTCGTAGGCCGGTAGCGGCAGACCGTTCTCGATCAGGTGATTGCACTGCCTTTCACAGTCGTCAAAGTAACGGAACAGGGCCTCGACATCGGCGTGTTCGAAATTGTAGGCGGACATCTCCACCTCGTTCTGCCTGAATACATCGCCGTAGGTGACATCACCGTCCGGCCCGTGGGTCCAGACCAGATCGTAGATGCTGTCCACCCCCTGCAGATACATGGCGATGCGCTCAATGCCGTAGGTCAGCTCTCCGCTGACCGGAAAGCACTCCAGACCCCCGACCTGCTGGAAGAAGGTGAACTGTGTCACTTCCATGCCGTTCAGCCAGACTTCCCAGCCCAGCCCCCAGGCGCCCAGGGTCGGTGATTCCCAGTTATCCTCCACAAAGCGGATGTCGTGGGTCAGTGGATCGATGCCGAGAAAGCGCAGCGAGTCCAGATACTGCTCCTGGATGTCGTCCGGAGACGGCTTCAGGATCACCTGGAACTGGTAGTAGTGCTGAAGCCGGTTGGGGTTCTCGCCGTAGCGGCCATCGGTGGGGCGCCGGCTGGGTTGCACATACGCGGTGCGCCAGCTCTCCGGTCCGATGGCCCGCAGGAACGTGGCCGGATGGAAGGTGCCCGCGCCCACTTCCAGGTCCAGTGGCTGCAGCACCACGCAGCCCCGTTCGGCCCAGAATTGTTGCAGCGCCAGAATCAGGCCCTGGAACGTGGAAACGTCAGCGGTCGTGCCAGACACGGAAAATTCCTCTCCCTCACAAAAGGCGCAATTATGCGCGATCAGGCGCCCGATATCTACCTTATTGCCCGCATGGCCCACTACTGTAACCGACCGTATCGCGCGGTGTAGAATGGGACGTTTAGCACAGCCGGGAGGGAGCAGCCATCATCAAACGGATTCAGGTCTTGTTGATCAGGGCACTGCTGCGGTGTCTGTCCTGGCTGCCCCTGCCGCTGATGCACGCTGTCGGCACGGCCGCCGGTACCCTGATGTACTGGCTGCCCACCCGCGCCAGACAGGTGACATTGACCAATCTGCGTCTGTGCTTCCCGGAAATGGAGGACCAGCAGATCCGGCAACTGGCCCGGGAGAGCCTGCAGGAGACCGGCAAATCGGCCGCCGAGCTGGGACTGGTCTGGGCCTCGCCGGTGGAGAAAGTGATGCGCAAGGTGGTCCGGGTACGGGGACGGGAACTGATTGATGAACACCTGGCCCGTGGCCGGGGATTGATCATCATCGCGCCGCATCTGGGCAGCTGGGAACTCAGTGGTCTGTATGTCAGTACGGTGGCGCCGATCACCTACCTGTACCGCCCCCCCAGGATGAAAGCCTTCGAGGAGGTGCTGGTGCGCTACCGGGATCGCGGTGGCGCGGGTCAGGCTCCGACCACCAGACGGGGTATTCTGCAGCTGATCCGCACTCTCAGGGAAGGCAAGGTGGCCGGCATTCTGCCCGATCAGCAGCCCACGGAGGACAATGGCGTATTTGCACCGTTCTTCCACGAGAAAGCGCTGACCATGACCCTGGTCGCCCGACTTGCCGCCCGCTCCGGAGCGCCGGTGATCAGTGCGGTCACGCGCCGTCTGCCTCGTGGGGCCGGATTCGAAGTGCAGTTCCGGAACGTTGAGCCGGGCATTGATAGTGAGGACTCACTCACGGCCGCGACGGCATTGAACCGGACCGTGGAGAACTGCGTCCGTGAAATGATTCCGCAGTACCAGTGGGAGTACAAGCGCTTCCGCCGCCGCCCCCCCGAGGAGAAAGGGCGCTCCCTCTACTGACGCGATCAGCGCCGCCAGAACGATGGCAGGAACAGTACCAGCAGTGTGAAGATCTCCAGTCGGCCCAGCAGCATCGCCAGGCACAGCACCCACTTGGAGTAATCCGGCAGGCCCGCGTAATTGGCGGCCACCCCTTCCAGACCGGGTCCCAGGTTGTTCAGTGTGGCGCCGACGGCGCTGAAGGCGGTCAACACATCCTCCCCGGAGGCCAGCAAGGCCAGCAGCAACAACAGGTAGACCATCACATACACCGCGAAGAACCCCCAGACCGACTCGATCACCCGGTCCGGCACCAGGGTGCGACCCAGTTTCACGGAAATGACGGAGTTGGGATGGATCAGCCGGTGGATCTCGCGCAACCCCTGCTTGAAAATCAGCAGGATGCGGATCACCTTCATGCCCCCGCCCGTGGAACCGGCGCAGGCGCCGATGATGGCGGCATACAGCAACAGATAGGGCAGTGCATAGGGCCAGCTGTTGAAGTCCGCGGTGGCGAAGCCGGTGGTGGTGGCGATCGACACCGTCTGGAACAGGCCATGGACGAACGCGTCCCAGGCCTCGTAGGTCTGCGTGAAGTACAACACGCCCACGGTGACCGCCGCCACGAGCACCAGGATGGCGGCATAGAACAGGGTTTCCGGATCGCGCAGATACTGGTGCACGCTGCGCCGCTGCCAGGCGAGGAAATGCAGAGCGAAGTTGATACCCGCCAGGAACATGAACAGCGTACAGATCAGGTTGATCAGGTGGCTGTCGAAGTAGCCCATGCTGGCATCGTGAGTGGAGAAACCACCGATGGCGACCGTGGTGAAACTGTGGCAGATGGCATCGAACAGCGTCATGCCGGCGGCCCAGTAGGCCAGTGCGCATGCGATGGTCAGTCCCAGATAGATGTACCACAGCGCCTTGGCGGTTTCGGCCAGACGGGGCACCAGGTTGTCATTCTTGACCGGACCCGGACTTTCCGCCCGGTACAGCTGCATGCCACCGATGCCCAGCATCGGCAGGACGGCCACGGCCAGTGCAATGATCCCCATGCCACCCAGCCATTGCAGCTGTTGGCGGTAGAACAGAATCGATCGTGGCAGCTCATCCAGCCCGGTGACCACGGTGGCACCGGTGGTGGTCAGGCCGGAAATCGATTCGAACACCGCATCCGTCACCGACAGGGGCAACTCGGCGGAAAAATACAGTGGCAGGGCCCCGAAGGTGCCCAGTACCGACCAGAACAGCGTCACGATCAGAAAGCCGTCCCGTGTGCGCAGCTGCTCCCGGGTCCGGAAGGTGCTACCCCACAGGACCAGACCGGTGATGAAGGTCACGCTCAAGGCCAGCAGGAAGGAGCGGATCTCCTGGTCCTGGTACAGCAGGGAGATCAGTACCGATGGCAGATTGGCCAGCAGGCTGAACAGCATCAGCAGCACGCCCAACACCTTGGCAACGATGGAAAAATGCATGCTTCCGCCTCAGAAGAAACTGAGCCCGACCTGGAACAGTCGCTCCACCTCGGGTATGCGTTTCTTGTCGACCAGGAACAGGATCACGTGGTCTCCGGACTCGATCACGGTGTCGTCGTGTGCGATCAGTACTTCATCGTTGCGGACGATGGAACCGATGGTGGTGCCCTGCGGCAGTTCGATGTCCTCGATGGCCCGTCCCACGACCCGTGAGGACTGCCGGTCACCATGAGCGATCGCCTCCAGGGCCTCGGCGGCTCCACGACGCAGCGAATGTACGTTGACGATGTCTCCGCGCCGTACATGGGTCAGCAGGCTGCCGATGGTGGCCTGCTGCGGGGAGATGGCGATGTCGATGGCCCCGCCCTGCACCAGTTCCACGTAGGCCGGGTTGTTGATCAGTGCCATGACCTTGCGGGCGCCGAGCTGCTTGGCCAGCAGACAGGACATGATGTTGGCTTCATCGTCATTGGTCAGGGCCACGAAGACGTCAACGTCCTCAATGTTCTCTTCCAGCAACAGGTTCCGGTCGGACGCCTCTCCGTTCAGGACGATGGCCTTGTTGAGGTGCTCCGCCAGGTAGGTACAGCGCCGCTCGCTGTGTTCAATGATCTTGGTCTGGTAGCGTCGCTCCACGGCTTCCGCCAGCCGCGCGCCGATATTGCCCCCGCCGGCGATCATCAGGCGCTTGTAAGGAAGGTCCAGGCGCCGCAGTTCACCGATCACGGCGCGGATGTTGTTGGAGGCGGCGATGAAGAATACTTCGTCATCTGCCTCGATCACCGTTGATCCTTCCGGCATGATGGCGCGATTACGACGGAAAATGGCAGCAACACGCGTATCGACGCCGGGCATGTGTTCGCGCAGGAAACGGATCTCCTGTCCCACCAGCGGACCGCCATAGTAGGCCCGCACCGCCACCAGCTGGGCCTTGCCCCCGGCGAAATCCAGCACCTGCAATGACCCGGGCAGGTCGATCAGACGGGCAATATACTCCGATACCAGGTGCTCCGGGCTGATGACCACGTCCAGCGCAATGGCGTCCGGCCGGAACAGGTTTTCCTGCTGCATGTACTCGCTGGAGCGCAACCGGCAGATTTTCTTGGGCGTCTTGAAAATGGTGAAACCGATCTGACAGGCCACCATGTTGACCTCGTCATTCTCGGTGACCGCGATGATCATGTCGGCATCGTCGGCACCGGCATTGCGCAGCACGTCCGGATGCGACGGCCAGCCGGTGGCGATTCCCACGTCCAGATGATCCTTGACCTCGCGCAGGGCATCCGGGTCCGGGTCGACCAGGGTGATATCATTGGCTTCACTGGAGAGGTTCTCGGCGAGGGAGATGCCGACCTGGTTGGCTCCGAGGATGATGATTTTCATGCAGGATCCGTTTCGCGGTGTGCTGGCTTCCCGGTGGACCAACCTGCCGGGTATCCCGGGATTATCCTCTTCGCCCGTCCGGCAGGCAAGTCCGTCAGGTCTTGACCAGTGCCGCGTAAAAAAAGCCGTCCGGCCCGTCGGCCTCGGGCAGTTGCTGCAGGCCGGAAGACCCGCGGGATTCATCCACGGTTACCGGAACGAAACGGGCATCATCATGCCGCTGCAGAAAAGCCGCGACCTGTTCACTGTTTTCCGCCGGTAACACCGAGCAGGTGGTATACAGCAGCCGTCCCCCGGGTACCAGACAGTGCCACAGTGTATCCAGCAGGCGCTTCTGCAGATCGGCCATGCGGGCCACATCGGCCTCTTTGCGCAGCAGACGGATGTCGGGCTGACGCCGCAGTATGCCGGTGGCGGTGCACGGTGCATCCAACAGTATCCGGTCGAATGGCCGCCCCTTCCACCAGGCACGGGTATCCAGTACATCCGCACAGACCACATCCGCCCGAAGTCCCATACGCGCCAGGTTGTCATGGATCCGGGGCAGACGTTTCGCCTCCACGTCCAGTGCCAGCAGGTCCAGGTCGGGCTGTTGCTCCAGCAACAGCGTGGTCTTGCCGCCCGGCGCCGCGCAGGCATCCAGTACGCGTTGACCGGACTTCAGTTCCATCATCGGGGCAATGCGTTGCGAGGCCTCGTCCTGGACGCTGCACAGCCCTTCCTCGAAGCCGGGCAGGCGGCCGATGTCGACCGGGCTGTCGAGGTAGACGGCCGTGTCCGCAAGCCGCCCCGGACGCGCCGTGATGCCTTCTTCAACCAGTCGTGCGAGATAGTCGGATCGGGAAATCCTGCCGGTGTTGACCCGGAGGGTCATGGGCGGATGGAGATTGTTGGCGGCGAGAATGTTCTCCCATTCGCCGGGCCAGGCCTGCCGCAGGGCGTCAACCAGCCAGCCGGGATGGGACCAGCGGGTCACCGGCTCAAGGTCCAGTGCGGCCATCAGGGATTCGCGCTGGCGCTGGTACTGCCTCAGCACCCCGTTGACCAGACCTCTGGCCCAGGGTCGGCCCAGTGCACGGGTACAGGCCACGGTTTCATTGACGGCAGCATGAGCCGGAATCCGCATATACTCCAGCTGATACAGCCCGACCAGCAACAATGCATGAACGTCGCGGTCCCGCGCCTTCAGTGGCCGTTGCATCAATCGGGACAGCGCGCCGTCCAGACGGTGGAACCAGCGACAGCTGCCGTAACACAGTTCGCGGGTGAGCGGCTCGTCCCCGGCGCGCAGCAATGCGGCCAGTGAACCCTGCTGTTGCATCAGAGAGGCCAGAATGCGGGTGGCGCGCAGGCGACTGTTGTCGGCGGCCGTCATGAAGTGCCGGCGCCAGCGAAGCGCAGGCCTGGCTCGAACAGGGCGCGACGGGCATTGAGCACATCGCGGACCGGGGTCGGCTTCTTGCCGGGCAGCTGCAGCCGGGTCAGGCGCAATACCCCCTCACCGCAGATGATGTCGATGCCGTCACGCCCGGTGGCGGCAATGGTGCCGGGCGTCCTTTGCTCGCGCGGATCCCCTTCCAGCACCTCTGCCTCCAGCAGGCGGACGCGCAGATCGTCCCGGTCGGCGCTGGCCGGCAAGCGACCCACACCAGCCCGGATACGGCGATTGATCCGGGCCGCCGTTTCGTTCCAGTCGATCAGGGCTTCGGATTTCTCCAGTTTGCGGGCATAGGTGCTCAGCCCGTCATCCTGTGGCTCGGCCCTGGCCGCCAGATCGGAATAATGCGCCAGGGTATACAGCAGCGCTTCGCAACCCAGCTCCGTCAGTCGCTGCTCCAGGGTTTCCCGGGTGTCATCCTCATGGATCGGGGTGCTGACTCGGTGCACCATGTCACCCGTGTCCAGTCCGGCATCCATCTGCATGATGGTGATACCGGTTTCCCGGTCTCCGGCCAGTATGGCGCGCTCCACCGGCGCGGCGCCGCGCCAGCGCGGCAACAGCGAGGCATGCACGTTCAGGCAACCGTGGCGGGGCGTGTCCAGCACCGCCTGTGGCAGGATCAACCCGTAGGCGACGACGATCATCAGATCCGCCCCGTGGCCGGCCAGCGTCTCCAGGGCCCCGGAATCACGCAGGGAGGCGGGCTGGTACACGGGCAGTTGTCGCGCTTCCGCCACCTGTTTGACCGGTGAAGGTCGGGTCTGGCGGCCCCGCCCGGTTTCACGGTCGGGTTGCGTATAGACTGCCACGATTTCGTGATCGCTGTCCGCCAGCGCCTGCAGATGCCGGGCCGCGAAGTCGGGCGTACCCGCGAATATCAGTCTCATGGCCTCACCTCAGGCAATCCGGGCCTGCCGGTGGGCCTTCTCCAGTTTGTTGCGGATGCGTTGTCGTTTCAGGGTACTGAGGTAATCGACGAACAGCTTGCCATCCAGGTGGTCTCGCTCATGCTGTATACACACGGCCAGCAACCCCTCAGCGCGCATCTCGAATGGCTCGCCGTCCCGGTCCAGGGCCTTTACATGAACGATCTGGGGACGGGTCACGGTTTCATAGAAGCCGGGTACGGACAGGCAGCCCTCGTCGTATTCCGACAGGGTCTCGTCGAGCACCTCGATTTCCGGATTGATGAAGACCAGGGGTTGATCGCGTTCGTCCGACACATCGATCACGATCAGGCGTTGATGCACATTGACCTGTGTGGCGGCCAGTCCGATGCCCGGCGCCTCGTACATGGTCTCGAACATGTCATCGATCACTTGTCGCAGGTCGTCATCGACCTTTTCCACCGGCCGGGCCACGGTACGCAGCCGTGGGTCCGGAAATTCCAGGATGTCCAGTTTCGCCATGTTATCCCCGTCACAGTCTGTCGGACGCCATTGACTGGCGCGTTCGTCAAACTGCTGTAGAATTGAGATGATACCTTCATTATAACGCAGGATACGGTCATGAATCGATACGCCAGCGCGCACCCTGCCACCTTTACGACCGGCGTGGTCGGGTGGGTCTTTCTCGGTCTGCTGTGTCTGCCTGCTCCGTTGGCTCTCTCCCAGGACGGCGCCGCCGCGGACCGTGCCGAGATCCGCCTCAGTCCACAGATCCGCAGCGAGCCCCTGGAACAGGTTACCCGGGAGATCCCCCGCGAGCTGATCGATCGCTTCCAGGTGGACAATCTGGTCATTGATCCACAAGAGTATGATCGGGCGGCTCACATCATCGACAGTGTCGATGACAACCTGGTGATCGGCACGGGAGACACGGTACTGGCCAGGGGGGAACCCGGCAGCTGGAACCGTCGTATCCGGGAGCTGGACATCATCCGGATGGAGCAGGCGTATGAGGATCCCGAAACCGGTGAGCTGCTGGGCTATCAAGGGCTCCGGATCGGCACCGCGCGAGTTCTCGATGCCCGCGCCGAGGGTGACAGGGATGGGCTGCGGCGGGTCGAGATCCTGCGAAGCCGTCAGGAGGTGCATGCCGGAGACCGCCTGATGGTCCGTCCGCAGATGCCGGTGACAACCCGGTTTCAGCCCCGCCCCGCCCCGCCCGATGTCCGCGGCCGGGTACTGGCATTGCTCACTGAACTCAGTCAGGCGGCCCAGTACGATTCTCTGCTGCTGAGCACAGGCCGCCGGGACGGTGTCGAGGCCGGTGATCTGCTGACCGTGTTCGCGGCCGACCGGCCGGTCACCGACCCGCTGAGCGGCGAGACGCTGGTGGCCGCCGGACAGCCCGTTGCAACGTTGCTGGTGTACCGGGTCTTCGAACGGCTCGGCTACGGCCTGATTCTGGAGGGGACAGCGCCGGTATCAGAGGGGTTCCGGGTGGCTTCACCGCGCTGAAATCATTCAGCGCCTGTCATGACTGCGATCAGGGAGGATCGTGACCATGCTGCAATCCTGGCTTACGCTGTATCATTCACGGACGCTCGGTTCTGGTGACTGGCAACGGGCCCTGTCCACTTTCGGCACGGCAGACGCGGTGTTGTCGGCACCGTTGTCCGGACTTCGGGCCATCGGCCTGGATCGTGAGTCGGCGCAGCAGCTGCTTCAGGCCGGTCAGGCCGACAGTCCGGTACGGAAGCAGGTAGATGAGGATCTGGCCTGGCAGGAGGCGGCCGACAATCATCACATCGTGGCATTGCCGGATGCTGATTACCCGGAATCCCTGAAACAGATCGCCAACCCCCCTCCGGTATTGTATCTGCGCGGGCAGCGCTGCTGTCTTGGTGATCGACAGGTGGCGCTGGTCGGCAGTCGCAAGGCCTCGCCGTACGGCCGGGAACAGGCCTTCAGCCTGGCCCGGGAACTGGCCGGTCGGGGCATCACGGTGACCAGCGGGCTGGCGGAGGGCATCGACGCCTGCGCCCATCGAGGGGCCCTGCATGCCGGTGGGAGCACGGTCGCGGTGCTGGGTAACGGCATCGATGTGTGTTTTCCCGGTGTCAATCGTGAGTTGTACGAGGACATTGCCGCCACCGGGCTGCTGATCTCCGAATTCGCCCGCGGGACACCGCCCAAGGCGCGGCAGTTCCCGCAACGCAACCGGATCATCAGTGGACTCTCCCTGGGCGTGGTGGTGGTGGAAGGCACGGTCCGCAGTGGCTCATTGATCACGGCCCGGCTGGCCATGGAGCAGAATCGCGAGGTGTTTGCCGTGCCGGGTTCCGTGCGTAACCCCCAGAGCCGGGGTTGCCACCAGTTGCTGCGTGAGGGGGCCGCCCTCGCCGAGCAGGCGGGGGATGTCCTGGAAACCCTGGAACTCGATGGCGGCCCTTCGCCGACCGCGGATCTGTTCCGGGTCAAAGCGCCACCGGTATTGCCGGCGGCCCTCCAGGCGGTGCTGGACCAGATCGATGATGATCCCGTGCCCATCGATCACCTGGTACAGCGCACCGGCCTGACGCTGGCCGAGTTGAGCCGTCACCTGTTGCAGCTGGAGATCCGGGGCCGGATTTCCAGGGATGCCTCCGGATACCGGCGTCAGTCGGTCAGCGGGGGGTAACTCTGCAGGGCTTCCAGGAAGGCGTCGCGGAACGCGGGCCGGGCCCGC
>JBNJGU010000075.1:0-12191 GCA_051747985.1 Pseudomonadota bacterium | reverse complement strand
TACTTCCCAGGCATCGTCCAGATCGGCCTGCAATCGTTCCGCATTGACGCTGAGTTTACTCAGGCCTTTCAATGTGGCCTGGTAGGCGATGGCACTGTGGGCGAAACCGACACCGATGTTGCGCAGTACCGTGGAATCGGTCAGGTCACGTTGCCAGCGCGAGATGGGCAGCTTGTCGCCCAGGTGGCGCATCACGGCGTTGGCGATACCGAGGTTGCCCTCGGAATTCTCGAAATCGATGGGGTTGACCTTGTGCGGCATGGTGGAGGAGCCGACTTCGCCGGCCACGGCGCGCTGCCGGAAATAGCCCAGTGAGATGTAGCCCCACAGATCGCGGTCCAGGTCGATCAGCACGGTATTGAAACGACAGATGGCGGCAAACAGCTCGGCGATGTAGTCATGCGGCTCGATCTGGGTCGTATACGGGTTAAAGGTCAGACCCAGGCTTTCCACGAAAGTGCGCGCGTGTCCGGCCCAGTCGACGTCTGGATAGGCAATGAAGTGAGCATTGTAGTTGCCCACCGCGCCGTTGATCTTGCCCAGAATGTCGCCGGAAGCAAACTGATCTATCTGGCGCTGCAGGCGATGGACGACATTGGCGAGTTCCTTGCCCACGGTGGTGGGGGACGCGCTCTGGCCATGTGTGCGGGACAGCATGGGTTGCCCGGCCTGTTCATGAGCCAGTTCACGCAGGCGTTCGATGAGCTTCTCCATCATCGGCAGCATGACCAGATCCCGTCCGTCGCGGAGCATCAGGGCATACGCCAGATTGTTGATGTCCTCCGAAGTGCAGGCAAAATGGATGAACTCGCTCTGGGCCGCGGTATCGGGATGCTTCGATATGTTTTCCCGGATGAAGTACTCGACCGCTTTCACGTCATGATTGGTGGTCGCCTCCAGCTCCTTGACCCGGCGGGCGTCCTCCATGGAGAAATTCTCCACGAGACTGTCAAGCAGGGCGGTGCCCGCCGCGCTCAGCGCTGGGGCTTCGGTGATTTCCGGGTGGGCGGCCAGCTGCTGCAACCAGCGCACTTCGACGATCACGCGGTAGCGGATCAGGGCGTACTCACTGAAGTAGTGGCTCAGGTCTTCCACCTTGTTGCGGTAACGACCGTCAACGGGGGAAATGGCGCTGAGACTGTCGAATGCGATGGTACTCATGATGCGGAATCGTCCTCGGTTGGCGAATAGGAGTTGAGCCGGATCAGGCGGCGCCGGATCGTGGCGATGGTGTCCTTGATGCGTTTCTTGTACAGGAAGAGTTGCCAGCGTCGACCACCCAGCTGGTGCCACAAGACGGCGGAACGGATTCCGGCCAGCAACAGCGCCCGGATGCGATCCGCCACTTCCTGGCGACGCAGGTGTTCCGGGTTGCCGGCCACATGGATCCGGAAGGTCAGGTTGCTCAGAGTCTCCTGATAGAGTCGTGACAGTTCCAGATAATCGCTGTCCTCATAGACGGCGGGCAATTCCCCATGCCAGTGCGTGGCCATGGTCTCCAGCCGCCGGCGGATGGTGCTCTGCATGTTGTCATTGCGCAGGAATTTTTTCTGCAGTACCAGCAGTCCCAGCAGATAGCGGGCTTCTTCGGCATGTTCCTTCAGGCCCTGACCATCCAGGCTCTCCTGCAGTGCCTGCAGTCCCTTGCTGAGGGAGGCGGGATCAGAGTAGATATCGGCGACGCTGTCGGGATCGGTCACGAACAGGGTCCGTACGAGGCCTCCCAGTTGTTGCTCGTTGATCCGCCCCCTGGTGGCGAGCTCATGGACCAGAACGGCGCACTGCATGGTCGCGCCCAGCGCCATGTTGCGGTATTCCCAGTCGCTGAACCCCTCAGTCCTGCTGGTGGATGTATTGCTCAATGACAGCTCCTCCGAGACAGATATCGTCCTGATAGAACACGATGACCTGACCGGGCGTCACCGCGCGTTGTGGCTGGTCGAATGTCACGGTCAGGTGACCTTCGCCGGAATCGTGCACGGTACAGGTCTGGTCCGGCTGGCGGTAGCGGATCTTTGCCGTACAACGCAATGGCATGGATGGCGCCCCGTTGATCCAGTTCATCTGTGATGCCCGCAGCCCCTGTGAATAGAGCCTGGGATGATCGTTGCCCTGGGCCACCACCAGCACGTTGCGCTCCAGGTCCTTGTCCACCACGTACCAGGGCGCCTCGCTGTGATGGGGCAGGCCGCCGATACCCAGGCCCTGACGCTGACCATAGGTATGATACATCAACCCCTGGTGTTCGCCGATGATCTCTCCTTCGGTCGTTTCGATCACTCCCGGCTGAGCTGGCAGATAGCGCTGCAGGAAATCACTGAAACGCCGCTCGCCAATGAAACAGATGCCGGTACTGTCTTTCTTGTCATGCGTCCGGAACCCGTGTTCTTCCGCGATGCGCCGCACCTCGCTTTTCTCCAGTTCACCGACCGGGAACAGGCTTTTTGCCAGGCTCGCCTCGTTCACGGCACACAGGAAGTAGCTCTGATCCTTGTTGGCATCCAGGCCCTTCAGCAGTCGGGTATGGCCGTTGCGTTCCGCCTTGCGCACGTAATGTCCGGTGGCGATCCGCTCACCACCCAGCATCAGGGCGTATTCCAGAAAGGCCTTGAACTTGATCTCGCGATTGCAGAGGATGTCGGGGTTGGGCGTGCGGCCGGCGCGGTATTCGCCAAGGAAGTACTCGAATACATTGTCCCAGTACTCGGCGGCAAAATTGGCCGTGTGCAGATGGATGCCCAGACGATCGGCCACCGACTGTGCGTCCGCCAGATCGGCGCGGGCCGTACAATATTCGGTGTCATCATCTTCCTCCCAGTTCTTCATGAACAGGCCTTCGACCGGGTAGCCCTGTTGCTGGAGCAGCAGGGCGGCAACGGAAGAGTCGACGCCGCCGGACATGCCGACGATCACTTTGGGCAGTTTTGCCATGAGTACTGTCAGTGCTCTGTAAAGGGACTGTGCGAAGAGGGCGCCATCTTATCGTAAATGGCCGATAAATGCTTCCCCGAAGGCCCGCGGGCTTTCCATTCCGACAACGGAAAAGCGATAATCAACGCTTTGACAGACAACCGGTCGCGCCAGCCGCGACCGAGGCAGCAGGGAGTATGGCATGAGTGAACTGACACACCTGGACGCGCAGGGCCGTGCCCGGATGGTGGATGTGGGGCAGAAGGAGGTCTCACAGCGCAGTGCGCGGGCCCGGGCTGTGGTGCACATGAACGCGGAGACCCTGGCCATGATCGCGCGGGGCGGGCACAAGAAGGGTGATGTACTGGCAGTGGCCCGGATCGCCGGTCTGCAGGCCGCCAAGAAAACCGCTGATCTGATTCCTCTGTGTCATCCACTGATGCTCAGTGCCGTGAACGTCGATATCGAGCTCGACACCGACCACAACCGCGTCATCATCGAGACGGAATGTCGGCTGGCCGGGCGCACCGGAGTGGAAATGGAAGCACTGACGGCCGCCTCGGTGGCGGCACTGACCCTCTATGACATGTGCAAGGCCGTGGACCGCGGCATGGTGATCGATTCCGTCTGCCTGCTGGAAAAGGCCGGTGGTCGATCCGGTCATTATCAGCGCGACACCGATTGACGACAGGGGATACTATGCTGGATGTACTGTTTTTTGCCAGTCTGCGCGAACAGCTGGGTACCGATAGAAAAGAGCTGGCCCTGCCGGACGGTGTGAGTGACGTCGATGGGCTGGCCCGGCATCTGGCGGCGCGGGGCGGTGAGCCATGGCGTGCTCTGCTGGATCCGGAGCGGGTGTTGGTGGCGGTTGATCAGACCATTGTCGATCGTCGCCATGCGCTGGAAGGGAACGAGGAGGTGGCGTTCTTTCCGCCCGTGACCGGAGGATGAAATTCATGACGATCAGCGTGCAGAACGAGGATTTCGATGTCGGAGAGCAGTACCGGGCATTGGAGTCGGAAGCCAGCAATGCAGGCGCCATCGTGACCTTTACCGGGCTGGTGCGTGAGTTCTACGATGACGCGGGTCGCGATGAACCCGCGGTGCAGAGCCTGACGCTTGAACATTACCCGGGCATGACGGAAAAGGCGCTGCAAAAGATCGCGGTGCAGGCCGAGGAACGCTGGCCCCTGCAGGCCTGCCGGATCATCCACCGGGTGGGTGAACTGCATGGGGGCGAGCGTATCGTTTTCGTCGGTACGGCCAGTGCGCATCGGGCGGCCGCGTTTGAGGCGGCCTGTTTCATGATGGACTACCTGAAGACACAGGCGCCGTTCTGGAAAAAACAGCAGCGTGGCGAGCACACTGAATGGGTGGAGAGCCATGATACCGACCACGAAGCGGTCCGGCGCTGGAGTCTGGCTACACGGAAGCGGTGATCATACGGCTTTCGCCGGGTTGCAGGCCGTCAAGGCGGAATTCACCGATCTGTACACGTACCAGGCGAAGCGTGGGAAAGCCGGTGGCGGCGGTCATACGCCGCACCTGACGATTACGGCCTTCGTACAGGATGATCTCGATCCACGACGTCGGGATGTGCCGTCGCTCACGGATCGGCGGATGACGGGGCCAGAGAAATGGCGGATCAAGCCGTCTGACCCGGGCCGGGCGGGTCAGTCCGTCCTTCAGTTGCACACCGGCGCGGAGCGTCCGCAGGGCCGTTTCATCGATGTCCCCCTCCACCTGGGCCCAGTAGGTCTTGCCCAGTTTGAATCGGGGATCGGCAATGCGCTGTTGCGTGCGCCCGCAGTCGGTCAACAACAGCAGCCCCTCGGAGTCACGATCCAGTCGGCCGGCCGCATAGAAACCGGGCTCATCGATATGATCAGCCAGCGTCGCGCGGCCATTGCCGTCGGTGAACTGCGACAGCACCTGAAAAGGCTTGTTGAACAGCAGTATACGTGCCATGAAATCACCGGCTCTCAGCGTACCGACAGCCGGTGATTTCCGTCAGTACTGATCCTGGGAATTCCCGGACCGGGCCGCCAGGCTGTGTGTTGCGGCTTCGGCCGGACCGTTTGCCCGGTTTCCGCCGCTCGCCGTGCGGGGTTGTTCGTCTTCGTCGCCGGAACCGGATTGACTGGCATCCTCTACCGGTCGGATGTTGGCCGCGTGCAGTCCCTTGGGGCCTTCCACCGTATCGAAAGTCACGGCCTGGCCGGCTTTCAATGTCTTGTAGCCATCCATCCAGATGGCCGAATAATGAACAAACAGATCAGCGCCACCGCCGTCGGGAAGAATGAAACCAAAGCCTTTGGCATTATTGAACCATTTCACTTGCCCCGTGCTCATACGGATACTCCCTCATTACTTCTAATTGTTATTCTGTTGACGATCTGTAAATGATCGTCTGAAACATTCTGCAACAATTCAAATGTTGAAATCAACACGATATTACGCCCATCAGGCCATCCGGGAAGATTCTGCCGCTACGCCGGGTTTACTGCCAGAGGAATACTTGTGTCGCCAGACCGGCGGCAGGGTACAATGGCACTTCCATCCCGTAGAGGACATTGGCAGTATAGTGAGTGAAATGACTGACAGATTTCCGATCATCCGGGGCTCGGATCCCGGCCAGGATGATGGCGCCGGACAACCCGGTCAGGACGATTCCCTGACCACGGAGGCCTCGAAACCCAAGGTGGCCAGGCCGCCTTTGTACAAGGTGGTCTTGCATAATGATGACTATACCCCCATGGATTTCGTGGTGGATGTACTGTGTACATTCTTTGCCATGGACATGGAGAAGGCGACGCAGATCATGTTGGCCGTGCATACCCGCGGCAAGGCGGTCTGCGGCGTCTATACACGGGATGTGGCGGAGACCCGGGCCGAGCAGGTCAATGCCTATTCCCGTGAACACGAGCAGCCCCTGTTATGTAATGTAGAGGTCGAGAGTTGAGCCCTGCACCGCCATGCCAAGCCGACGTACCGGAGTACAGAGCCCATGTTGAGTAAAGATCTGGAAATCACCCTGAACGGCGCTTTCGCGGCTGCACGCCGCAGGCGACACGAGTTCATGACGGTGGAACATCTGCTGCTGGCATTGCTGGACAATGACGCGGCCGCCGACGTGCTGCTCAACTGTGGCCTGGATCTGCACCGGCTGCGGGCTGAACTCGAGGACTTCATCGAGCAGACCACCCCGCTGATTCCGGAGGAGCAGACCGACCGCGATACCCAGCCGACACTGGGCTTCCAGAGAGTCCTGCAACGGGCGGTGTTCCATGTGCAGTCTTCCGGCAAGCGCGAGGTCAGTGGCGCCAACGTACTGGTGGCGATCTTCAGTGAACAGGAAAGCCACGCGGTCTATCTGCTGGGCTTGCAGGGCGTGGCGCGAATCGATGTGGTCAACTACATCAGCCACGGCATCTCGCGCGTCCATGGTGAGGAAGATCCACAGACGGGAGTCGGCCAGGATGCCGAGGCCGAGATGGAGGGTGGCGAGCGCCAGGCCGGCGCGCTGGAATCCTATGCCACCAATCTGAACGAACAGGCGCGGCAGGGCCGTATCGACCCGTTGATCGGACGGGAAAAGGAGGTTCTGCGGTTGATCCAGGTCCTGTCGCGGCGCCGCAAGAACAACCCGTTGCTGGTGGGGGAGTCCGGCGTGGGCAAGACGGCTGTCGTTGAAGGGCTGGCCCGTCAGATCGTTGAAGGTCAGGTACCGGAGATCCTGGCCAACAGCGTGATCTATTCCCTGGACATGGGAGGGCTGCTGGCCGGGACCAAGTACCGGGGGGATTTCGAGAAACGTTTCAAGGCGCTGATCAGTGAATTGCGCAAACAGCCCGAGTCCATCCTGTTCATTGATGAGATCCATACAATCATCGGTGCCGGCGCGGCGTCGGGCGGAGTCATGGATGCCTCGAATCTGCTCAAGCCGATTCTCACCTCGGGCGAGCTGAAATGCGTCGGCTCGACGACCTACCAGGAATATCGCGGAATTTTCGAGAAGGATCGAGCGCTGTCCCGTCGGTTCCAGAAAATCGATGTGGATGAGCCGGATGTGGAAACCACATACCGGATCCTGAAGGGGCTGAAGCCCCGATTCGAGGAGCATCACGAGCTTCGCTACAGTGACAACGCCCTGCGCGTGGCATCCGAGCTGGCCGGTCGCTACATCAATGACCGGTTCATGCCGGACAAGGCGATTGATGTCGTGGACGAGGCCGGTGCCTTCCAGCGGTTGCAGCCGGAAAGCCGGCGCAAGAAGCTGATCCAGGCCGCGGATATGGAGAAGATCGTCGCCGCCATCGCCCGTATTCCTCCGAAGCAGGTCAGCACCTCCGACATGGAAGCACTGAAGAGCCTGGAGTCCAATCTGCGGATGGTCGTGTTCGGCCAGGATGAGGCCATCGGTCAGCTCGGCGCCGCCATCAAGCTGTCGAGAGCCGGCCTGGGTAATCCGGAAAAACCCATCGGTTCCTATCTCTTCGCCGGTCCCACCGGTGTCGGCAAGACCGAGGTCAGCCGCCAGCTGGCCAGGATCATGGGGATCGAACTGCTCCGCTTCGACATGTCGGAGTACATGGAGCGCCACACGGTATCCCGGCTGATCGGCGCCCCTCCGGGCTATGTCGGCTATGACCAGGGCGGACTGCTTACCGAGGCGGTGACCAAGAATCCGCATTGCGTGTTACTGCTGGACGAAATCGAGAAGGCGCATCCGGACGTGTTCAATATCCTGCTGCAGGTCATGGATCATGGCACGCTGACCGACAACAACGGGCGCAAGGCGGATTTCCGTAATGTGATACTGATCATGACCACCAATGCGGGGGCCTCGGAGATGTCGAAGCCGTCCATCGGCTTCACAAAGCAGAACAAGGCCCATGACGGCTCGGAAGCCATCCGGCGCACTTTCACTCCGGAGTTCCGCAACCGGCTCGATGCCACGGTGCAGTTCGGTCCGCTGCAGCCTGAGACCATCAGAACCGTGGTCGACAAGTTCCTGGTCGAATTGCAGGTGCAGCTCGACAGCAAGAAGGTCACCATCCGGGTGGACGAGGCGGCCCGGGAGTGGTTCGTCGAACATGGCTACAATGAGTCGATGGGCGCTCGCCCCATGGCCCGACTGATCCAGGACAAGCTCAAGAAAGCCCTGGCGGAGGAAATCCTGTTCGGCCAGCTCAGCGATGGAGGCGACGTGCAGGTCACCGTGAAGGCGGATGACATCGCTCTGGAAGTGACCCCGAAGGGTAACAAGGCCGCCGGGCGGCAGCTCAGCGAGGCGGACAGCTGAGTCCGCCGGAGAATCAGTTGCGCGCGCGGTAGGTGATGCGGCCCTTGGTCAGGTCATAGGGTGTCAGTTCCACCTTGACCTTGTCTCCGGTGAGAATGCGGATGTAGTGCTTTCGCATCTTGCCGGAGATGTGTGCGGTGACCACATGGCCATTCTCCAGCTTGACGCGGAACATGGTGTTGGGAAGGGTGTCGATGACTTCTCCTTCCATTTCGATCTGGTCTTCTTTCGCCATTCACTCGTTACCTTGTAGTGTTGTGGGAATTCGTGCCGCTCGCAGTTGAAGCGCGCATTTTGCCTCAATTGAAGCAGTTTGGCAAAGTATTGCCGCCAATGCATGTTCAATCGGTCAGCAAGGGCGGGGACAGCTCGAACCGCCATCGTCCGACACGGCCGGGCTCATTCCTGTATTTCCATAACCAGTGCTTGAATGTACTCCTGGACATGGGATGCGCGCCCAGCCGTGCAAGATGGGGCGTCGGCATCTGGCAGTCGATCAACCGGAATCGCCATTGTTGCAGCTGTCTGGCCAGGGCGATGAAGGCGATCTTGGAGGCGTTGTCCTCGAGGGCGAACATGGACTCGCCGAAAAACAGCGGACCGATGCTGACGCCATACAGTCCGCCCACCAGACGGCCCTGTCGCGTCACTTCCACGGAATGGGCGTGGCCCAGTTCATGTAACCGGATATAGGCCTGCTGCATTTCCCGCGTAATCCATGTGCCTTCGCGGTGCTCGCGCAGACCGGCGCATTGACGGATCACACCGGAAAAATCCGTATCCATGGTGACCGTACAGGTTTCTCGACGTAGCTGTCGGCGCAGACTGCGGGACAGATGTACATCTTCCGGGGCCAGGACCATCCTCGGATCGGGCGACCACCAGAGAATGGGGCCGCCGGCTTCGTACCACGGGAATATGCCCTCATGATAGGCTGCCATCAACCGGTCGGGATGCAGGTCACCTCCGACGGCGAGCAGGCCATCCGGGTCGGACAGTGCCTGCTCGATGGGCGGGAAATGCAGATCATGCTCGCTGAGCCAGCTGATGGGAAGCATGGGAGGTCAGGGAACCGGGTCGATGCTACTGATCCAGGAACTTCTCGGCATCCAGGGCGGCCATGCAACCGAAACCGGCGGATGTCACGGCCTGGCGGTAGACGTGATCGGCCACGTCGCCGGCCGCGAAGACCCCGTCAATGCTGGTCCGGGTGGCATTGCCGTCGGTACCGCTGTGAATCTTCAGCCAGCCGTTCTGCATCTCCAGCTGTCCTTCGAAAATCGATGTGTTGGGGTTATGGCCGATGGCGATGAACACTCCGTCCACCGTCAGTTCCCGGGTGTCTTCCGTTTTCGTATGAGCGATGCGGATCCCGGTGACACCCATGTCGTCACCCAGCACCTCGTCCAGCTGGTGATCCCAGATGATATCGACATTGCCGTTCTCGACACGATCGAACAGCTTGTCCTGCAGAATCTTTTCCGCCCGCAGACTGTCGCGGCGGTGGATCAGCGTGACCGTGGATGCGATGTTGGACAGGTACAGGGCTTCCTCGACCGCCGTGTTTCCACCGCCGACCACGGCAACCGGTTTGTTGCGGTAGAAGAATCCGTCACAGGTGGCGCAGGCACTGACCCCCTTGCCCATGAAGGCTTCCTCGGAAGGCAGACCCAGGTAGCGGGCCGACGCACCGGTGGCGATGATCAGGGCATCACAGGTATAGACACCATTGTCGCCCTGCAGCCGGAAAGGACGCTGTGACAGGTCACTTTGATTGATATGGTCGAAAATGATCCGGGTATTGAAACGCTCGGCATGCTTCTGCATGCGCACCATCAGGTCCGGACCCTGAAGGCCCTCGACGTCGCCGGGCCAGTTGTCCACATCAGTGGTGGTGGTCAGCTGGCCACCCTGTTCCATGCCCGTGATGACCACGGGATCGAGATTGGCGCGTGCTGCATAGATGGCGGCGGTGTAGCCCGCCGGTCCAGAGCCGAGAATGATGAGACGGTGATGCTGGATGTCGCTCATGGCTTGGCTTTCCTTGTGACTGGATTCCGGTTATGTTGTCTGAAAACGGGTGCCGAATGGTAACACGATTGCCCGGGAGATATTCCGCTGCAAGCTCCGCGCCGGTATGATACTCTTCCCCTATATTCTTGAATCAAGCTGAAATAGTCGACGTAAACGGTTGAACAAGTTGAAAAACAAATCAGTAAAACAGACGGGGTCCAATGCGGCCGGAACGGGTCTTCCGCAGCGTCTGTTACGTGAGGGAGCGCTTATCGGATCGGCCCTGATGGGCCTGTTTCTGTTGATGGCACTGGTAAGCTATTCTCCCGGGGACCCCGGTTTCACCACCACCGGCGACGGCGGGCGCGTGGAAAATCTGGTCGGACACATGGGGGCCTGGCTGGCCGATGTCCTTTTACATCTGTTCGGCTATTTCGCCTATCTGTTTCCCCTGGCACTGGGACTGAAACTGATCAGCCTGTTCCGTGACCGTGACGACGGGAAAGACGATGAATCCGCGGTGACACTGTGGATGCTGAAGATCACCGGCACGCTGTTGTTCGCCATTGGTGGATGCGCGCTGGCCACGCTGCACTTTGCCCTGCCGGACAGCATCACCTGGCCCGCCGGCGGTTATATCGGGGAAATCATGGCCGATACCGCATTGCCGATCCTGGCGCTACCGGGCAGCACATTGTTGTTCCTGGCGGTATTCCTGTTCGGCATGACGATCACCTTCGACATCTCGTGGATGCGGGTTATCGACAGGACCGGCTACTGGACGTTGTGGTTGTGGGAAGAGGGCGTGTCACGCCTGGATCGCTGGCGTGATCAATACAGGGAAAAACGCGAAAGTCGCCGGGTGGTGGAGAAGCGGCGCCAGAACCTGACCCGGCATGTAGAGAAACAGAAGAAGCGTAAACCCCCCAGGATCGAACCGACGCTACCATCCATTCCGGCCGGGGAACGGGTACAGAAAGAGAAGCAGGGCACGCTGTTCGAGCCTTCGGTCACCGAAGGGCTGCCGGCCATCGGCCTGCTGGACGGCCGCAAGGGCAACCGGGAGAAAGGCTATTCAGAAGAGTCTCTGGAGGCCATGTCACGACTGCTGGAATTGAAGCTGAAGGATTTTGGCATTGAAGTCGAAGTCACGGCGGTCAATCCCGGACCGGTGATCACCCGGTTCGAGGTGCAGCCGGCTCCCGGGGTCAAGGCCAGCCGGATCACAGCGCTGGGCAGGGACCTGGCCAGATCACTGGCGGTGGTGAGTGTGCGGGTGGTCGAAGTGATTCCGGGCAAGACGGTCATCGGTATCGAGATCCCCAATGAGCAGCGGGAAATGATCCTGCTCAGCGAAGTGCTGGCGTCGTCCGAATTCGACAAGTCCCAGTCTGCCCTGAGCATGGCGCTGGGTCACGATATCGTGGGTAAACCGGTGATCGTCGACCTGGGCAAGATGCCTCACCTGCTGGTGGCGGGCACCACCGGTTCGGGCAAGTCGGTGGGCATCAACGCCATGATCCTCAGTCTGCTGTTCAAGTCCTCCCCGGACGACGTGCGGATGATCATGATCGATCCGAAGATGCTGGAGCTGTCGGTCTATGACGACATTCCCCATCTGTTGACGCCGGTCATCACCGACATGAAGGACGCCGCCAATGGACTGCGCTGGTGCGTGGCCGAGATGGAGCGACGTTACAAGCTGATGTCCGCCCTGGGCGTGCGGAATCTCGCCGGCTATAACAAGAAGGTGCGGGACGCGAAGAAGGCCGGGGAACCGATCATCGATCCGGTCTGGCAGCCCGACCCGACACAGCTGCAGGATGATCAGGTGGCTCCGGAACTGGCACCATTGCCGAATATCGTGGTCGTGGTCGATGAGCTCGCCGACATGATGATGGTGGTGGGAAAGAAGGTCGAGGAACTGATCGCGCGGATTGCCCAGAAGGCCCGGGCGGCG
>JBNJGU010000074.1:0-12229 GCA_051747985.1 Pseudomonadota bacterium | reverse complement strand
GGCGTGATTCGCGAGAGGCGCTCCGCCGCCGGCTCGCGAGATCACGCCGGCTACCGCGACACCTCGGAGTACCGAGTCTACTGTTGATCGGGCCGCCGATCCGGATCGGCCCCGACCAGACAGCTCACCGCCATCCCCCCGGCATTGATGTCCCCGTCCATCGGCGGTGCCGGGATGCCATAACGGGTCTTCATCTCCGCCTCGATACCGGCCAGCAGGTCGCCTCCCAGTTCAAGCGCTTCCGTGGCCCGGCCGTGGCTGTACCAGGTCAGCAGTTCCTCGCCCATGGCGCGGTCCTCTTCAAGGCCCAGCAGGGCCAGGCGCTCGATGCGCGGGATCTGTTCCAGCATGTCGGCCTCGAAGGCGGTGAAGGTGGACTGGACACGGTCCAGTTGCTCTTCCGGACGGGCGCAGGTGTAGTACATCAGGCGCTTGAAGGTGCGACCGGCAAACTCGGTGGCTTCCTGTAACTGGAAGTCCGGATTGATGAACGTGGGCGCGGCGCCTTCGGTCAGGTAGCGGTGCAGACCGTACTCGGCCGGCACACTCTGTGTGCCGATCCACCAGGGCACGAACGGCGCGGTCACCGATCCGGTCGGGGCGACCCAGAGCAGGCCCAGCGCGGGATCTTCCAGGTCATCGCGCAGGCTGGCCACCTGGCCGTATCCGGCATGATCGTCGGCGATACGCGGGTCGCGTACCAGGGCCATGAATGCTTCCATCGTGACCGGTGCCATGTCGCGCAGTTCCTGCTCGACATCGGCCGGCGACACGAACTTCGAGCCCGGGTGTCGACTGTCTCCGGCGAGGCTGCCGTAGACTTCATCGGCATTCATCGCTTCGTCGGAGGCGGGGTCATACCAGCCCTGATCAATGGCAAACTCGTAGAAGTTCGGCGAGGCCATGTAGTCCGGGTTGTCCATGAAGTCCGCGGGCACTTCCTCGATGTAGCCCGGATAATTGACCCGCACGTCATCGGGACCCAGGCGCTCGGCGGCCCACAGGCCCTGCCCCCCGGCGTACTGGATCACCACCCAGCCCTCGTTCTCGTCGGCGATGAGGTGGGAGTTGCCGCCATAGGTGGTGTAACCGTATTCATTGACCAGTCCGCCGATGATCTCCACCGCCTCGCGCGCCGTGGTGGCCCGCTCCAGCGCAATACGGGCCAGATCGCTGTAGTTGGGGCCAGTCTGGTCGTCGGGTGTCATTTCTATCAGTTCGGGGCGGGACGTGGACCAGATGTCGCGGATCGCCACCTGGTGCTCGTTCAGACCGCCGTTGGTGATCGGCGCCGGAAAGCCGGCATAACTGCTGTAGTTCATGGTGATGTAACGGAAAGTCTCGCGTACCTGCGGCACCTCGGACAGCGTTGCGGGCAGGCGCGCTTCCGGCGTGGCCCCGACCGTGATCATGCTGCCCGGTTCATGGGGCCGGCGTGGTACGATCTCCAGCCAGTGGCTGGAAGGCTCCTCCCCGGTGCCGCCGATCAGCACGGTGCCGTCGGCGGTCAGATTCTTGCCTACATAGTAACCATAGCTGGCCCAGGCATTGCCCTGCAGCAGTACCGTGCCCAGCGCGGCCGCGGTCAGCGTCAGGCAACGGTGCTTCATCGTCTGTTTCAATCCTCGGTTCACGTGCGATACCTCTCTGCCAGTGTGGACCGGATGTCCGGTTTACCATTGCCGGAGATGATAACATACGGATATCACCCGATTTTCCCGAACACAGGACTGCTCCGTATGTTGCCCGACAATCCCCGGATCCGAGAAGGCATCGCCCTGCAGCGTCGCGGCGATGTCCGTGGCGCCGCCGCCCGTTATGCCTCTGTACTGAAACAGCAACCGGATGACCCCGAGGCGCTGCACTATCTGGGGCTGGCGCAGTTCCAGCTGGGACAGCCGGCCGAGGCGGAGAAACTGTTGCTGCGTTCCTCGGAGCGGGACCCGGATCAGGCCAACACCTGGAGCGACCTGGGCATGGTACGGATGCGACTGGATCGCACGGAAGACGCCCTGCCCGCTTTCGAGCAGGCACTGAAACTGGCCCCCGAGCATCCCGACGCACTGAACAACATGGCCCAGGCGCTGCGCAAACTGGGCCGCTTCGCCCAGGCAAAACCGCTACTGGAGCGGTTGGTGGCACTGAAACCGAAGGCGGTATCCGTCCTGTACGCGTTGGCCGACACACAGAATCGCATGAGCGAGGTCGACGAGGCCATCAGTACCTATAATCAGGCCGTGAAGCTGGCACCGGATGATCCGCGTATCCGCCTGGGTCTCGGGGATGCGTATGAGTCCAATGGCAGATTCCGCCAGGCACGGATGCAGTATCTGTCCATTCTGCGCCGCGAGCCCGACAGCGCCCTGGCGCTGGCCCGTCTGCTGCAGCTGCGGGAAGGCAACCCGGAGCCGGAGCAGGTCGAACGGGCGCGGAAGCTGGCGGACAGTCCCTCGACCAAAGAGGATGGCCGCGTGCGCCTCAACATCGCCCTGGGGTATTTCCATGACCGCCAGAAACAGTTTGACGAGGCCTTCGAGCATCTGCAGCGCGGCTATGAAGTGCTGGCCCGGCGCGAGCCGTTCGACAGTGACGGCTACACGCGTGCGATCGATGCCCTGATCGAAGAACTGACGCCAGAGTTTTTCGCCTCCGCACAGAATTCCGGTATCGACTCGGAACGCCCGATCTTCGTGGTGGGCATGCCCCGTTCTGGCACCACCCTGACCGAGCAGATTCTGGCCAGTCACTCACAGGTGGATGCCGGTGGTGAGCTGTCTTCGCTGTTGAAGGTCAGCTACCAGACACAGGAACTGTCCGCCACGGGTGAGCCGTATCCGCGCGGACTGAAGTCGGTGGACCGGCAGGGCCTGGTCACGATGGCGAACCGTTATCTGCAGGATCTGGATCGGGTGTCAGAAATCGCGTCACGTGTCACGGACAAGCTGCCGTTCAATTTCATGCACCTCGGTGTGATCGCGCTGCTGTTTCCCAATGCGCGCATCATTCACTGTCGGCGTCATCCGCTGGACAATTGCCTGTCCTGTTACTTCACCAGCTTCGCCGATCAGATCCGTTTCGCCAACCGTCTGGATACCCTGGGTCGGTACTATCTGGACTACCATCGCCTGATGAAGCACTGGCATGAGGTATTGCCGGTGGAGATTTTTGATCTGCAGTACGAGACCCTGATCAAGGACACAGAGCCGACGGTACGGGCACTGATCGATCACTGTGGCCTGCCGTGGGAAGATGGCTGCCTGTCGTTCCATGAAACGCAGCGGGCGGTGCGGACGCCGAGCCGTTGGCAGGTGCGGCAGCCCATATACAAAGGCTCCATGCAGCGGTGGCGGAATTATGAAAGGCAGCTGCAGCCCTTGGTGGAGGTACTTTCCCCGATTCTTGACGGGTAGTGGCAGTGGATAGGGTGGGCCACGACAGGCGGGCTACTGGTGTGCTCGTTCATTTAGTGTAACAAGCGGCCCCAACCACGGTTCGTAGTGCTTCCAGTGGTCAATCGCCGCGCGATAGACGGGTTGGCGGACCTGGGCGTGGCTTGCGGTCAACACCGGGCGTTTTGTCAGATGGAAATCCAGGCATTCATCATGTGGAGGGAGCCCCGCCGCTTCCAGCAATGCCGGAATCCGTGCTTCCGGGTTGGTGACCAGTTCTTCGTAGATGACGTCAGTCAGGGTGCCGGGCAATGTGGTCTGCCAGTGAGCCATGATGCGCCGGTACTGTTGGTAGTAGTGCGCCAGGTGATCCAGATTGTGGTAGTAGGGTTCGTGACCGCCGAAATTGGCGCTGTACAGCGAAAATCCCGTGGCGCGCGGGTCGCGGGCGCTGTGCAGAATGGGTGCATCGGGGAACAGCAGGCGCAGGAAGCCGGCGAGTTCGAAGTTGGCGGGCATCTTGTCGACAATCCACGGGCCGTCCAGGTCGCGCTCGAACAGGGCGTCCACATACTGCTCGCGGGCATCCTCCAGCAATCTGGCCTCCTCTGTATTGGCCGGATTGACCGGGCCACCGAGACCGGCTTTCTTCCGGGCTTCAAGGAACCGGGACTCACACTCATGGGCCGCGGTGAGCTCACCGGCGGCTTCGACCTCCGGGTGACTGGCCAGGATCTGTTCGATCAGGGTGGTACCGGAACGGGGCATGCCGATCACGAAGATCGGGGTCAGATCGATGGGTAGCGGCGGAAGTTGCGTCTCGAATGATGAGGCGGGGTACCGACGGATCCGGCGGTCGATTGCCTGTTCGCGCTGTTCCGGCCGGTAGACGATGTCCTGTCGTGCGAGATCCCTCCGGGCAAGATCGTTGGTGTGACGGAACCGGGTGAACGCTTCCTCGTACTGCCCGGCGCGATCCAGAATGCGGCCGGCCGCGAAACCGGCGTTGATCCGGTCGGCCACTGCCGCATTGTCGTCATCGGCTGTCTCCACGGCCTGCCGCGCCAGCGGATCATGCGGCTCCGGCACCGCCAGCTCGACCAGTCCGAACAGGGCTTCGCCATTGCCGGGTTCTCGCTCCAGGGCTGCGCGGTAGGCCTTGATGGCGGCATCGGTTTCCCCGTACGCCTTGTGCAGATGACCGGCGAGCAGATACGGAAAAGCACTGTCCGGAAATCGGGCCTGCATTTCGCCAGCCAGTCGGCGGCCATTCTCCAGATCCTGCTGTGCGAAGCGCGCGCGGGCCAGTCCTTCCCAGCCGCGACGGTCTTCCGGAGCCAGTGCGATCACGCGCTCGAATGCCCGGGCGGCATTGTCCCAGTCACCGCGCCGGGCCAGGAGGGTGGCCTGCCTGCCCCATACATCGGCGTCCCGGCTTCCATCAGAGGTCATGGTAGCTCTCCAGTGTGTCGGTTCGTGCCATAAAAAAACGTGCATTCCACAGGTCCAGGCCGGGGAGCTCCTGCGTGGCCAGGAATCGACGCACGTCCATTTTTGCCTCACGCCAGTCAATCTCTTCAATGCGTTGCCGCAGGGCAATGCCCACCCACTGGATATCGACGCGGGGGGCGACGCTGGCCCATGGTCCAGTCTGCGCCAGCGCGTTTTCCAGCAGTGGCAGGTTCGGCTTTATCCTCTGTCGGATATACCAATTGAAATCGAACCAGTCCCTGCCCTTGACCCAGGGCCGGCAAAGCAGAGCATGGAGCTTCAACGCAAAATTACTGGCCAGGTCCTGGTGGCAGACTTCGAAATCCAGCGGGAAGTCCAGATAGCTGTACTCAAAGCCGGATCCTTTGGGGGGATGCACATCAATTTCCAGCTTGATCCGGATTTTTCTGGCAGGGGAATCGTCCAGGGTAATATCGAGCTGATTGACGATGGAATCCTCTTTGATCATCGCGGCGCGTACGGTTCGGTCCAGACGACCGGATGGCTTTACTTCAGCGCTCAAGCCGAACTGCGTCAGTTGCTCGTGCAGGGTGTCACAGTAGATTGACCAGTCGAAACGCGGATCCGGCTCCTTCAATATGAAATCCAGGTCTTCAGAAAACCGGGACAGGCCGTTAAGAATACGCAGGCAGGTGCCGCCCTGAAAGGCTGCAATCTCGAAGAACCCGGAACGCCACAGACCATACAGAGCCAGTTCCTGCAGAACCTCCTTGAGTATATGCCGGGACTCGTTCTCGTCGACCGGCCCGCGGCGTTGCAGACGCTGCCGTATGATGTCGATCATGCAATGACCTCGCGCTTCATCCCCTTGATGAAGGCCTGCATTCTGTTGTGTTTATATACTCTGGACAGTTCCTGCAATACCTCGTCCCGGATGCTGGCCAGCTGCTCTTCGTCGATCCGCAGGTGGTCGTGTAGCCAGTCCCGGCCCTGCCAGGTCCATTTGCGGAAACAGGCCAGGTCCAGGAGCGCCCGCGTGGGCGAGGCAATCAGGGCAGCCTGTCCGTTCATAGTACGCCGTTCCACCCCGGCGAGCCGGTATTCGTGGTGTACGGCCAATGGAATGAAAGTGAAGCGCCCGAGTACAGGATGCACCAGGCTTCGTGACCGGCCCGTGGGCGTCACGGAAGTGCATTCCCTGACCCTCTCCGGAATCCACCCATGCCATGACAGGGCGGTTTCCAGCGATACATGACTGCCCGGTTGAAGGTGCTGGGCCACATGAAACGGGTGCACCGGATGCTGTCGCAACCTGTCGGCCAATACATACAGCCCGCGCTGGATCCGGATCAGTTCACCGGCCTTCAGCGCACGATTGACCAGACCATGTCGTGCCGCCGGACTGGAAGCCAGCCTGCGAGCCACCTGGCGGTCGGTGACGATACGGTCGCGGTAGCCGCCATCGATGAGCAGCTGTGTCAGTGTCTGCATAGTTGTAATATACTTCCATTTTGTGCAAGTTTATAGCAAAAATTGCTATTGCACAGCCGCTTTGCCATCTCGTTCCCGCAAGCACTGGTGCTGATCAGTGCAGGTTCCATCGTTGGTGTTCGACAACCTGGAGCAGTACCTGCCGCCGGGAGTGCCAGGGGACCGCATCCTCCGTCATGTGCCGTCGGCCGGGCCCATTCAGGCAGGGCCACGAATACGGCCTCAGGATCAGCGTGATTGATTGTAATTCCATTTCAAGGCCAACCATCAGAAATCCCCGGCCAGATACTGCAGAATACTGACTGCCGCCAGCGGCGCCGTCTCCGTGCGCAGGATGCGGGGCCCCAGCGTCATGGGAGTGAACCCCTGCCCGGCGGCGGCCCGGACTTCCTCTTCCGTGAGCCCGCCTTCCGGCCCGCTGAGCAGCGTCACCGGACTGTTGCCGTGATCCGGTGGCAATGTCAGGCGCGTTTCGGCATACGGGTCCAGCACCAGGCGGCAACCGTCATGCGACTGCCGTAGCCATTCCGTCATGGAAAGTGGCGACTCGATGACCGGGACCCGGCAGCGTCCGCTCTGCTCGGTGGCGGAGATCGCGACCTTCTGCCAGTGGGCCTGGCGTTTCGCGGCCCGCCTGTCGTCCAGTTTCACCTCGCAGCGTTCCGTGAACAGTGGTGTGACTCGACTGGCGCCGAGTTCCGTGCTCTTCTGGATGACGATATCCATGCGGTCGCCACGCGACAGGCCGATGCCGATGTGGATGGGCAGGGCCGGGTCTGCCCGGTTGTCGACGGCTTCGGTGGGCAGCAGCAGGGCACGTTTCTTCGAGACCTCCTGCAGGTCGGCCAGGTATTCACCGTCGTCCCCGTTGAACAGGGCCACTGTACTGCCCGCCTTCAGACGCAGCACGGTGCCGATATAATGGGCGCTGTCACCCGACAGTTCCAGGGGTTGTTGCAGCTGCAGGGGCTGTGCAATGAAAACGCGGGGGATTCGCATGGCGGGTCCATTTCGGTTACAACAGCGGTATTATGCAACGTGACCGGGGTGTGGAGCCAATCGGGCCTGTTGATCGGATGGGGTGGGCCGTCTGTCGCAATCGGCTCCACCCGGCCGGTGGCGTTCGGTACGATCGGACAGGAAATGGACCCATATGGCGAGGATGCTGCAATGAGAAAAAGTGTATATTTCGGATACGGTTGTCTGCTCATGCTTTGGATGGGGGCTGTCCGGGCCGATACGCCGGTCTACGACGAGCAGACCCGGACGCTGACGGTGCCGGTGGTGGAGGTGGACGGCCAGCCCGGGCGCTTCCAGGATGTCGTCCTGGAACCGGATGGCAATGGAGGCTGGGTCGTCGCCCGGTTGGAAGAAGGGGTCCTGCTGGACAGCGAGTACGTGGAGTCGTTCGGCATGTCAGCAACGGGACACCCCATTGTCCAGCGCAATGTCAATCTCTCGGGCACCTTTCCGAATGGTTGCCCGGAAATCGGTCGGGTCACCCAACGCGTGGAGGGAGATACCATCGAGCTGTTCGTCTACTACGCCATTAACGAGTGGCTGCGAGACCCGGATGGCGTTGCCTGTACCCAGGCGCTGGTTCCCTTTGATCTGTCGATTCCACTGGACACCCGCGGCCTCGAAGCGGGCGACTACAACGTTCGCGTCAACGGTCATTATCTGGTCACCTTCACGGTGCAGGAAAGTGAACTATTCCGGCCGTTCGCCCCGCTCCCTGAACGAGAAGACTGCGAGTGGGAACCGGAGCTGATTCAGGACTCCGCCTGGGTGGCCCACCGCTGCAGGAACACGGACGGATGAGCCGCGCCTGGGCCCTGACTCTGTTTCTGCTGGTCACCTCGACAGCGCCGGCGCAAGTGCCGGGCCCGGCCGATCCGGGAGCAGGCGCGACCGTGCCTGAACCGGACATGGTCCGGGTGGACGGCGGGCTCCACGAGATCGGCTCGTTTCTGCTCAACATCCGCGACAACCCGGTGCGGCAGGTCTGTCTGGCGCCCTTCTCCATGGCCCGCCATGAAGTCACGTTCCGGGAATTCGATCGATTCACCGCCGCAACCGGGGGCAGGGTGCCGCATGATCTGGACTGGGGCCGGGATGAACGGCCGGTGGTGGGCATCAACCGGGCAGAGGCCGAGGCCTATGCACAATGGTTGAGCGAACAGACTGGTGGCGACTACCGGCTGCCCACCGAGGAAGAGTGGGAAGTGGCGGCGCGCGGCCATGACAGCCCGGTCAGCCAGTATGTCGAGGGGCAGCAGGCCGGGGAGCTACGTGCCAACTGCGCGGAGTGTGAGAGTGCCTGGAGTGGTGAAAGTACGGCTCCCGTGGGCCGTTTCCCGGCCAACACCCTGGGGCTGCACGACGTGCATGGCAATGTCCGGGAGTGGACCGCCAGCTGCTACCGCGAGGTGCGGGGAGGCTGCAGTGTCGGAGTGGTCAAGGGCGGCTCCTGGGATACCGGGTTCGACACGTTGCGGTTCTCTCACCGTGCGGCTCTGTCACTCCGCAGTCGCTCCAGCGATGTGGGCTTTCGGCTGTTGCGGGAAGTGCCTGATGCCATGGCCACCTGTGAGCCGGGAGGCTGAAGGGACGCAGAATTGACAAAGTAAGGAATTATCCTTGTGAAGCTGTTCCGTGCATTGAGTCGTCAGATGCCGGAAGCCGTTCCGGGAGACCCGGGGCGCGACGAGTATCGTCAGGGCAACACGCTGGGTCCAGCGCACCGGCACTGGCGGCGGGCCAGAATCGGGCGCCGATTCCGGTTGTTCTTCCGGTACGACTCCCGGGCGAAAATCATCATCTATGCCTGGGTCAATGATGAACGGACTTTGCGCGCCGTTGGCAGTCAATCGGACCCTTACGCTGTATTCAGTAGAATGCTCGCACAGGGCAATCCGCCGGAGGACTGGCAGAGTCTGCATGAAGCCAGCAGGAGCGACTGGACTGTTCAGGAGCCCTGATCCGGATCAGTTGGCATGGCCAACCACTCCAATCCGTCGATCACCCGTGGCCCGGCGCGACTGAAGTGGGCGTTTCCGTCGCCGACCCGCACCCGGCCTTCCCGCACCGCTCGCAGGCTCTGCCAGCGTGGGTCGTTTTCCAGCGTTCTCAGCGCTTCGCGGGATCCAGCTTCGGAATAACCACAGCAGGCGACCACCACCCGGTCCGGGTCGCACTCCCGGATGGCCGTCCAGTCCACGGCGGTGGATCGCTCGCCGGAACGGACCAGCGCGCTGCTTCCGCCGGCCAGCGCGATCAGATCGGGGATCCAGTGGCCGCCGACAAACGGTGGCTGCAACCATTCCAGAAACAGCACCCGTTCCCCCCGCAGGGGTGCCCGCCCGGCCACCTGTCCGGCCCGTTGGCGCAATGATGCCACCAGAGTGTCTCCCTCGCCCCCGGCGTCGAGCGCATCGGCAGTGCGCAGGATATCCAGGTAGATGTCTTCCAGTGTGGCCGCTTCCAGTTCGACCAGTGTCGGTTTCGAGGACAGGGCGTTCACGGCCCGGTAGACATCATCCCCGGAGACGGCGCAGATGTCACATAAAGTCTGGCTGATGATGACATCAGGCGCGAGCCGTTCCAGGGTCTCGATATCCAGTTCATAGAGTCCCCGACCCTGCTCCAGCCGGTCCCGGACGAAATCGTCGATGGACTGCTGGGGCTGCTCGACGGGCACGTCGGTGCGGGTCAGCACCGGTCGGTCCAGGATCGTCGGTGGATGATCACAGCTATGCGAGATGCCCACCAGCTGATCTTCCCTGCCCAGCGCACAGACGATCTCGGTGGCGCTGGGCAGTAGCGAGACTATCCTCATGGCGCGAGGCGAGCGCTGGCGGCATGATGGCGCTCGAAGAACGCGTAGGCCGAGAACAACAATGCGGTATACAGCGCGTCTCCGAACAGCGAGCGGCCGAAATACGGAATCGCACTGACGTAGCATTCAATCAGCCCGGACCACGTGGGTGGGTAGTAGAGCATCCAGGCGGCGAAATTCGATACCAGGAAGAAGAACAGCGCCGAACACAGCACGCTGCCGGCCAGCCGGGATGGCGTACGTTGCCGGCTCAACAACAGACGGCCGATCACGGCACTGCCGGCGAAACCGAGGTACACCAGCATCATGGCCGGCAGCGCGTAGAAGCCGCCGATGGCATCACTGACCAGCAGCGCGCCGATTGGCAGCAGCCAGGCGGTGCGGCCGGGCAACAATGCACCCGCGAACAGGCCCAGGGCGCCGACCGGGGTGATGTTATCAGGATGGGGGAGCAGCCGCATGGCGGCCACGATCACGATCAGCAGGCCAATGGCGAACCACTGGCGTCGATCCAGGGAAGAGGTCATTCCGGTACTACTCCTTCATGCTCTCACCCGAGCACGGTTGTGGATGATCGCTCTCAGGCCGGTCTCCGGGCTGACAGAGGATCCCCGGAATGTGGTGCTCCGTGGATCGTGCCGTGACCCCTTCCCGCCCTTTCAGGCAGTGGTTCTGGCCACGATTACTCTGCTTACCGTTGCGGGGGCAGCGCCGGTCTCTCACCGGCTTCCCGTTTCATTCCCCCACCCGGGGGAACACCTGAAGCGCTGGAAACAGTAATCGGCCGCCGCCGGTATGTCAAATGGCCAGTGTGGCGCGGCATTATGCCACGTTGCTGTTTTCTCTCCGGGACACATAATGAAGGCATTGGGGATATATCCAGGTGTAGTGCCTGATCATTCCGGAATCTGATGACGACCATGCAGGAGACTGTTCATGAAATCAGGGGCAAAGTGGCTGGGGATGGCAGCGGTGACGCTATCGTCACCGCTGCTGGCAGGTGCATCGTCCGACAGTGCGTATCTGGCATTCAGGCAGGCTCTTGGCGAGCCAGCGTTGATCGGGGCGGCGGCCGACCATCCTCTGGCGGACACTCCGTTTCGGCCGATTCCTGCTTTCGAGTTGGTCGACATCGACCGGGATCGGTTGCGATTGGGATTCGACCTCTATCACGAACGTCGTCTGTCGCGCGACGGAACGTTGGGCTGCAACAGCTGTCACTCCGGAATGGCCGGTGGTGGCGACGGACTGGCGGTGGCCGAAGGTATAGGCGGTGCGCTGGGGGTTCTGAACTCTCCGACGACGTTCAACGCCGCCTACAACTTCCGGCAGTTCGGTGATGGTCGGGCCCTGAACCTCGCCGAACAGGCACTGGGGCCGATCGAGAACCCGATCGAAATGGGGCATGACCTGAGTGATGTGGAGGCGATGCTGAAGGAAGATGCTTCCTATGCCCGGCAATTCGAAGCGCTCTACCCGGATGGCGTCACGCGCCGTAACCTGGGTGACGCCATTGCCTACTTCGAGACAAGGATGTTCAACCGGCCCGACTCGCCTTTCCTGCGTACATTGAACGGTCAGGAAGGGCAGTTGAGCGAGCAGGCGATTCGTGGCCAGGAGCGGTTTCAGTCCGTGGGCTGCAGCAGCTGTCACAACGGCATCAATCTGGGTGGGAACTCCTACCAGAAACTTGGCGCCGTCGTGCCGTACTACGATGAGCTGCGCAGGCCCACGGCTGCCGATGACGGAGTGTTCGCCCGCACCGGACGTGAATCGGATCGCCACGTTTTCAAGGTGCCCTCTTTGCACAATGTGGCAGAAACGGCACCCTACCTGCATGACGGTTCAGTGGAAACGCTGGAAGAGACCGTGCGCAGGATGGGCACCCATCAGTTGGGCAGCCAGCTCGGTGAGGAGGAGGTAGAGGACATAGTGGCTTTCCTTCACGCTCTGGGCAATGGCCGGATGATGGGTGGTATGGGCCGTGCCATGATGCAGGGGCAGGGCCGTGGGCGTATGGGGCCGGGCATGTCCCGGGGAGGTATGCGTCGTGAACAGT